>NC_014817.1:0-147500 GCF_000175215.2 Asticcacaulis excentricus CB 48 | reverse complement strand
CCAGGAAATCTTCGACGCTGAATACGCGGCGAAGTTCAAGACACTGGGCTTGACCTATGAGCACCGCCTGATCGACGATATGGTCGCTTCGGCGCTGAAGTGGTCGGGCGGTTTCGTCTGGGCCTGTAAGAACTATGACGGCGATGTGCAGTCGGATACGGTTGCGCAGGGCTACGGCTCGCTTGGCCTGATGACCTCGGCACTGGTAACGCCGGACGGCAAGATTATGGAAGCCGAGGCCGCGCACGGCACCGTCACCCGCCACTATCGCCAGCACCAGAAGGGCGAGGCCACCTCGACCAACTCTATGGCGTCGATCTTTGCGTGGACGCAAGGCCTCAAGCACCGCGCCAAGCTGGACGACAATGCCGAGCTGAAGCACTTTGCCGAGACGCTGGAAAAGGTCTGCATCGACACCGTCGAAGCGGGCTTCATGACCAAGGACCTTGCGCTTCTGGTCGGCGATACGCAAGGCTGGCTCACCACCGAAGGCTTCCTCGACAAGATCTCCGAGAACCTATCAAAGGCGCTCGCTGCCTAGTCCTTATAAGGGGAACGGCGTTCCCCTACTGTCTTACGGAAGGCCGTCCGTTCGCGGGCGGCCTTTCTTTTTGCGCTCACTTGACAGTGACAGCGCTATCATTCTTCATGCCGAAAAACAGGGAGACTCAAGATGACAAAGGCGCTTTGGCTGGCCAAATGGCTTTTGGCGGGGACGAGCTTCGCCGCCGTCGCCGCTGCCGACACTCTGCCCCTGCACAATGGCGGGCGCTCGGCGGCCCCAGCCTACACGCATCAATGGCCGGGAGCTTATTTTGAGACCGCGACGGCCTCAAAGTCCGTCACCCTAAGCTTTGATGACAGCACCAATATCTATAAGCTGTCACTCAACGGTGAGGTGGTGAAGGTCATCGAAAAACCCGGCCAGACGACGGTGCGCTTCGACAGCAAAAGCACAAAGGCCGTGGACGTCTATCGCCTCGAAAAGATCACCGAATCGCAGGGCCAGACCGGGCGTTTCCTCGGTTTCAGCGCCGACAAGCCCGCCGCCCTCACCGCCCGTGCCCGTCAGATCGAATTCATCGGAGATTCCTACACGGTCGGTTACGGCAACACCTCGCCAAAGCGCGACTGTACCAATGACGAGGTGTGGGCGACGACCGACACGTCTCAGGCCTTTGGGCCGCTGACGGCCAAACACTATGAGGCCGACTATCAGGTCAACGCCTTTTCCGGTCGCGGAATCGTGCGTAATTACAATGGCTTTATCGGCGATCCCCTACCAAAACTTTATCCCTACAGCCTCTTCGACGGCAAGACCGCCTACGACGCTACCGGCTGGCAGCCGCAGATTATTGTCATCGGGCTGGGCACCAATGACTTTTCGACGGCGCTCAATCCGGGGGAAAAGTGGACGACGCGCGAGGCTTTGCAGGGCGATTACCGCGACACCTATGTCGCCTTCGTCAGGGCACTGCGCGCCAAGAACCCGCAGGCGCAGTTCATACTGATGGCCTCGGACGGTGCCAGTGGCGAGATTCGCGCGCAGGTGGCTCAGGTGGCCAAGACCTTGAAAGACACCGGTGAAACCCGCGTTGATACGCTGTTTTTTGATGGACTAGACTTTGGCGGCTGCCACTATCATCCGTCTCTGGCCGATGATCGTAAAATCGCCGGCTTGATACAGGCCTGGATCGACTCCCATCCGGGGGTGTGGCAGGGGAAATAGCCTTACCGGCCCTTTGCAAGGGCCGGTCCGCGCACCCTTTCACACTTACAACCGCTGCACTAGGGTCGTGGCACAGGAGCCCACCCGAATGAAGCTGTTTACCTGCGCCCAATGCGGCAACACCCTGTTTTTCCATAACCGCGCCTGCGTCAGCTGCGGGGCGCGGCTGGGCTTTTCACCGAATAGCCGTGATTTGCACGCCCTAACGCCCGAAGGCGACGATCGCTGGCAACCGGTCAGTGGCGGGGAGACCTATCGCTTCTGCGCCAATGCGGCGACGGATGTGTGCAACTGGCTGGTGCCCGAAGGCGACGGCTCAGCCTATTGCCGCGCCTGTCGTCACAACCGTCTGATCCCCAACGATCTCGATCAGTTCCGGCGCATTATCGACGCCCAACACCGGCTGTTTTACGCCTTCCTCAAATGGGACCTGCCCGCCCCCGACCGTAACGAAGACCCGGACAGCGGGCTCGTCTTCGACTATCTGGAGGACGCACAGGCTCCGGACGGCACCTTCCACAGCGCCATGACCGGACACGATGAGGGCGTCATCTCCATCCGCGCCGCCGAAGCCGACGACGCGGTGCGTGAAAGCGTGCGCAGTCAGATGGGCGAGCCCTATCGCACCCTCCTCGGCCATTTCCGCCATGAATGCGGGCACTTTATCTGGAACCGACTGGTGCGCGATGCCGGAAAACTTGCGGCCTGCCGCGTGGTTTTTGGTGACGATGAGGCCGATTATCAGGCTTCTATCGAGCGCCACTATGCCGAAGGACCGCCCCCTTTCTGGGCCGACAGCTATATCAGCGCCTATGCCTCCATGCACCCGTGGGAGGACTTTGCCGAAACCTTCGCCCACGTCCTGCACATTACCGATGCCCTTGAAACCGCCCACTATTATGGCATGACCATCAAGACCAAAGCCGATGAGGGCGTCGCCGCCGAGGTCGATTTCAAGCCTTATCGCGTCACGGATTTTGACCGGCTGGCCGAGGCCTGGGTGCCGCTCAGTCTGGCCATCAACTCGATCCACACTGCCATGGGCGAGCGACCGCTCTATCCGTTTATCCTGACCCCCACCGTTCGCAATAAGCTCACCTTTGTGCACCGTCTGATCACCAACCAGGCGGTTTAGCCACAGTTTGGAGCGAATCGTCGGACGAGGCGCGACAGGGCGTTATTTTCGTGTTAACCCTGTTTTTCAGCGCCTTCAGGGGGAACTGTCCGCGTGTTCAAGACCTTATCCATCGCCATCATAGTCGCCGCTCTGGCCGCCCTGTTCGGTTTCGCCATCGGACCGGTCTGGGCCTTCTACGACCTGCGTTCAGCGGCGGAGTCCGAGGACATCCAGAGCCTGTCAGAACTGGTCGCTTTTGACGACGTGCGCGCCAGCCTGAAGGCGCAGTTGTGGTCCGATGCCAAGGGCACGACGACCGCCTACGCCCCCGCGCCCAATGTCATGAAGGACCCACTGGGGGCTCTCGGCCGCGCCATTACCGACCTGACCGCGCCCGCACCCAAGCAACCGGTGATCGACGTCAATTCTTACCTGACGGCCAAGGCTCTGCTGGCCCTGTCCTACGGGGCTGGCAAAGACGCCAATGTGGTCGAGCCGCGCGAATTTGCGCCTAAGCCGCCGTTGCCGACCGTCCTTTACTGGAGCATTGATCGCGCGCGTCTGGGGGTAAAGCAGCCCGACATCGGCACGACCGTCTTCACATTGAAACGCAAGGGCCTCTTCACGTGGCAGGTGACGCATATCGGCCTGCCCGATCCGGAAGCCGAGGCCGCCGCCTCGGCCTCAGCCAGCAGCGATTTCGGTCCCGACAAATAAGGCTTTTCTTACCCCCTGACAGGGCGTAAAGCCCTGCCATGCTTGAAACCCTAAGCCGCGTTCTGTTGTTTTTTGCCTTTGTCGGTCTAGGGGCGCTTCTGGCGCGTACAGGGCGGCTGAAATCCGAAGGGCTGGACGGCTTAAGTGCTTATTTCTACTGGCTGGGCTTTCCCGCCTATCTGATCCACGCCTTTGCCAATCTGCCGCGACCCGACGCCCTGCATGTGGGCTGGCTGGGCGTCTATGCGCTGGCTTTCGCGGTATCGTCGGGGCTTTGCCTGCTGGCCGCCCGGCGCTTCGGTGCCACACGCGGCGAAGCCACCGGTGCCGGCATGGCGGCCTTTATTTCCAACAGCGCCTTTCTGGGCCTGCCTATCCTGACAGGGCTTCTGGGATCTCAGGTGATGCAGGTGGCCCCCTTGCTGTTTGTCGCTGATTTTCTGATTCTGTTTTTTATCGGCTGTGCCGGCCTGTCAGTGGCATCAGGCCACGGCGTGGGGCTGGCGCTCAAACGTACCCTACAGAACCCTACCGTCCTCGGGTCGCTGTTGGGGGTCGGGCTGATGCTGGCGGGCGTGAAGATCCCGCCGATGTTCGATCAGATGCTCGATATACTGGGTCGCTCCTCCGTGCCGGTGGCACTTGTGGCGCTGGGCGGCATGTTAGGCCTGATGCCATTGAAAGCGCTTCGCTCTGTCACGCCCGTGACCGCCATTGCCGTGGTGGGTAAGCTGCTTCTGGCCCCCGCCGTGATGGCCGTCGCCATGCACCTGTTCGGCGCACCGCCCTTAATGTGGAAGATCGCCGTCTTCCTGTCGGCCTGCCCCACGGCGGTCAGCGTTTTCATTCAGGCGCGCATGTACGGCCTGTGGTACGAAGGCGCGGCGGTGTCCATCGCCCAATCGACCGTCCTCTCGCTGTTTACCCTGTCGGGTCTGGCGCTCCTCTTGACTCATCTCTGAGCCGCGTCTATCAAGCCCGCGTTCCTTCGGGGAGTAACCGCGCCTGAGCCTTGTTTCAGGCGGATTACGTCAACACACTTGTCCGGCATGGACATGGCGTAATCGAAACAGGTGAGACCGACGACCTGCCTTGCCGCCATAAGTGACTGGCCGCGGTGAAGCACGTCGTTGTGTGTCAAAACCTGGCCGGTCACAGACAAGATTTTATCGTGGACGCCTTCCTCAATTCGACCGCCCTCGTCGCCTTTTCCGAAATCGGCGACAAGACGCAGTTGCTGGCCCTGATTCTGGCCGCGCGCTATCACAAATCCATTCCGATTATCTGGGGCATCTTCATTGCCACGGTGGCGAATCACGCGCTGGCCGCCGGGGTCGGGCATTTTGTCTCCGGACTGGCCCTGACGACCTGGATGCCATGGATCGTAGCCATCGCCTTTATCGCGCTCGGTCTGTGGATTTTGATTCCGGACAAGATGGACGATGATGAGGCCCCGAAAAGGGATTACGGCCCCTTCCTGACGACACTGATCGCCTTCTTTCTGGCCGAGATGGGCGACAAGACGCAAGTGGCCACGGTGTTTCTGGGGGCCAAGTATGAAGACGCGTTTGCCTGGGTCGTGCTTGGCACCACTTTCGGCATGATGCTGGCCAATGTCCCAGCGGTGCTGTTCGGTGATAAGGTGCTGAAGGTCGTGCCGATGAAGATCGTCCGCTACGTGGCGTCGGGCCTGTTTATCGCCATCGGCCTCTATTCCTTCTGGCAAATCTTCAGTAGTTAAAACTACTTAGGCGAGGCCGCCGTGCCCGCCAGAACGCCGCCGTCGATGTTGAATTCCGAACCGGTGATGAAGGTCGCTTCATCCGAGGCCAGAAGCAGCACAACGGCGGCGACCTCATCTGGCCGCCCGAATCGGTGCAGCGGCGTACCCGCGGCGACCTTTTCTTTATCGGCTTCGTCCTTCAGCATGGCCTCCCACATCGGCGTCAGAATCGCCGCCGGGTGCACGGAATTGCAGCGGATATTCAGCCCCTCTTCCGCACAATAAAGCGCCACGGTCTTGGTGTGATTGCGTACGGCAGCTTTCGACGCTGCATACGCCGCCTGATGAGGGATGCCGACCAGCCCTGACCGCGATGACATATTGATGATCGACCCGGTACGGTTCGGGCGCATCACGCGAATCGCGTGCTTGCAGCCCAGAAACACGCCGTCCGTATTGACCGTCATCACTCGCCGCCAGTCTTCGAGCGTGGTGTGTTCGGGATCGTTTTTGGCCTCAGCGCGCCCCGTAATGCCGGCATTATTGACCAGCACGTCCAGCCGGCCGAAATCGGCCACCACCGAATCGAGGACGGCGATCCACTGCGCCTCATCGGAGACATCGAGTCGGCGAAACACCGTACCGGGTAGCTCTGCCGCCAGCGTCTTGCCTTCGCGGGGGTCGATATCGGCGATGATGACCCGCGCCCCTTCGGCGGCGAAGCTGCGTACAATGGCCTTACCGATGCCCTGCGCGCCACCGGTCACCAGCGCCACCTTGTCCTTCAAGCGATCCATGCGGCTCTCCTTTAACGGGATTGCAGCATATGGGACGCCCGAAAAGCAATCGGCAAATACGAAAAAGGCCGCCCGCGAACGGACGGCCCTTTTCGTTTTCATGCGGAGGCGATCAGACGATGGCCGCCTTGATGGCGTCCAGTCCGCCCTCGGCCTTGGTCGCGTCCGGCGCGCCACCTTGCGCGAAGTCCGGCTTGCCACCCGCACCCTGACCACCCATGGCAATCACGGCCGCCTTGGCCAGTTCGGCCGCGTTGAAACGGCCGGTCAGGTCCGGCGTCACAGCTACGGTCACCGCCGCCTTACCGTCCAGCACACCGACTAGCGCCACAACGCCGGAGCCAACCTGCTTTTTGAAGTCTTCGGCCAGCGGACGCAGATCCTTGCCACCTACGCCATCAAGTACACGGGCGATAACCTTGACGCCGTTGATGTCTTCCGGACCCGACGCTTTCCCGCCGCCACCTACGGCCAGCGCGCGCTTGGCGTCGGCCAGCTCCTTTTCGAGGCGCTTGCGGTCGTTGACCAGCGCTTCGACGCGGGCCGACACCTGCGCCACCGGCACCTTGAACTGATCGGCCAGCGAACGCGCGACGCCCGCCTGCTCCAGCAGATACTGACGCGCCGCTTCGCCGGTAAAGGCTTCGATACGGCGCACCCCGGCGGCGATGCCGCTTTCGGAAATGATCTTGAACAGGGCGATATCACCCGTGCGCGACACATGGGTGCCGCCGCACAGCTCGACCGAGTAGCCCTTGTCCGCCCCATCGAGCGCGTGACCGAGGCTAAGGACCCGGACCTCATCACCGTATTTTTCACCGAACAGCGCCACGGCTCCGGCTTCAATCGCCTCAGCGGGGGCCATCATCTTAGTCGTGGCCGCCTCATTTTGCAGGATAACCGCGTTAACCTCGGCCTCGATGCGCTCGATCTCCTCAGGCGAGACGGGCGCGCCGTGGCTGAAGTCGAAGCGCATCCGCTCGGCATCGACCAGTTGCCCCTTCTGCGCCACGTGCGGCCCCAGAACGTTTTTCAGCGCCGCATGCAGCAGGTGGGCGGCCGAGTGATTGGACTTCGTCGTCTGACGCTTGGCGCCATCCACGTGCAGATGCACCATATCGCCGACCGCCAGAACGCCTTCGGTGATTTCGACGTCATGCACGATCAGGTCGCCGGCCTGCTTTTGCGTATCGAGCACGCGGCCTTCGCCACCGGCCCAGTGCAGGGTGCCGGTATCGCCCGCCTGCCCACCGCCTTCAGGATAGAAGACCGTGCGGTCGAAGACGACCTGCAAACGCTCACCGACCAGACCTTCGCTCACTGACTCGCCGTCGCGGACAATGACGCGGGCGTGCGATTGGGTCGAAAGGTGCTCATAGCCGACAAATTCCGACGCCCCGGCCTGATCGCGAATCGAGAACCATTCGGCCTGCACGGAGGTTTCGCCGGAGCCCTTCCAATTGGCGCGGCCGCGCTGCTTCTGTTCTCCCATCGCCGCTTCGAAACCGGCGACATTGACGCTTAAGCCCTTCGCGCGGATGGCGTCCTGCGTCAGATCGAGCGGGAAGCCATAGGTGTCGTAGAGCTTGAAGGCCACTTCGCCTTCCAACATGTCGCCGTCTTTGAGATTAGCGGTGGCCTCGTCCAGCAGGGTCATGCCGCGACCCAGCGTGCGGCGAAAACGCTCCTCTTCCTGGCGCAGAGTTTCGATGATGGTCGCCTCGGCGCGTTTCAGTTCGCCGTAATGATCGCCCATTTCACGCACCAGAACCGGCGCCAAACGCGGCATCAGCGGCTCATTAGCCCCCAGCAGATAGGCGTGGCGCATGGCGCGGCGCATGATACGGCGCAAAACATAGCCCCGGCCTTCGTTCGACGGCGTTACGCCATCGGCGATCAGGAAGGAGGTCGAGCGTAGGTGATCGGCGATCACGCGGTGCGACGGGAGGGCTTCACCCTCCGCCTTAACGCCCGTTTCCTCGACACTGGCGCGGATCAGGGCCTTGAACAGGTCCACATCGTAGTTGTTGTGCACGCCTTGCAGCACCGCCGCGACGCGCTCAAGCCCCATGCCGGTGTCGATCGAAGGCTTGGGCAGGTTAAGCCGCGTGCCGTCCGTTTGCTGATCGAACTGCATGAAGACGAGGTTCCAGATTTCGACGAAGCGGTCGCCGTCCTCTTCCGGAGAGCCCGGAGGGCCGCCCCAGATGTGCTCGCCGTGATCGTAGAAGATTTCCGTGCACGGACCACAGGGGCCAGTGTCGCCCATCGACCAGAAATTATCAGATCCGGCGATGCGGATGATGCGGTCGTCGGAGAAACCGGCGATTTTCTTCCACAGATTGAAGGCTTCATCGTCGTCGATATAGACGGTGGCCAGGAGGCGGTCTTTAGGCAGGCCATATTCCTTGGTAATCAGGTTCCAGGCATGGCTGATCGCCTGCTCCTTGAAATAGTCGCCGAAGGAGAAGTTCCCGAGCATTTCAAAGAAAGTGTGGTGACGCGCCGTATAGCCGACATTGTCCAGATCGTTGTGCTTGCCACCCGCGCGCACGACCTTTTGCGAGGTGGTAGCGCGTTTGTACGGACGGGTTTCGGCCCCCGTAAAGACGTTCTTGAACTGCACCATGCCTGCATTGGTGAACATCAGGGTCGGGTCGTTGTGCGGCACCAGCGACGAAGACGACACGATCTCATGGTCGTTCTTGGCGAAGTAATCCAGGAAGGTCTGACGGATCTGATTTAAGGAAGGCATGGGACTCCGACGGTTTAACACCGCACCACAGGACAAATTTCAGCCGTATATAGAGGGCTTGGGTATTTGCGCAAAGACCTTTGCGCCAACGCAGGTATTTTTCTGACGGGTCAGGACAAAAAGAAACACCCCGATCACAAGATCGAGGTGTTTACGTGTGGAATGCATGCGGTCTGAAAACCCGCACCCAATGCGGGTTTTAGATTTTATTCGCCGTCTTCGTCCGGTTCCGGCGTACCTAACAGTTCTTCGGAAATGGCGTCGGACTTCTTGCGTACCAGAGCTTCGATTTCGGCCGCAATCTCCGGATTGGACTTCAGGAAGTCGCGGGCATTCTCGCGCCCCTGACCAATGCGGATCGAGTTGAACGAGAACCACGAGCCGGCCTTTTCAACCACGCCGCCTTTGACACCCAGATCGAGGACTTCACCAAGCTTGGAGATGCCTTCACCGTAGAGGATGTCAAATTCGACTTCACGGAACGGCGGAGCGACTTTGTTCTTCACCACCTTGACGCGGACATTGTTACCAACGATTTCGTCGCGCACCTTGATCTTACCGATGCTGCGAATGTCGAGACGCACCGAAGCATAGAATTTCAGCGCGTTACCGCCGGTCGTCGTTTCGGGCGAGCCGTACATCACGCCGATCTTCATGCGGATCTGGTTGATGAAGATAACGATACACTTTGATTTGGAGATCGAGGCCGTCAGCTTGCGCAGGGCCTGCGACATCAGGCGTGCCTGAAGACCGGGCAGACTGTCGCCCATATCGCCTTCGATTTCCGCCTTGGGTGTCAGGGCCGCGACCGAATCGACCACGACGATATCGACAGCGCCAGAGCGCACCAGCGTATCGGTGATTTCCAGCGCCTGTTCGCCGTTATCGGGCTGCGACACCAGAAGATCATCGAGATTGACGCCCAGCTTGTGGGCATAAACCGGATCGAGCGCGTGTTCGGCATCGACAAAGGCCGCCGTGCCTCCCGCCTTTTGAATCTCGGCCACCGTATGCAGGGCCAGCGTCGTCTTACCCGACGATTCCGGGCCGTAGATTTCGATGACCCGCCCCTTGGGCAGGCCGCCGATACCGAGCGCCATGTCGAGGCCAAGCGAGCCGGTGGAAATGGATTCCACCTCCACCACCTTGCCGGCATTGCCCAGCTTCATCACCGAGCCCTTACCGAAGGCACGGTCAATCTGGGCCAGCGCCGATTCCAGCGCGCGTTGTTTTTCAGCTTCGTCTTTTCCCACGAGTTTCAATACCGCTTGCGACATGATTCCAGACCTTCCCTATGCCACGATTCCCAAGGCGAAGGTCCATCCCCCGTCCGCGAAAATGTGTTGAGAAAGCTGTACCCCATTTGTTCCTTGTTCGCAATATGTTCTCAATAAAAATTGAACCATCGAGTAAGGGACTAAAGTTCAGGCTTTTCCGGAACGGCATCCAGCATGCGCTTGAGCTGATCGAGATAATTATAAAAGGCCTCGCGCCCCTCATCGGTCAGGCCGATGCGCGTATTGGAGCGGTTGGAGACAATCTTTTTGCGAATCGCCACATAGCCCGCTTCGTTCAGCTTTTTGAGGTGCAGCGACAGATTGCCATCGGTGATGCCCACCTGATCGCGCAGATCGGTGAAGTCCGCCTGCCCCGCCGTGGACAGATAGGCGAGTATGGCCAGACGCGCCCGCGCATGGACCAGATCTTCGAGCGCATCGGCATTAAAGGGTTTCATAGGCTCACCTTGCGAAGTCGGCGCGTATTTAGACCCACAGACTTAGCGCTGGCAAGTGACCTTCCCGTTATCGGCTGTACCGATTTATTTTGTGGGCGTGTAAGTTTTATGCGGTCACGGGCGTCTAACCTCTCGTAAACACAAACACAGGAGATTCAGGTGCTTGGATTGTTTTTACCCGCCCGTTACCGTCTGCCGGTCCTTGCGGCCCTGCTGGTTTTGCTCGTCGCCGGTGTGGGTTGCGGCTTGAACAGCGGGGCCTTTGAGCAGAACAATCGCGAGGCGCTCCGGCTGGCGCGCGAAGCCGCAGCCGCGCGATAAGACGACCCCATGCCGCGCGATCAGACCTTTAGTGAGTGGATCAGCCCGCAACTACCGGCGCTGCGGCGGCTTAGCCGCGCGTTTGCGACGTCGGCGGATCAGGCGGATCTGCTTCAGGAACTGCTGATCGCCGTGTGGAAAGCGTGGCCGGCCTTTCGCGGAGAGTCGCTCCCGGCGACCTTTATCTACCGCGTGGCGCATAACCGCGCCCTGACGTGGAAACGGCGCGAGGGCCTGCGTCTGTTGCGGGTGTTTGAAACGCAGCGCGAGGGCCTGCAACAGCTCACCCCTGAACCGTCCGATGCCCGGCTGGATCAGGTGTTTGATGCCTTGCGCGCCCTTCCGCCGCTAGATCGGTCGCTGATGCTGTTGTGGCTGGAACAGACGCCCTATGCCGATATGGCCGCCCTGCACGGCCTCAGTGAAAGCCATATCGGTGTGCGTCTGAACCGGGCACGGGCGCGGCTGGCCACGCTTGTTCAGGAGTTATCCGATGAAGATTGAAACCCTGGAGCGCCTGTGGCGGGCCCATGACCACGACATAGACCGCACGGCGCGGGCCTTTTTACTGGAAAGCCTGATGAACGGGATCGAACGTCGCCGTAAGGGACAAACCGCTTTTTTACTGTGTGTCGGGGCCGCGCTGGGCACGATCACGCTTGTCTTTGGGTATGACGCCTTTCGGCATGACAGTCTTGACGTCACGCGCGAATGGGGGAGCCTGCTGATGCTGGTCGCGCCGTGGGTGGCGCTGATCCTGATGATGCGCGCGCACGACCGGCATAGGCGACGCTTTGCGGACGCGGCGGCGTCTATTGCGCAGAGCCTACAGCTCAGGCTGGACGAAAACCGCGCGGCCCGGCACAGCGCCGTCGTGATGTTCTGGCTAATGGGGCTATTCCCCCTCGTCACAGGCGTGACTCTGTGGCAGTTGATCGGCACAGATAAGATGACCGCCACTCAGGCCGTGCAGGGGGCTTTGCTCTTCGGGGGCGTACTGGGGGCTTCGACCCTTGTGCAAGCGATCCGCTACCTGTGGTTTCTGAGACCAGAAGGCGCGCGACTTGAACGCCTTCTGGCCGAATATACGGGATAAGGGTCGTACGCTGCCTACTGCGCGGTCGGTGCGTAGTTGCGTAGTACCACCGGGGCGCCCAGTTCGATGGGATAGGCCGACTTGCCCAATTGCAGGCTCAGCATAATTGTACCCGCCTCATAGTCCTTGTCGGCCACGGCCTGCACCACATACATGTCCCATTCGGATGAAATCTGAACCGGTGTGTTGACCAGTGCTGTCCATGGGGCCTTGTTGAGCGAGATGAGGATGTTCAGCGGCACGCGCGTCGCCGTATCAGGCGTAGCCGCACGGGCCCACACCCATGCCTGAAGTTTGTCGCCCTTTTTTACCGATTGCGTGATCGGGGCCACGCTGCCGACATCCCAGGCATTGGGCTGCGCCGCCGACAAAGGGATGCGCAGGGCCGAACGAATGGGCGCGCCTTCGGCCGTCTGCACTGGGGCCGCAGCCTGTGGGGCACCATAGGCGTTCCACGACGACAGTTTGGGCGTATTGATGACGTGAGCCATGACGTCATTGGGATCGACCGGAGGCGTTTGCGCCGCCTCGACCTTCGCCGCCTGTTCGGGGATCAGCGCGCCGTGAATCGGCTTGACCCAGCGATCCGCCGGTATGTCATAGACGATAAAGTCAGAATCGAACTGCCAGTAAGCCCACGCCCAGTTGCGCGCCTCAGCCGCCCGCGCCACGGCGTCCGTATAGGCCACGCGGCTGTCGAGCGGCCCCTTGTCATAGGCCCCGAATTCGCCCAGCAGGATCGGGCGTCCGGTGCGGGCGCTCCACGCCTTCACCTTGTCGAAATCGGCGTCAAGGCGGGCCTGCCCCTCGGCTTTGGTCCACGCGACGCCCTTCACATCCTTGAAGTCCGGCGTCCACGCCGCTCCCTGATGGGTAAAGACAAAGGGCTCGTAATAGTGGAAGGTGACGATCAGATGCAAATCTTCGGCCGGCAGGCGCAAGCCTTCCAGATCATTGAGATTGTTCCACGAGGTCGGGCCGACAATAACATTGCGCCGCGGATTGGTCTTGCGGATGATTTTCAGATTTTCGGCGATCATGTCGTTCCACACGGCATTTACCGGGCCGTGCGGCTCGTTCAAAATCTCGAACATGACGGTGTCGGGCGCATCCTTGTAATGCTCCGCCATCTGCGTCCAGAAGGCCATGATCTTCGGCCGGCAGGCCTTCACATCCTCAGCGCACTCATTGAAGTTGTGCAGGTCCAGAATGACGTGCAAACCGGCCTTATTCGCCGCGTCTACCATGGTATCGAGGGTGGAAAAATAGAAGGGCGACAGGCGGTTATCCTTGTCCATGTGCTGAAATGCATGGAGGTTGATACGAACCGTGTTGAAGCCACCCTCACGGATCACCGACATCAGACGCGGTTGAAAACGCGCCTTGGCGGGGTCCTTCCAAAGGGGATCATAGCCCAGCACATTGACGCCGCGCTTCATGGCGGCGACCTGAGCCTGAGGTGACATCTCGGCCTGAGCCGCCTGCGGCCCGAAGGCCATGAGCGCCAGAATGGCCGCGCCAAGGCTACCTGCGAAGGTGTTGCGTATCATAGTGTCCTCCCGATTAGTTATATTTGGTTTTTTTAATCGGGTAACACAATCAAAGACGGGCGTCCACCGGGCGGCGATCAAAGACCGCGCGCCCACTCCGTATAGACAGTTTCGAGTACCGCGAGCGGCACCGGACCCGCCGTCAGGCCGCGGTCGTGGAAGGCCTTGATATCGAACTTCGGCCCCAGTTGCGCCTTCATGCGGTCGCGCATACGCACCCACTGGATCTTGCCGGTCATATAGCTCAGCGCCTGACCCGGCCATACGCAGTAGCGTTCGATTTCGGTCGTGGCCGACGATTCCTGATCGCCATTGGTGGCCACGAAATAGCGGATGGCCTCTTCGCGTGACCAGCGCTTGGCGTGCATCCCCGTATCCACCACCAGACGGATGGCGCGGAACAGGGCAGATTGCAGATAGCCGATATAACCCAGCGGATCGGTCTCATACATGCCCATTTCAGTGGCCAGAAGCTCCGAATAGAGCGCCCAGCCCTCCGAAAAGGCCGAGAAACCGCCCACCTTGCGCAGGCGCGGCAGGCCTTGCGTCTCCATCTGGATGGCGATTTGCAGATGGTGGCCCGGAATCGCCTCATGATAGGTCAGGGTCGGCAGCGACCACGACGGCCATTCGGCGGTATCACGCAGATTGATATAGTAAGCGCCCGGCCGCGAGCCATCGAGCGTCGGGCGCTGATAATAGCCGCCCGGTGCACCGGATTCGATTTCCTTGGGTACGCGGCGCACCACCACCGGCGTCTTGGGTAGGACGCCGAACCAGTCGGGCAATTTGGCCTCGATGGCACGAATCTGCACGTTCAGATCGGCCAGCAGCCTGTCCTTGGCCGCGTCGGTATTGTCATAGACGTATTTGGGGTCTTTGGCGATGGCGGCCATGCGCTCGCCCACCGTGCCCTGCGTTAGGCCCAGCGCCTTAAACTTCGCATCGGCCTCGGCCGACAGTTCCCTGACCATATCAAGGCCGATTTTATGGATCTCGTCGGGCGTCAATTTCGTGGTCGTGCCCGACGACGATCCTGCCGCGAAGGCGTAATAGGCGTCACCGTCCTTCAGCTTCCACACACCAGCGTCGTGCGTCGCCTTTGGCCGCACGGCCTTAAGCGCGTCAATCTGGGCGTTGAGCGCCTTAGCGACCGGCCCGTCGATGCGTCTGGCGGCCTCAGCGGCCCAATCCCCGGTAAAACCCTTGTCGGCGGTCTTGCTGATCAGCGCCCTGGTCATCGAACTGTCGGCGCCGTTGATGGCCGCCAGCGCCTGCAACTGCGTCAGGGCCTTATCGATGACGAAATCCGGCGGCACGACGCCCTTGGCCACATCGCCTTTGAAACGCTCCGTCTCCTGCCCGATCAGGACGGCGAAGGCCTCCAGACGTGCCAGATAGGCCTCAGCATCGGCCTTGTTTTCGATCGTGTGCTGATTGGCAAGGAAGTCCGGCGTGGACTGATAGGCCCCGTTCAATTGCGACAGGATGTAGGGATTGGCCCCGCCCCAGTTGCCGAATTTGAAGCGGTCATAGCCCGACTTGCGGCTCTCATAGCCCCACAGGACCGTATCGTAATTGATGCGGTCCATGCCGCTCAGCTTGTCGCGCGCAATGGCTTTCAGCGCCGCGAGGTTCTTTTCGGCGCGCGCGATGCCTTTGAGCGCTTCGGCTTCGGAGGCATCGTTGAGTTTAGACTTGAGCCCTGCACGCGCGTCCTTGTCGAGGCCCAGTGAGGTGGCCAGAGTCGGCGACTGATCGACATTCTCGTTAAAGATGGCGTCAAACAGGGTATTCAAGGTTTTGGCCGTCGCCGGGTCGCTGGCGGCATGGGCACCCGTGGCGGCAAAGGTCGCCGCCGCCGCACCGGTCACAAGCAAAGCGCGTCGATTGAGCATGGGGTCTCCTAAAACAAACCTCCCCCCTATCAAAACGGAGGGAGGCTATTAATCATAGTATCCTTACAGCTTCGCGGCCCACTCGGCATAGACGGTTTCCAAGACCGCCAGCGGCACCGCACCCGCCGTCAGGCCAATGTCGTGGAAGGCCTTAATGTCGAACTTCGCCTCCAATTTTGCCTGATACATAGTCCGCAGTTCCAGCCATTTGATCTTGCCGATCATGTAACCCAGCGCCTGACCCGGCCACACGCAGTAGCGTTCGATCTCGGTCTCGTTCGGATCACCTAGATTGGCGTCCATGAAGGCCATGGCCTGTTCCCGGCTCCAGCGCTTGTGGTGCATCCCCGTATCGACAACCAGACGGCAGGCGCGGAACAGGGCGTCGTGCAGATAACCGATGTAGCCATAGGGGTCGTCGGCATACATGCCCATATCCTTGGCCGCGACCTCTTCGGAATAGAGGGCCCAGCCCTCGATGTAGGCATTGAAGCCCGAAATTTGCCGCAGCATTGGCAGGTTCTTGTTCTCCTGCTGAATGGAAATCTGCATGTGGTGACCCGGAATGGCCTCGTGATAGGTCAGGGTCGGCAAGGTCCAGCTCGGCACTTCGGCCGTGTCGCGCAGATTAATGTAATAGGCCCCCGGACGCGACCCATCGAGCGATGCCGGTTGGTAATAACCGCCTGGTGCGCCCAGCTCAGTCGCCGGCGGGATGCGCTTGATCGTCACCTTGGTCTTCGGCAGGACGCCGAAATAGGCCGGCAGCTTGGCCTGCACCACCTCGACCTGCTTATTGAGGTCGGCCAGCAGCTTGTCCTTGCCCGCATCGGTATTGGGATAGACAAACTTCGGGTCCTTGGCCATGACCTTCAGCCGCTCGCCCGTCGTGCCCGTGGTCATGCCGAGATTCGTCATCACCTTTTCCAGCTCGGCATTGAGTTCCTTGACCTTATCGAGGCCGATCTGGTGGATGGCGTCCGGCGTCAGGTCGGTCGAGGTGCCGCCGCGCGCACCATAGATGTAATAGGCTTCGCCTTGCGGAATATGCCACACACCCGCATCGTGCGTCGCCTTGGGCAGGACGGCTTCGACGGCGGCGATCTGACGGCTGAGCGCAGGGACGACGGCGATTTCATAAATGCGGGTCGCCTGCGCACCCCAGTCACCGGCGATGTTCTTTTCCTTAGTGCGCTGGATAATTGATTGCACCAGCACACTGTCGGCCGCCTTGGTGTCGCGCTGCGTCTTGAGCTGGGTGATGGCCTTTTGCAGGGCGAAGTCCGGCGCGATGACACCCTTGGCCACATCGGCCTGCATCTTGGCGGTCTCCTCATCGAGCAGTACCGCATAGGCCTTAAGCCGCGACAGATAGGCATCGGCGTCAGCCTTAGTTTCGATCGCATGCTGGCTGTCGAGGAAGTCCGGGATCGAGATATAGGAACCCGTCAACTGCGTGATGACATAGGGCGACGAGCCGGGCGAACCAAAGGCGAAGGCCTTGTACCCGTTCAGGCTTTGGGTCAGATCCCATAGCACGGTGTCGTAGTTGATGCGGTCCATGCCTGACAACTGATCGCGCGGGATGGCCTTCAACGCGGCGACCGACTTTTCCAGAAAGGCTGTGTAGCGAGCGCGTTCCTGTGGCGTGGCCGGATCGAGCTTGGCTTTCAGGGCGGCGCGCGCCCCCGTGTCGAGGCCCAGAGAGGTGGCACCCGTTGGCGAATGATCGACCATCTCATTGAAAATGGCGTCAAACGTCGCGTTCAGCTTCGCCGATGCCGTCTGCGCCAGGGCGGTACCGGCCGAGAGACCTACAGCAGCAAGGGCCGAGGCCCCGGACAAAAGTGAACGACGATCAAGCATGGGGGCAGCTCCGGAAAAGGTACGGGGCGCATACAGTTGCGCAGGCAACGACCCTAACCCCGCACAGCATAGGCCGCAACGGGGCGAAGATGAACTCTCTGTAATGTTTGAAAAGGGCCGGAACGGACGTCTGGACGTGAAGGGCCGATCCTGGGACAAGGAACCGGCGGCACCAAAGGGGGACAACTCTGGCTATGCGCCATGCATCCGTTCCGGCGTTTGCGACGTTTCGCTTCCCCCCGGCAACCCCCAGCTCCCGGAGCCAAACATCGACACTAAACAGCAACTTGGCCGACCCTACCCCCACATTTTAGGAGGCGGTATCACATGTTTTGGGGATATGATGATCGAAAATGCGCATCTGTGCGTGCTCGACACAACTTCGGGGCGGTACGGTTTCCTGATGCCGCAGGCCTTTGATCCACCTCCCGAAAAGCATGCGCGCATGGTATAGGGGTGCGGTCTGTGAATATAGCGCGCTGAGCCTGTCATGAGCACCCTGCCCACCCCTGCCGATAACCGTCCGGAACACTGGTTCGCCCACTTCCCCTCGCCTAATGTGGCAGGCAACAAGTACGATCGCGGTCACGCCGTCGTCCTGGGTGGCCCTGTTCATTCGACGGGGGCGGCGCGGCTGGCAGCGCGGGCGGCCTTGCGCGCCGGTGCCGGGCTGGTATCCGTGGCCTGCGACCCGTCGGCCCTGATCGTCTACGCGACGGCGTTTGAAGCGGTCATGACCAAGCCCGTGCGCGATGTGGCCGAATTTGCCGGATTGATCGGTGACCCGCGGGTTACCGCCGTGCTGCTGGGGCCCGCCGCAGGCCTGAACGAGCGCACACGCGATTGCGTTCTGGCGGCGGTCAAAGCGCAAAAGCCGTGCGTGCTCGATGCCGATGCCCTGACCGTGTTCAAAGACGACCCAAAGACCCTGTTTACCGCGGTCAATGGCCCCTGCGTCCTGACCCCGCACGAAGGCGAATTTGCGCGCGTCTTCGGCCGCGCCGAGGAGCGGGCGCGCGCCGCCGCCGATGCAGCGGCCGCCTCCGGGGCCGTGGTCTTGCTGAAAGGCGCTGAAACCGTCATTGCCCACCCTGACGGCAGGCTGGTGGTCAATCGCCTTGCGCCGCCGTGGCTGGCGACCGCCGGGTCGGGCGACGTTCTGGGTGGGCTGATTTGCGGCCTGATGGCTCAGAATATGAAGGCCTTTGAGGCCGCCTGCGCCGGGGTGTGGCTGCATTCAGAGGCGGCGCGCCGCTTCGGGCCGGGCCTTATCGCCGAGGATCTGAGCGAACAGATCCCGGCGATCTTGCGCGACATCAAACCCACACAGTAGCGAGGAATGATTTCTGAGGGAATCATTCCGCTCAAGCCGCCATTGCGGCGGCGGCCAAGGTGGCGGAGCCTGCACCCGTCGAGGGTCTCTTAAATAGCGCAGGTAACGCCCGTGCCCTTAAGGCCGCAATAGCCTTCCGGGTTCTTTTCCAGATAGCCCTGATGGTAGTCTTCGGCGTAATAGAAGGGTTGATCGCTGTCAGGCCCGAAAATCTCGCTGGTGATTGGACCAAGCCTCTTGGCCGATAGCGCCGCCTCAAACGCATCGCGTGACTTCAAAGCCGCCTCGTACTGCGCCTCAGTGGTGGTGAAGATGGCCGAACGGTATTGCGTGCCGACATCATTGCCCTGACGCATCCCCTGCGTCGGGTCGTGACGCTCCCAGAACAGCTTTAAAAGCGCCTCGAAGCTGAGCTTGGTCGGGTCATAAACGACCAGAACGCCTTCGGTGTGGCCCGTCTGACCGGTGCATACCTCGCGATAGGTCGGGTTGGGCGTATAGCCACCGATATAGCCGGCCGCCGTCGTGTAGACGCCCGCCTGCTGCCAGAACAGGCGCTCGACGCCCCAGAAGCAGCCCATAGCGAACACCACGGTTTCGGTGCCCTCCGGAAAAGGCCCTTTGAGCGGCGTGCCAAGCACGGCGTGCGTCGTGTCAGTCGGCAGGACCTCAGCACGGCCCGGCAGGGCGTCTTCACGGGAAATCAGGCGGGTTTTGCTACCGAACATGCGCGGCTCCTGAGTATGCAGGGGGATTTATCCCCAATATAGACCTATGCCGGACATATAGGGTGTAAAAAAGATAGCGCCAGAGCCCAGTTAGGGGCTTGCGATTTATCGGTGGACGGTTATAACCGCCGCCTTCCCAAGACCTGTGGCATTGCCCGGTCTTGCCAGTGATGGACAGGTGGCCGAGTGGTTGAAGGCGCACGCCTGGAACGCGTGTATAGGGGCAACTCTATCGAGGGTTCGAATCCCTCTCTGTCCGCCATTTCTTTCCGTCTAACATGCTGAAATAAATGGACTTTTTCAAGTCCCGCCAAGTCCCCAGCCTAAAAACAAGCCTAAAGGCGTTCCCGAACGCTCTGACACGGTTCCGTTGACAGACGGACGATCAGATGCCGAAGTTTCACTCTTCGTGCGACCCTTTCAGGCAAAAAAAAACAGCCTCCGAATCGTTTCGGAGGCCGTCAATTTGAATCGCGTGAACTCAGCCCTTACCAGCTTAAGCCCTGCCCCGGCGGGCTTGAGTTGAGGTACTCCATCAGGTCGTTTTTCAGAATGACTCGCCGTCCACCCAATTTGCGTGATTTAAGCTCTCCCGACATCATGCGGTCATAGAGGAACGTTCGACCGAGACCTGTGGCCAATATCGCCTCATGTATGCTGTAAGCCAGCTTTTCCGGCAAAACAACGGTCCCGTTGCCATCCGTAAGTTCATTAGAGTTAGTGCGCATCACTTCTTACCTCCTCGCTGAAAGCCCTTGTCACTCTGGAGGAACGCCTCCAGCATGTACGGAATGAGATCGACGACCTGTTCGGTGGCCCCATAAGCGGCCGCATAGAGCTCGGCATAGTCTCTGAGGCACTGATGCAGTTCCGCGCCCAGCATGATCGTCAGCTTGACCGGCGTCCGATCCGGTAGCTTCGCAAGTTTCAATTCAACCATGACTAGCCCCTCCCCCATACGGTTTCAGAATTAGGTCCTTATGAACGATGACCCGCACCGGCCATCCGGGACGCACGGTGATAGAGGGGCGGATATTCAGGGACTTCTCGACGATCCGCTGCCCGGCTTGATTGGCGGTATCGCGGGTAGCCTCCCGAAAGGCGCGCACAAGATCGCTGTCATCATCCCCCTGGCCGCTATGCGAAGTCAAACCCAGCAAGGTCGATAGTCCCACACCCTTGAGCAAGCTCCAGGTGTGGTAATCCACCTTGTCGGCAAGCCCCGCATCACCCTCTGAATCTGTCGCTGGCAGATTGTCGATTTCGAGGGAAGAGCCATCCGGCAGGATCAGACGTTTCCACACAACCAGTGCGCGGGACTGCCCGAAAGCGACCTGATCGTCATATTGCCCCAGAAGTCGCGTGCCCGCCGGGATCAACAGGTGTTGGGCCGAAACGGTATCAAAGACAGGCTGCGACACCTGGGCAATGACAACCCCGGGAAGGTCAGATTTCAGGCCGGTGACAAGGCTGGCGGAGAGAACGGTGCCTGCCATGACCTGATAGGGCGAGACCGGTGTCTGCATCTCGTGGCTGTTGTAGATACCGCCATAGCCTTTCCGGTCGACGAAATCCGGCTTTGCGAGAGGCACACCTTCGGCCGGACCGAACGAAATTGGCAACCTCATGGCATCCAAAGGCCGTATGTCAGGCATCGGGGCCTTATCTGCAACCGTTGAGAGGCGGGGCGCTACCGTGAAGAACACCCCACTGACGGTCGCGGGGGCTGAGACGCTACCGCTCCCAACGCCGCCATCTCGCCCCGCCTGTGCCGGCACTGGCGCAACTTGCAGAGTCGACTCGCCCCGATAGCCCGGCAAAGGCGGCCCTAGCTGAGGCACACCCTCTGGTATCTGATCATAGGCTTGCGGCAACTGGCTCAGTTTGTCGGGCTGGGCCTGTTGCGTGTCGGCGAGCTTGTCCGGATTGAAGGTTTCCGGCTGCGCGACAACCTTCGGTGCCGACGCGCCGAGCGCCAGCCATGTCACTCCGAATAGGGAGGCGCAAACCACAGCTGCCGAGGCCACCAACACGTGGCGCTTGAAGCGAATGATGCGGCGTGGCTGGGCGCGAAGGACCAGGGTTTCGGGATCGACCTTGGGATTGGGGGCAAGGTCAGTCATGATGCACTCCCGGCGTTTTTGCCGCCCCCTCACCCGTCCGGGTGATGCGGACGACCGATTGCCGCCTGGCGCCCAGACGCAGTTCCGCCGCGCTGAACAGAACATCGGTGACGTAGAACCGGCCCTGAACACGGTAGTTCAGGAGTTCGGGCTTGCCATCCGCACCAACACTAAAAAGCGGCGGGGCCTGCCCCAAGGCCAGATCGGCAGGGAACTCAATATAGACCTTCTGGCCGTCATCGAACGCCCGCACGGGACGCCAGGCCGGCCTGGCACCTGTGATGGTGTAGCTGAAGCGCAGACTCTCCAGCGATAAACCCACGATGACGGGTGTGGGCGGAGATGGCACCTCAACGGGCGCCTCCGCCTTTTTCGTCAGGAGTTGATCCTGCGGGTACCGCCAGGTGACGGCCGCCATGGCCGTCATCCGTGTGCTCTCCAGTTGCAGGTGATAGGTCCGCCGATCCGTGGTGATGATCAGGTTCGTTCTAAGTCCTGCTGTGTATGGCTTGACGAGAATGTGGGTTTGCCTGCCCTCCCCGCTGCCACTGGTCGTATCACCGATCACCCAGCGGCCCGTGTCCCCGGCTGAGACTGAAATCAGGCTTTCGCCGGTTTGCAGGACGATATCGCTGACCTTGTCAGGCGCCGTGAACAGCCGGTAAAGCGTGCCCTCAATGAAGGTATAGACCTGAACGGCATTGAGATAGCTGCCCGGCTCTGGGCCTTGGGTCGCGGCTGCGTTTGCGGCATGAATGGCGCGCGCGGTAGGTGAGGTCTTTCGCACGGGCTTCGCGTCGGACACCGCGGGCAGCGTCAGCGCAAGACAAGACCCGACAAGACAAGTCAGGACGACGGTTTTCACGGCTGTACTCCTTCTGAAGGTGAGGTGGTCACGGCTGTAACGGACGGCTTCACCTCGGGGCTGCTGTAGTCCTGAGACCAGGAGAGGTCGGTGACATAGAGGCCGAGCGGGTTCTTGCGTAGGACGTCCTCGCGCCTGGGCAGGCTCTTCTGAACGTTGAGGATTCCGGTCCAGTAGGTTGTTTTATCTGGCAATCCTCGCGAATAGACCTGTTCCTTCCATTTGATCTGAAAGCTTTTTGGCGACGCCCGCACGACGCTTAGGATCGACACCGTCACGCTGCGCTCACCGATCCCCGCGAACGGATCATTGGCCTGTGCCTGTGCGTTGAGAGCCTGTGCCGCACGGTCCGTGGCAAAGGCATAGGCCTCAAGCCAGTTCTGACGCACCAGAACAGGATCGATCGACAAAGATCGGACATTGGTAATGAAGCGCGCCAGAAACCACGCGACCTGGGCGTCGGTAGGCTGGTAGGTCTCAACGGCGGGTGCCACCGCCCGCACACCACCCTGACTATCGACCTCAACGACATACGGCGTGACGCGGCTCTGCGAAGCAAGCCAGATCATGCCACCCGCCAGACAGAGGGACACGACGGACGCGCCGAGCGCCATCAGCCGCCAGTTGGCGGCCTGAGCCTGACTGGTGCCAATACGCTCGTCCCAGATTTGCGCCGCTTTCTGGTAGGGGGTTTCGGGTTCCGGCCTATCGCCATAGCGCTGGACGGGGCGTTTGAACCGCATAGTCTACTCCTTTTGAGTGATGTCAGGGTTGGCGGAAGCGACGGGCTGGTCCCCAGCGGATAGGGCTGTCTGGGCCGCATGCAGATGACCGCGCAGCCTCTGCTCCCGCTGCATCTTCTTCGCCCAATCGGGTTGGGCTTGCTCTGGAGCCTTGGATGCGCTTGCTGCCGTAGCCATTCTGCCACCTCCGCCTGATGATGTTGGCGGCGATGAGAAGGGTGGGACTGGCGCTGGCCCCGCCCCTCCAGAGACCGACGCGCCACCGGTTGATCCGCCGGACGCACTGCCCATGCTTGAGGCGGCCTGAACGGCCGAGGTGCCACCGGCGGCACCTCCCGCCAGGCGCGCCGCCGCCAAAGCGCCACCGCCGGCCAGCATGCCTGCCGCTGCCGCAGCCCCTACGGTTCCAAGAACAGCGCCCGCGCCCAGTTGCGGCGCGCCAGACACTAGACCCGACGCGATACTGGGGCCGAAGATGCCGAGCCCCAATAGGGTCAGTGCGGCCAGAACGAGCGTCATGGTCTGATTGATGTCGGGTTCTGCGCCATCGAGCGCCCCAACAAAGCGCGCGAAAAATCCCGTTCCGATACCGACGATGACCGCCAGCACCATGATCTTGATCCCGGACGTGATGACATTGCCAAGCACGCGTTCAGCGAGGAAGGCCGTCTTGTTCCAGAAGGCAAAGGGTACGAGTACAAACCCCGCGAGGCAGGTCAGCTTGAATTCCAGCACCGTTATGAAAAGCTGGATGGCCAGAACGAAAAAGGCCAGAAGGACGATCAGCCAGGCGATCAGGAGCACGACGATGGTCAGGAGATTGGCGAGGACCGTGTCGAGCCCCATGAGATCGGCCACCTGCTCCAGCAACGGGTGGGCCGCCTCAAACCCAATGCCAGCCAGACGTCCAGGTTTGAGCAAATCCCCGGCGGCGATACTGCCACCACTGGCATTCAGGCCCAGTTGCGTGAAGGACTGGTGGATCAGATTGGCCAGAGACTGGAAGTTATTCAGGATGTAGGCAAAGGCCCCGACATAGAGGACCTTTTTAATGAGCTTGCCAAACAGCTGGCTTTCCTCGTCCAGCACCCAGAAGAGGGCGGCAATCGTCACGTCGATGGTGATCAGGAGGCTCGTCAGGCTCACTAGATCACCGCGGAGCAGACCGAACCCGGAGTCGATATAGGCGATGAAGGTCGCCAGAAAGGAATCGATGATGTTAAGATCGGTCATGAGGAATACCCAGCCAAGCGATTGATTTGTCGCGCTTACTGCGCCGTATAGGCCTTGCCGGAACCGAGGAACTTCCGGGTAGCCGCCCTGGCGGCGGCCTCCCCTTCGGCCTTCCTTGCTGCATCGAGCGCTTCGGCCCGGTACTGGGCGGCCATCAGCGCCGTGATCTGCATCTGCTGCTTGGCCACAAGGGCGGACAGCTGATTGGCCGCCTGCTGGGCCTGCAAGCCGCCGTCGGCTGACTCTGAGGCGCGAACCAGATCATTCAGCGTACCGGCATCAGACTGCAGGGCTTCCGAGATCTGAGATTGCACCAGAAGCGTCTGCTGAAACGCATCCATGGCGCTGTGCCAACGGGCGTCAGCTTGCGCCGATAACCCTCTGCCTGAGATCGATAAATCGTAGCCCTGCGGAAACTGAGCCTTAAGCGCGGCGCGCGTCTGTGACAGCGTGAAGGCAATGCCCTTGGCTTCCTTCATCAGGTCGTTGATTGCGGCGATATCCTTGTTGAGCTTCAGCAATGCGGAGACATCGAGACGCTTCAACTCGGTCGCCATGTCGCGGATCATCTGTGCTTCGTTCTGCAGCGACTGGATCTGGTTGTTGATTGTCTGAAGGGCGCGCGTCGCCTGCAGGATATTCTGGGTGTAGTTGGTCGGGTCGAAGACAGCGATCTGGGCGGATACCGGCGCAGACAGGCCCGCGAGCGACGCGCCCATCATCAGGGCGATGGAGAAGCGACGCAAAGCGTTGTGGGACATGGGAAGACTCCGAATATGGGCAAAGGGAGGGCGTGACCTGCTGCGGCTGGCCTCAAAGTGGATCGGAAATGATCAGGGGTGTGACGGGTAAGGCGCCTACGGAGGTTTCAGGAGATCGGCCGCCCAGGATAAACCCCGCGCCGCCAGATAGGCGGGGGCGAACTGTTCGGGCCCTTCGGCCTCCACCACCCTATCGATCAAGCGTTGATCCTCGGGCGACGCCGCAGCACAGACGGACAGGGCGAGCGGGCCGAGGTTCAGATCGAACAGTCGGTTTCCTTTGCGAGATTGCAGATAATATTGGCGTTTGGGTATGGCCTGAGCGATCAGCTCGATTTGGCGGGCATTGAGACCCATGCGCTGATAGGCCGCCTGCGAGAGCGGCTCGGCCGCGCGCTCATTGGGCAGGAAGAGCCGCTGCGGGCAGGACTCGATAATGGCGGGGGCAATCGCGCTGTCGGCGATGTCGGCCAAAGACTGGGTGGCAAACACCACGCTGACATTCTTCTTGCGCAGGACCTTAAGCCATTCCCGAAGGCGGGCCGCAAACTGCGGATTATCGAGAAAGACCCAGGCCTCATCAAGGATCAGTAGCGTGGGCCGCCCATCGAAGCGGGCTTCCAGTCGGTGGAACAGATAGGTCAGGACAGGGGCCACCAGACCGGCATCGCCCATCAGGTCTTCGGTCTCAAAACAATGGATGGGCGCCAGATCGAGCCCATCGCAGTCCGCATCCAGACACTGCCCGTAAGCGCCCTCAAGCGTATAGGGAGCCAAAGCCTGCTTCAACGCATTGGACGAGAGCAGGACACTTAGCCCGGTCAAGGTGCGCTCGCCCATAGGGGCCGCTGCCAGATTATTGAGCGCGGTCCAAACGGCGGCCTTGATATCAGGGGTCACCTCGACCTTCTCATTGAGGAGAAGGCTTAAAATCCATTCCAGTGCCCAGGTACGCTCGTCCGGATCGTCGATCATAGACAAGGGCTGAAACGACAGGGCTGCGGTTCGTCCGAGGGCATGGTGCTTGCCGTTCATAGCGAGGGCGGCGGCCCTTGCCGAGCCGCCCTTGTCGAAAATGAAAGTCTGCGCCCCCGCATAGCGTTGGAACTGTAGCGCCAGAAAAGCCAGCAAGACCGACTTGCCCGCCCCCGTTGGCCCCAGAACCATCATATGCCCAACGTCACCGACATGGGTCGAGAGGCGGAACGGCGTTGCCCCCGAACTCACCGCATGCAGCAAGGGTGGCCCATCGAGATGGCTATTGCGCTCAGGCCCCGCCCAGACAGCTGAGAGCGGCATCAGGTGAACCAGATTGAGCGAGTGGATCAGCGGCTGACGCACATTGGCGTAGAGGTGCCCGGGCAGTGAGCCAAGCCATGCTTCGACGGCGTTCAGGGTCTCCCGAAACGTGGTGAAGCCCAGGCTATTTACCGCCTGCTCCACTACCCTGACCTTTTCATCGGCCATGTGGGCGTCAGTATCGAACACTGAGATCGTCGTGGTGAGATAGCCAAAGCTGACGTGATCGCCGCCCAGTGCCTGAAGGGCCGCGTCGGCATCAGCCACCTTGTTGTCGGCATCGGTGTCGGTCAGAGGCGAGGCTTGCGCATACATCACCTCGCGCAGCATGGCGGTGACGGACTTGCGCTTGTTGAACCACTGTTGGCGCACCTTGGTCAGGGTTTTGACGGCGGTTTCCTTGTCGAGCGCAATAAAGCGGGTTGTCCAGCGATAGCCGAAGGCCAGATGATTCAGGGCATCAAGAAGTCCCGGATGGGTGTGGTTTGGGAAACCCAGTACCGTGATGGTGCGGATATGCTGTTCACCCAGCCGGGGCGACAGGCCACCGTTAAGCGGCGTATCGACAAGGATGGCGTCAAGATAAACGGGGATAGCGGGCACGGCCACGCGATGGGACTTTGTTGAGACGGTGCTGTGCAGATAGGTCAGGGTCTCTGCATCGTCTAACGGTTCGACCCGCGGCATGATCCCGGCCAACAGATCGATAGCGGCGTTCGTGCGATTGACGAACATCTGAAGTTCGCGTTTCCAGTCCCGGCGCGTCTCTGTTCCCGGCTCAGTATCAGGGGTCTCAATCAGCGCCTGGCTGGCGCGAGACAGAACATCGGCGGGAGGCATGAAGACGAAGGTCAGATAGTATTGGCTCTCGAAGTGCGCCTCGGCCTCCCCTTCGAAGGCCGCGCGGCGCTCTTCATCGATCAGGCGGGCTATCCCGGTTTCGGCACCGGGTGCCGGATAGCGCATGGCCGGGGCGCGGCGGGCTTCAAAGAACAGCGCCCAGCCGGTTCCGAACCGACGCAGCACATTGTTGACACGAGCGGTGACGCTGACCAGTTCGGCGGGCGTGGCACTTTCGAGGTCCGGGCCCTGATAGCGGATCGTACGTTGAAAGCTGCCGTCTTTGTTGAGGATGACGCCCGGCGCGACGAGTGCGACCCAGGGCAAATGATCGGACAAACGATCGGCCGTCTGGCGGTATTGGCGCAGATTCAGCATGCGAAATAGCCTTTCTGGCGGAGGTGGCGCAGGAGGACAGGCACAAAATCGGGATCGTAACGGGCGGCAAAGACGGCCAGGGTATGCCCGATCAGCCAAAGGCCGAGACCGGGCAGCCACATCTGCAGGCCGAGGCCTAGGGCGGCGGCCACGGTCCCGTTGGCAATCGCCAGGGTCCGTGGCGCGCCACCCAACAGCAGGGGTTGCGTGAGGGATAGGTGCAGGGGGACATCGAAGCCCTCGACGCGGCTGGCCATCAGATGACGGCCCCCCCACCGAAGCTGAAGAAGCTAAGGAAGAAGGAGGAGGCGGCAAAGGCGATCGACAGACCAAAGACGATCTGTACGAGCTTGCGGAAGCCGCCAGAGGTCTCGCCAAAGGCCAGGGTCAGGCCCGCGACGATAATCACCATGACCGCGATGATCTTGGCGACGGGCCCCTGGACACTGTCGAGGATCTGCTGAAGCGGCCCTTCCCACGGCATGCCCGAGCCCGCTGCCTGTGCGGCGGGGGACAGACCGATCCAAAGGCCCAACAGCCCCAAAGCGGCGAGTGGTTTTTCGAGGGCGTCCGGTCGCCAACCCGGCACCGGCGAATGAAACAGGGTTTTGAACATCTATATCTCCATAAGGGTTGAACGCGCGATACCAGGCTCTTCCCCGAGTGGAAGCATCGGGCGAAGGACGTAACCGCCGCAGGCATCGAGGCCATCGACCCCGACGATTTCAGCGACGTGGCGAGGGATGCCGGTCTGTGGGTCGGCCCCGCGGATGAACACGATGACGTCTACGGCTTCGGCGATGAGGGCCGACGGCACATGGGTCACGGCTTCCTGAACGAGCTGTTCCAGGCGAAACAGGGCCCCTTTGGCCGAATTGGCGTGCAGCGTCGCGATTCCGCCGGGATGGCCGGTGTTCCAGGCCTTGAGAAGGTCGAGCGCTTCCGCCCCCCTCACCTCCCCGACGACGATGCGGTCAGGCCGCAGACGCAGGGTGGAGCGGACGAGATCACCCAAGGCGATATGACCGGGCCGGGTGCGCAATTCGACGACATCTTCCGCTGCGCAGCGCAGTTCGCGCGTGTCCTCAATCAATACGACCCTCTCACCCAGGGCGGCGACCTCTGCCAAAAGGGCGTTGGTCAGGGTCGTCTTGCCGGAGCTTGTGCCGCCGGCCACGAGGATATTCTGGCGCGAACACACCGCGCGCCGTAAGACCTCCGCCTGAGCCTTCGTCATGACGCAGGCCGACACATAGTCCTCGAGACCGAAGAGGCGATAGGCGGGCTTGCGGATCGAGAAGCACGGGCCGCGCGAGACCGGCGGCAACAGGCCCTCGAAGCGTTCTCCGCCCGTGCCATCGGCAGACATGGGCAATTCGGCACTGACGATGGGGGAGTCTGGATGGATCTCAGTACGGACATGGCTCGCTACCAGGCGGATAATCCGTTCGGCCTCTGCCGGAGGCATCATGAGGTCACACAACACCCGTCCTTCACTGGCCCGATCAAAGCGGACGGTGCCATCGGGATTGACGAGAATTTCAAACACGGCGGGATCGGCCAGGGCGGCGGCCAGCCCCTCCCCCATGGCGGTCCGCAACATGGCCCGCAGGCGCTGATGGGATATCGATAATGGGTCCATCACTCGCCCTCCCTGGAAGAGGTGGGATTGAGCGACGACTGACCGGTGGCAATTATACGGCCGACCTGCGCGACAAAGCCCTCGTAGCGCGCGCGTGCCAGCGCACGGGTGGCCGCGTCGGCTTCTGGCAAATGGGCATCCCGCAGAAGCGTGAGCCGGATAAACAGGGCGAGGCTTTCAAGTAGGATAAGCTGATCGCGCTCCATACGGTTCAGCTGCACGGACAGACGGTCCAGCCGCTTGCCGAAATGCGCGTCAAGTTCGTTGGAGGCACGGCGCTCAAGCCACGCGGTTACGGCATCCGACAGGATCGCGGATTTGTTCATGCCGGGTTTAGCGGCCAGCGTCTCTAAACGCGCGCTGACCTCTGGGCCCAGGAACAATTGATGTCGAACCTTTTTAGCGGTCATGCGACACCTCCCTGCTCCACGAACAAATCGTGGGTCTGGCTCTCCTTACCGGCCAACTTCCCCCGGCTTCCCTTTCGGCCTTTGGCCAGAGTTTTTGCTTGCTCTCTGACGCACCCGGCCTTTGTGATGGCGGCTATCGTTCGTAGGTGCGTCAAATGCTGGGAGTCGCCAGCGGCTTCCGCCTCGTTTGTGGTGCCAGGGGCGGTCACCTCGGCATCGACAGACGCGGGTTTGACGTCGTGACCCGCGGAGTCAGTATCACTCTCATTGATCGTATCCGACTGAGGGACATCCCCATTGGCCACGGATAGTGTCGCGATCAGGCGAGCATCAGTGAAACGGATCTGATGTTCCCAGTCGTTAGGCCGTAAAGGTGGCACGTCCCGATACGAGTCTGTGCTGAGGACGGGCGCCGGCAGCTGGCGAGAGCGGAAGTTCGTATCCTCGTAATAGCGCAGCTTTTTGGCCCGGATGGGCGGCAAACCGGAGACCAGCACAAGCTCATCGCTCGGTGGCAGTTGCATCACTTCCCCCGCCGTCAGAAGTGGTCGTGCCGTTTCCTGACGCGAGACCATGACGTGAGACAACCAGGGTGCCAGACGGTGGCCGGCATAATTGCGCTGGGCGCGCTGTTCGGTGGCGGTGCCGAGTGCATCGGATATGCGCTTGGCTGTCCGCTCGTCATTTGAGGAAAACGCAATTCGGACGTGGCAGTTGTCGAGGATGGAATTGTTCTCTCCATAGGCTTTCGATATCTGGTTCAGGGATTGCGCAATCAGATAGGCCCGGATGCCGTAGCCGGCCTGGAAGGCGAGCGCGGTCTCAAAGAAGTCGAGACGGCCGAGAGCCGGGAACTCATCAAGCATCATCAACAATTGATGACGGTTGCGCTTGGCGGGATCACCTTCGAGCCGTTCGGTCAGCCGACGCCCGATCTGATTCAGCATCAGACGGACCAGAGGTTTGGTGCGCGAAATGTCTGACGGTGGGATCACCAAATAGAGGGACACCGGGCTCTCGGCGTTGACCAGATCCGCGATACGCCAGTCACAGGTGGATGTCGTCGCGGCCACGACCGGATCCTGATAGAGGCCTAGGAAGGACATGGCTGTCGAGAGCACACCTGAGCGTTCGTTCGGGGCTTTGTTGAGGATGTCCCGGGCGGCCGACGCGACGACCGGATGCACACGCGGCGGTTCCCCCTCGCCCCCTAAATGATTGGTGGCAAGCATGCAGTTCATTGCATCTACCAGAGAGCGGTCGGGGTCGGAGAGGAACCGGGCCACGCAGGCCAGCGTCTTATCCGGTTCAGCGTAAAGCACATGAAGAATGGCGCCTACCAGCAGGGAATGACTGGTTTTTTCCCAGTGGGAACGCCGCTCAAGCGACCCTTCCGGATCGACCAGGATGTCGGCGATATTCTGAACATCGCGCACTTCATTGATGCCTTTGCGCACTTCCAGAAGGGGGTTGTAGCGTGCTGAGCGCAGGTCAGTCGGATTAAACAGGACGGCATGGGAGAACCTCGACCGCCACCCCGCTGTCAGATCCCAGTTTTCGCCTTTGATGTCATGGACAATGACGGAACCGGTCCATGAGAGAAGGGTCGGCACCACGAGCCCGACGCCCTTACCTGACCGCGTAGGCGCAAACGCCAGAATGTGTTCCGGGCCATCATGGCGCAGATAGTCCGGGCCGAGCCGACCCAGAAAAACACCGCGTTCGCGGAGAACACCCGCTCTGCTCACCTCATCCAAAGATGCCCAACGCGCCGAGCCATAGGTCGTGACGCGTCGCGACTGACGGGCGCGCCATAACGACCCAGCCACAGCCGCAACGCAACCCAGCCCGCCGCTTGATGCCGCCATAAGGCCACAGCGATGGAAAACAGCCGGCGCATAGGCTTCATATTGAAACCACCAGACGAATAGCTGCCAGGGGCGATAAAGCGGCCAGCCTGACACTCGAAACCACGGCGCGCCCAATTGCGCTTGGTAGGCCAGTTGATGCGCCGCCCATTGCGTCGATGCCCACATCCCAAGGATGACAATCCCGAGGACCAGACCGATCTGACCGATGAGGAATTTCGTTGGCGTCACCACACTTGTCCTGATGCGCGCGAACCACAATCGCGCTTTCAGTGCAAGATCAGGCTTTAGGGTCAAATCTCCTATCACGCTTACGCCGCATCTGACCGACGTGAAGGGTGATCGGAGTCCTTCGGGAACCTACCAATCGCGGAGTTCCCAGCGCACAAGTCATAGGACAGGCCTTTGAATGTGTATGGGAACATTCACTCTGTGGTATGCGAATATGGTTCGCCCGGCACGACGGCCACAGCCATGATTGAAGCGAGTTTTGAAAAATATTTTCAAAGACAATCAACGGGCTCAGTCAGTCAACTTCAGAGCCTTACGAGGTTACGTGGTCGAACCACAGAAATGATCAGCGTTAATTTACCGGGCCATTTTTCATGTTTAGTCTCTGAGCAATAACTGCGCAGGATATGAGTTGGATCTGATGGAAAACCATCAACGGCAATATAATTGGGCCGAGAACCGAAGCCGGGAACAGTATAGAGGCCATGGGCACACCAGAGGCTAAACTCTTTTTAGAACCGCAAAACAGAATGACGATACGATCCTTATGTGAAAAACCGAGCCATCCTGAAACATACCACGTGCCTGTTAGGATCAAGGCAAGCACACCACATGCGACCACCAGCACCGCAACCAGATCGCCAACGCTCACCTTCGACCACAATCCCTCGACGATCGAAGCCGAGAAAGCGGTGTAGACGACCAGAAGGATAGAGCTTCGATCCACACGTCCGATCCATAGCTTGTGCCGATCAATGAAACCGCCGGTCCATGGTCGTGACAAGTGGCCAAGTACAAAAGGCAGAAGCAATTGCGAGGCGATTTTCTGAACCGCATCGAACGACACACCGCCAACGTGTTCGGCGGTACCGGCCATCAGAGCGCCGGCCAGTATAGGTGTCAGAACGATACCCAGCAGATTCGACAGCGAGGCGCTGCAAACGGCTGCTGCGACATTTCCTCCGGCGATCCCGGTAAAGGCTATCGACGACTGTACCGTCGATGGCAACAGGCACAGGAATAGAAAGCCGCTCAGGAGCGACGGGGCGATCCAAGCCGCCAGCGTGGCGTTTAAGGCCAACCCGATTAGCGGAAATAGAATGAAGGTCGTCGCCAGCACGAGCAGGTGAACGCGCCAGTTGGCCAACCCCGCGACGACAGCCTCGCGCGATAACTTGGCTCCATGCAGGAAGAACAAAAGAAAAATGGCGGCGTCGGTAACAACTTCCATTGTCACCGCAGCCCGTCCCCGGACCGGCAGAACACTGGCCAGGATCACCAGCCCCAGCATAAGGACGATAAACGGGTCCAGGCCCTGAATGAGGGGTTTGCGAGGTGCAGCCATTTTGTGCCCCTTACAAATCGAGCACGAGGCGCGAAGACTTCGCCCCGGAACAACAGACCATCATGGTCTGGCCGGAGGCTTTTTCGGCATCGGTCAGGACGCTGTCCCGATGATCCGGTGTGCCTTCAATGACCCTGCATTCGCATGCACCGCAAATGCCTTCCGCACAGGAGTGCGGCACATTGATCCCATGCGATTTAAGGGTCTCAAGGATGGTCTGCCCCGCAGGCACGGTGAACGCGCCGCCCGTGCGCGCCAGTTCGACTTCGAAACCACCTTCCGTGACGGCCTCGGACGCACCGGCAAAGCGCTCTAAATGAATGGTTTCGGATGGCCGCACTGCCCCCGCCGCCACATAGGCATCCAGCATGCCCCTGGGTCCACAGGCATAGAAGTGAGTGCCTTCGGGAGCATTTGCGATAATCCGAGCCAGATCCAGCCGTGCCCCGCCATCGGCCTCGAAAGCCGTTTCGAATGCAATGCCGTTGGTGTCCAAGGTCTCACGCAGGGTATCGAGCAGCGGCGCGGTTGCCGCCTTACGTGCGCCATAGTGAAAACTGAATGGCTGCCCCAAGGCCAGCAGTCGCTGCGCCATCGCCCATAAGGGGGTAACGCCGATACCGCCTGCGATAAACACGGAAAACGGGGCGTCCTCGACCAGATGAAAGTGGCAGCGCGGCGCGCTGACAATCAGGATGTCGCCGCATTCGACCCATTCATGTAGATGTTTCGAGCCCCCGCGCGTGGCGGCGTCCAGCGCGACGGCGACCATATAGCGGTGGGTCTCATCCGGCGCATTGAAAAGTGAATACTGCCGCACCAGTCCTTCGCGCACCACGATATCGATATGAGCACCCGCCTCGAATGCCGGCAGGGAATGACCGTCTATTGGTCGCAAATCGAAAACGCGCACAGCCCCCGCTTCGCCCGCGGGGCCCGTATCCACAATGGCTTCTACCCGCACCCTCAAATCCGCACTCATGACACAACTCCGCATAGTCAGACGCTGTCACAGCATAGGCGCAACCTCCTGCGGATGACTTGTCGGTGCAGGCACTGAAAGTTGCCTGTAGACTTGCACCTACAGGATGGGCTTGAGGTAACAACCGAAGGCGCAAGTTTTGAAGCGCCTGTGATCAAGACGATAGCCGTGTTCAAATCCTAAAGCGTGATTACCGGACTTAATCCGGTGGTCACGGCGGGAGGGGCCTCCTTTTCACCCCCCTTTTATCGGCCCGCGTGTATCTCCCGCTGTGACGCTTTTTTGACGAAGCCATGTTGCACTGCCGCACGACGTCTTGTCTGTACGCGCACAGAAGCTGTTCAGGATTGACGGATTTTCCGTTTGCCCTGTCAATAACCCAACGGAACGAAGGCTTCTCGTTATCGGCCGCAACGCAGTCTTTGCTTCCTGACATTTCAAAGAAATCGTTACCAGAAAAGCCTTTTGCATGGCTTTTGACCGTCAATGCCCGCACCGGGGCAAGGGATCTGACATGTTGCGCTTTACGACCAATGCCTATCCTAAGGAGCAGCGCTGGGACTCCTGGCGTTTTGCATTGCAACGCAAATCCATCCTACTGGAGGCGATGAACGCGGACACGGCCTATGGCGAACTGGCCAGCTATCAAAGTCAGCAAAAGCTGGAATTCATCTGCGTTTCCTCAACGCCTCAGATCCTTAAAATCGACATGACCGAGCGCGCCGATCAGGTGTGGCTGCTCTCGCTGCTTGAAGGCGATCTGCGGCTCACTGACGGCGGTCAGGTGACGGTCGTCGCGGAAGGTGGTTTGATCTTTGGCGATGGCAATGCTGTGGCGGGTCTCGACCTCCACCGCGATCACCGTTTTCTGCTGGTGACGATACCCAAAAGCTTCCTGTCGCTGCGCGTGCGCAATCCCTTGCCCGGCGGCATCAACCCAATCGCGAGCGACATCGGCGCCGGGCGCATCCTGTCGGGGATGTTGCGTTCCGTCGCCGACACCATCAACGAGCTGAATACGGATCGTATCCGTCCGGTCGAACTCAGCCTACCCGAATTCCTCCTCACCGCCCTGATGGAGGATGCCCCTTCGAAGTCTCTGGGCGGGGCGGCCGGCGCACGCGCCATGTTGCTGGAGCGTGTGTTTCAGACGATCGAAATGCACCTGTCGGATCCAAATCTGAATCTGCAACAGGTCGCCGCCGAGCACGGCATATCCATGCGGTACTTACAAAAGCTGTTCGAAAGCGTGAATGAAAGCTTTGGTCATTACGTTAAGCTCCGACGGCTGGAGCGTTGCCGGATGGATCTGCTGAGCCCTCTCCATGCGCAGAAGTCAATCTCCGATATCCTGTTTCAGTGGGGCTTCAATGACTCCGCCTCATTCAGCCGGGCCTTCCGCGAACAGTACGGCATTTCGCCGCGCGAATACCGCAAATCTCCCCCGGCCCACGACAGCGCAGAAGCCCCACGCCGCGGTCGCCCACAGGAATCGAAAGAGAGCCGTTTCCGCGAAGACCTGGCCTTGAGCGACGAAGGCGAAGACGCTCTCGAAGACGGTGTCGAAGCGGTGGAGGTCGCGGAGGTCTACCCTCAGCGCAGCGTACGCCACCACCTCCTGCCGGCGACGCCAGAGACCATCCACTGGGGCTATCTCAGCCGACACCTGAAACCGGCGTTACGGGTGCAATCGGGCGATTACGTCACTATCGAAACCCTGACACACCATGCCGGCGACGATTACGAGCGCATGATCGAAGGGGATGCCGGTGCCGAAGCCGTCTATCACTGGACGGCGGACGAAAAGACCGTAGACCGTCGCGGCGCGGGCCCTATGGATGCCTCGGCGGTCGGACGCGGCGCGGGCGAAGGCTTCGGGGTGCATATCTGCACCGGGCCGATCGCCATTGCCGGGGCCAAGCCCGGCGATATTGTTGAGGTCCGGTTTCTGGAGATCAAAACGCGCCCCTCACACAACCCGAAATTCGCCGGGCGCAGCTTCGGCAGCAATGTCGCGGCCTACTGGGGCTTTCACTATAACGACCTGCTGGAAGACCCCAAGCCCCGCGAAGTGGTCACCATCTATGAGGTGGAAACCGGCCATGAGCGCTGTTGCGCCCATGCGGTGTACAATTTCCGCTATACACCTCAGACCGATCCCTTTGGCACGCGTCACGACCGCTACGACTATCCGGGCGTTGTCATCGATCCAGATACGATTGAGCGCAATTTCGACGTGTTGCGCAATGTCGAGGTGCCCGTGCGTCCGCATTTTGGGTTCGTCGCCCTGGCCCCGGCGCACGACGGTCTGATCGATTCGGTGCCTCCCGCCAATTTCGGCGGCAATATAGACAACTGGCGTCTGGGACCCGGCGCGTCGATCTACCTGCCGGTCAATGTCGCCGAAGGCCTGTTGTCGCTGGGCGACCCCCACGCCTCTCAGGGCGATTCCGAGCTTTGCGGCACGGCCATCGAATGTTCGATGACCACCCTGGTGCAGATCGTGCTGCACCCGAAGTCGGCTCAACGCGACCCTTTACGCGATCTCGACTACCCGTTGATCGAAACGAAGGACGAATGGATTGTGATGGGCTTTTCACAGCCCAACTATCTACGCGAACTGGGTGATAAGGCGCAGAGCGACATCTACAAGAAGGCCTCGGTCGAGGGGGCCCTGCGCGATGCGTTCCGCAAGGCCCGGCGCTTCCTTATGACCACACGCGGCCTGACCGAAGACGAAGCGGTTTCGCTTCTTTCGGTCGGGGTCGATTTCGGCGTGTCTCAGATGGTCAATGGCAATTGGGGCGCACACGCCATCATCCGAAAAGCCCTGTTCACGCACTGATCCGCGGCACACGGTCGCAGCAAGAGGTCGTGCGCGCCTGGACAAGACCCTTGGTGGTAATGGTCTTAGCTGAGACGCTGAGATCAGGAGACCACCATGACCGTGTCGCGTAAGATCGTCGTTGTCGGCAGCCTCAATATGGATGTGACGCTGGGCGTCAATCTGCTGCCAAAACCTAATGAAACTATCATGGGCCACGAGACGCGACAGGCGGTTGGCGGCAAAGGCCTCAATCAGGCCGTCGCGCTGGCGCGACTGGGCTGCTTTACGGCCATGATCGGTGCGGTCGGCGATGATGTGTTCGGCGCCCAGGCCCGGCAACACCTCATCGACAACCGTGTGGACGTCAGCCACGTGAGCACTCTTGCCGGGTTACCGACCGGCATGGCGCACATTCTGGTCGCCCGCGACGGTCAGAACATGATCACCGTATCGCCAGGTGCCAATGCCGGGCTTACGCCGGCAGCCGTCGAAGCCGCCGCCGACCTCATTGTTGAAGCCGACGCCCTTGTGGTGCAGCTTGAGGTACCGCTGGAAACGGTTCGCCGCGCGCTCGAAATCGCCCGTGCCCACAGCGTCCTTACCGTGCTGAACCCAGCCCCGATCATCCCGTCCGCCCTTAGCCTTCTGCCACTGGCCGATGTCGTCACGCCCAATGAGACCGAACTGGCGCAGCTGAGCGGCATAGACGGTCTGGGTGATGCGGCGCTGCACGCGGCCCTGCACAGCCTGATCAAGGCGGGGGCCGGTCGGGCGCTGGTCACCTTAGGGGGCCGTGGTTGCGCCGCACTGGTCGATGGCACGCTGGTGCACCTGCCCGCGTATAAGGTCTCTGCCGTCGACGCCACGGGGGCCGGTGATGTCTTCAACGGCGCGCTGGTTTCGCAACTGGCCGGCGGCGCGAAATGGCTTTTGGCCCTGCGCTATGCGCTTGCCGCCGGGGCCTTGTCGGTATCGCGTGCCTCCGCCGACGCCGCCCCAACGCCTGCGCAGATCGACGCCTTCATGCGCGAAGTCGCCTAAGCGTACCAGATAGGAAGAAAGCGCCTCTGCGGTCATCGCAGAGGCGCTTTTTCTTATTTAACAGTGGCCGCTTCCAACGCGTCCAGCCGCGCCTTTTCAAAATCGATGGCGGGGGCAATGCCATCTTTGGCAAAGTGCATCAGCGCACGCGACTTCACCGTATAGCGCGGCCAGTTTTTAAGCCCGTCGCCGTTCGGGTCGCCGGTCTTGGCGAAATTGGCCCAGTAGCGGTTCATGGTTCTGGCCATCGTCAGGTCCGCGGCGGTCCATACGTGGCGCTGAGTGCGGCTTTGACGAATATCGAAGACCATTTCGATCTCATTTTCATGCCCGGCTCCTGGCATTTTGGCTCGCAATGTCTCTGGTACATAAGAGAAGCGATAGAGCCAGACCTTGCCCTTATTCTGCGCTGTCTGCTCCGCGCGCCATCGCGCAGGAAGGGTCATGGCGTATTCGCCCCATAGCCGCTTTTCGGCTATTTCACGCGCCGTTCCGTCTGCCATGTAGAGCTTCACCACGCCCTCGCCCTTGGTCCCAAGACTCTCGATTAGCTTCTTCTCCGCCCCCGGCAGCCAGCGGATCAGACTTTCCTCGTAATCATTTGCCCCGACCAGATAGGGTATGTCAGCGACATGACCGGCCTTATAGGCCTCCGGTGTCGATTCACGGACGATCTGGCCGTCGGCTATGACGCTTTCGGGCACGAGTACGGGCGCATCAAGCACGGCGGCCGCCGGAAGAGCGCGTAAGGCGGCCAGCGTGGTTGCCCCCTTCTTGTCCCCCCACGCCTTCCCGTCGGCCCTGGCTTTGTCGAGCGGCTTGACGAATCCGTTGGTGCCGCCGGACTGGGCAATGGCTTTGTGGAACAGACCGCGCGCCTTCGGAGACGCCATCAGGAAGTTGACCGAGGAGGCCCCCGCCGACTCGCCGAAGATCGTGACATTGGCGGGATCCCCCCCAAAAGCGGCAATATTATCGCGCACCCATTCCAGCGCCTTGATCTGATCCATCAGACCGTAATTGCCGACATCCTCCCCCTCGCCTTTCAGTTCGGGGTGAGCGAAAAAGCCGAAGCGGCCTACACGATAGTTCAACGATACCATGACGACGTCCTGCCTGGCAAAGGCCGTGCCGTCATAGCTGGGGTAGGACGCCGCCCCCATGATGAAGGCGCCGCCATATATCCACACCATCACGGGGCGCTTGCGGCCTGACGTATTTTCGGGTGCCCACACGTTGAGATAGAGGCAGTCTTCGGACTCTGGATTGACGAAGCCTGGCCCTGGCGGGTTTTCCATATCCATCTGCACGCAATCGGGTCCAAAACTGCGTGCTTCGAGCAGACCACTCCACGGTTTGACGGGCTGAGGTGCACGCCAGCGTAAATCACCGACCGGGGGGGTGGCGAAAGGTATGCCGAGATATCGTGAGACGCCGTTTTCGCTGGTCCCTTCGATGCGCCCGGCACTGGTCGTCACAACAGGCCCCGCCAGGGCCGAGGAGGCCATGAGCAGATAAAGCGGTACACCAACGCGTTTGAACATATGAGAACCCTTGCATAGAAAAGCGGTTAAGCGGATCAGGGGGATGCCCCCGATCCGCTCAGCCGGACAGATTGCTGTGGCCGTGATCTGACAAACGGTCAGAACGTACGGCTGACCTTCAACGAGACGGTACGTCCGATGCCTGGGAGCACGTTGGCATTGGCATCCGTATCGGAATTGGCGAGGAAATATTCTTCATCCAACAGATTGTTGACGTTCAAGTCGAAGCGGTACGGACCGGAGATATAGTAAGCACCGGCGCGGACCAGCGTGTAAGCGGGAAGGACGATGGCACCGGGCAGGAAGCCGCCCGTTTCCGACGCATAGGTCACGCCACCGGTCACGCCCCATTTTCCGCGCACGTCGTAGGTGGCAAACAGCGAGCCACTGGTTTCCGGCGTGGCATGGAGGTAGTATCCGCCTTTAAGCTGCGGATAAAGGTTGGCATTTGAGAAGGCGTAACCGCCGTAGCCGTCGGTACAAGCGATCCCGGCCAGGCACGAGGGAACCGTAATAAAGAAGCCGTTGCCGGCGGTCGGCTGGATCTTGGTCTTCTGCTTCGTAAGCGTTGCCGTCAGGCCGAAGCTTTCAGTGACCAGCCAGCGCAGCTCGCCCTCAAGCCCCTGGGTGCGAAGCGCCACAACCGTCTGGACGCCTGACGGTGGGGTCGAGAGATACGAGCGGTCCTGATCGTAGGCCGCGATCGAGGCGAAGAGGCGACCGCCGTACTGCGAGGTCTTGGCGCCCACTTCGCGCAGACGCGATCCGCCGAGATAAGCGTCGTTGAGAATAAGGGCCGGCGCGAGTCCACCGCCCTGATCGATCTGCAGCGACTTGGCGCGGGCATAGGTGGTGTAGACCGTCGCCCAGTCGAACTTGTAGGCTAGGGATGCGTTGTAACTATAGGCGTTCTTCTCATCCTTACGGCGCGCGCGAGTTACGCCGACCTCGGTGCCGATATTCAGAGCATTGACCTGATATTCGTCGGCACGCCCTCCAAGCGTAAGGCTGACCGGACCCCATGTGCCATCGGCCAAGGTGAACAGGCCCATATTGTGGATCTTGGTGGTCACATCGGTCGCCCACTTGTAGCCTGCGACGAACGGATTGTTAAAGCGGTCGTCAGGCGTTGGCCCAACGCTCAGATCGCGGCGGTCTTCGGAGATGACGAAGTCGTTGAGCGACCCCTGGACGTGTGCATGGGTGAAGCGGTGGCTAACGCCCGATACCGTTTTCCATTCGATGGGGCCAGTCTCGAACTCTTTCAAATAGCTGATACGCTGTTCGCTGAGTGTCGACATATATTGGCTGCCGAAACCGTAGCTCTGGTAGTTTTTCGAATCCAGCGTATTGAGGAAACCCTCAATCTTCAGCTTGCCACCGAGAAGCTCGCGCGATGCACCGGCATAGAGTGTGTGGGTCGTCGCTTCGTTGAGATCGACGCCTTCATCGATGAAAGTGGTGCGCGGTGACAGTTTGACCAGCTTCACCGTCGCCGGATCCAGCTTGGTGAAGTTGTTCGGAGTGGGGGTAACCCCAAAGGCCGGCGCGGTGTAAAGAAGCGTGGAGCCCCCTGCCGTGCCGTAGAATTGCCCGGCTGTGATGAACGGGGTCGAACCATTGTTGATCTTGGCGATCGGACGGCCAGAGATATAAAGACCTTCGTCGATCAGTTGCTGGGTGACGCGGTTCCAGCCAATATTCTTCAGATAGCCATCCGAGTGGATAAACTGATAGCTTGTCTCCAAAGACCACTTTTCACCGAGTGCGCTGGCAAAGGAAATCTGCGCCACTTCGGACTTCGGGTGCATGCCCGTGTAAAAGCTGTCCGAATCCTCAACCTTGGCGAACAGATGCAAACCGGCGTCATTAGTGCCCCAGTTTGCGGGCAGAGACAGGTTCCCCGTCAGAACTTTTTCGCCATAGCTGCCAACAGTGACCGACACGTCACCGCCCGTCTTACTGACGTACTTAGTGTTCTCGCCATAGCCGGTCTTCGGGATGAAGTTCATGAAGCCGCCGACCTGCCCAGACCCATAGACCGGCGAGGTCGGGCCCCGCACAATTTCGATTGAGGACGTCGCGTCGACAGGGGTCGGATAGTTGGCGAAGTTCGACAAACCCTGAAAGCCGTTATAGTAATTGTCGGCCATGGTGCCGCGGATGTTCAGGCTGCCCGGGACGCCAAAATAGGATCCGGTATAGGTGCCGGCGGCTACGGCCGTGAAGTCGTAGACATTTTTGATAGAGTAGCGCGACAAAAGCTTGTCGGAAATTTCAGTCACCGCACGTGGCGTATCGACGAGCGGTTTGTCGATGCCAAAGACACTGGAAGTCGAGCGCTTTTGCTTGACGCCGCCGAGGTCACGCGCACCGGTGATGATGATCTCCGTCGGCTCTTCGCTTGTCGCGGCGACGTCCTGTGCCTGAACAGGCACCGTCATCAGGCCGGCCAGGGCCGACACGCTCAACAAATAATATTTTAACAAAGTATGCTTGCTGTTCATTGCCATATCCCCTTGGTCAAATTGAGCGTGTTTGCTGCGGGCGTCAGCCCTTTTTCCCCTTTGACCATCCCCACACACACAACGGCAGGCCTAAGGCTCGTCAGAAAAGTGTCACACAAAACCTTCACGGTCTTGAGGTGGCACGCCCTGTAACTTGCGATTTGCCTAAGCCCTGCAGCCCTATGGCTACTTTTTCAGCCGATACGCGCCGACTGGGTCCGTCACTCATGCGTCTGTGGACAAGTGCATCGGCCGAAACGGCGCGACCGCGACCTTGAAGCCCCTGTCTGTGGCACCGGCAGACAATTTTTCAGACGCCTTCCGACAAGACCCTTACTCATGGGTTAACGACAATCGCGCCCGCAAAAACGCGCATCGACAGCGCGGGCCGCGTCTAAGATTTTTTCGCTAATTCAGAGCATTATAGGCATGAAATGGTTTATTACGGGCGTTTCCAAGGGCATTGGCCTGTCTATTGCGCGCGCCGCCCTGACCCGCGGGGATCAGGTTGTAGGGACGGTGCGCGGTGCAGTTGACCAGATCGCATTCAATGCCCTGAGCCCCGGAAAGGCGCATGCCCTGCTTATGGACGTCACCCAGCCAGACGCAGTGGAGACCACTGTTTCCGCTGCTGAAACCGCTCTGGGCGGTATCGATGTTCTGGTCAACAATGCCGGTTACGGTCTGATCGGCGCGATCGAAGAGGCGAGCCCGGACGAAATTCGCAAGGTGTTCGACGTCAATGTGTTCGGGACTATCCACGTCCTTCAGGCGGTTCTGCCCTATATGCGCGGCCGCCGTTCCGGCCATATCATCAATGTGACGTCCGTATCGGGTTATGCGCCGTGGGCGGGTTCGGGCGTTTATGGGGCAACAAAATTCGCCATAGAAGGTCTGGGTCGCACCCTTGCCGAAGAGGTCGAGGAACTGGGGATCGGGGTGACGAATCTGGCGCCCGGCGGATTTCGCACGGATTTTGCCAAGGGTTCACTGAACATAGTCGGCCGCAAAATCGGCGATTACGACGGAAAGGCTCGCGAAGCGGAACGCACGCTGGCGGCGTATAAGGGTCATGAGCCGGGCAATCCCGAAAAACTGGCACAGGCCGTGCTTCAGATCGCCGGGATGAAAAGACCACCCCTTCACTTCCTGCTTGGGGCCGACGCCATCGGCTATGCCGAAGAGGAGATGGCGGAGATTCAGAAAGACATCGATGCGTGGCGCAGCCTGTCGGTGGCCACCGCCTTTTAATACTCGTCAGTTCGCCCTTTCGATCAGGCGCAAGTTCTTGTGCGCCTAAACACAAGACCCCGGCCCTGCGCCAGGGTTAGCTTTTCCCATGATGACATCCGCCCGGAAGAGGTACCTCCGGGGGCGCTGCCACGAAACGACGAAATCAGGTGATCGTCGCCATGTCTTTCAGATTACCCACCCGCGAATTTATCGACTCTCTCGGCTCTTCAGATATTGATCTGGCGGACGCCGAAACCCTGCCGCCGGAGTGCTACACCAGCGCCGACTTCTACGCCTTCGAAAAAGAAGCCCTCTTCTATCACGAATGGCTCTGTGTCGGCCGCGAGTCCTGGGTGAAGAACCCTGGCGACTATTTCACGACGAAGATCGCGGACGAACCGATCGTCGTGGCGCGAGGTCGCGACGGCAAGGTCAACGCTATGTCGTCTGTCTGCGCGCATCGCGCTATGCTGGTGGCGGAGGGGTCAGGCAATACTCGCATGTTCCTTTGCCCGTATCACCACTGGGCCTACGGCCTCGATGGCAAGTTAACCGGCGCGCCGGCGATGGAAAGGACCTGCAACTTCAATAAGGAAGAGCATGGACTCACGCCTTTTGCCGTGGAAATCTGGAACGGCTTTATCTTTGTTAATTTCGACCATGAAGCCGCGCCCCTGGCGCCGCGTCTAGCCGATGTCACCGAAGCGCTCAAAGGCTACGACTTAGCCTCGGCCGACGATCTGCGACCGCAGGCTCCCGGCACCTTCCCGTGGAACTGGAAGGTCATGTTCGAGAACAATAATGACGGTTATCACGCCTCGAAACTGCATCAGGGCCCACTGCACGATTTCGTGCCGTCGGATTTAGCCGAATTTCCAGACTCAGATCCCAGCGATGCTGGGTTCCTGCGCTTTAACGGCACCACGCACAAGGACGCCAGCTTCAACCCGACCCAGGTCGCGCAGATGCCAGTATTTCCCGGCCTGACCGAGGGCGACCGCAACCGTATGACCTTCGCCAACATCCCGCCGACCCTGTCACTGGTGATGATGAGTGACATGGTCATCTACCTGATACTTCGCCCGACCGGGCCTGAAACGATGGAGCAGGATGCAGGCACGCTGGTCGCGCCAGGCGCATCGAAACATCCGTCCTTCCAGCACAAGTTCGAGATGAACATGAATTCGGCCATGCATATCATCGATCAGGACATGCACGTCGACGAACTGGTGCAGGTGGGGCTACGTTCAAAATTCGCGCCGCGCGGCCGCTACTCGTGGCAAGAGGGCGCGCAGATCCAGTTCAATCGCTGGCTCATAAAGCGCTATCGGGAAACGTTTGACCGGCTGTCCGGCCCGCATCTCAAGGCGGTTAAGGGCGCGGCCTGATCCCCCGTCCTCTCTGAACGTCGAAACCCTGTCTACTGCGTGGACAGGGGCCGCACGTCTCTACCCTGTTGCCTACACCCCTCCCCACCCCATTTGTAAGCGCCCATTTTCGAGAGTCATCATGGCCTTTATCTGCACGCCCGGCGAAACCCGTCAGGATACCGAAGTCAAAAACCTGCATATCTTGCGCGCCACGCCAGAGACGATCCACTGGGGCTACTTCCACCCTGAGGTCAAACCGGCACTGACGGTGAAATCCGGTGACATGGTGATGGCTGAAGCGGTCACCCACCATGCCGGGGACGATCCCGAACTGATGTTCGACGACAATATCCGCCGTATATTCACCGAAGTGCCGGAAGCCGACCGTAATCCAGGCGTTCACATCATGACCGGGCCGATCTATGTCGAGGGCGCCGAGCCTGGCGACATGCTCGAGGTGCGTTATTTCCAGATGACGCCGCGTTTCAATTACGGCTCCAACCTCGCCGCTAACTGGGGGCACCTCTATGAGGAGTTCGGTAAGAAGGAACGCGTCACCATCTATCAGTTGAACCCGAATTCAAATACGGCCTCGGCCCTCTATGCCTATGATTTTCCGGGTACCTATCTGACACCGGGCACCATCACTCACTGTCCCGAATGCGACCGCATGCCTGCGCTCAAGGGCATATCGGTTCCGGCGCGGCCTCACCTCGGCACGGCAGGCGTCGCACCGGCGGTCGATCAGCGCGTATCGACCATACCGCCCGGTATTCACGGTGGTAACATCGACAACTGGCGCATCGGCGCTGGTGCGACCATGTACTACCCGGTTCAGGTCAAAGGCGGCCTTTTCTCAATTGGCGACCCCCACGTCTCGCAAGGGGATGGCGAGATCTCCGGCACCGCCATCGAAGCCTCACTCAACTGCCTGTTCCAGATCATTCTCCGCAAGGATTTCAACTTCCGCTCACCGCTCTTGGAAACGCCGAACCATTGGATCGTCCATGGTTTCGATGAAGACCTGAACAAGGCGATGAAGAACGCCGCAATCGACATGGTCGAACTGCTGAGTGAGCATCAGGGCCTATCGAAGGACGACGCTTATTCGCTGATGTCTGTCGCCGCCGACTTTGGCATTACTCAGGTCGTTGACGGCACACAGGGGATACACGTAAAAATCGATCGGAATCTGTTTCCGGCCAAAGGTGTGGTCAAGGACCCCGAATAAGCAACCCGATGCCTCTCTGGAAGTTCTCGGTAGATACGCTTCCCGAAGCGGAGCGGCAGGCGGCGTGGGTGGATGTCCTGCGCCGCCTGAAACTGCCTGTGGCCGACCTGTCGTCGCTGTCGCGCGTACGCGGCTCGGTCATGGTGACGACCACCCCGCTCGGCTGCGAATTCGCTGTGCTTGATTCCACGCCGCAGACCTATTCCGGGCGCAATCCCGACCACAGCTCCGCCGTCTGGCTGGCCGTTTTGGCACGTGGCGAAGGCATACTGGAATACAGCGGCGAAACGACGGTCCTCAGTCCGCGCTCAATTATTTTCGGGGCCTCCGGCGTCGATTCCACCCTGCGCCTGACCAGCGATTTCAGAATGCTGTTCATCAAGATCCCGCAACTGGCCGTCAGCCCGCGCATGATTACACCGCTGGGCCAGCGCGTCGGAATTCTTCCTGGCGGGTCCGGGCTGGAGAAAATGTTCAACGGCCTGCTGCTCAGTCTGGCCGACACGCTGGAGGCCCTCGATGGCGACCATTTTCAGCCGGTCGAGCAGTCGATGATTGAGTTCCTCGTCGCCTGTCTGGCCAGCGACGGCCGCATCGAGTCCAAGGGAGGGGCCGCCGGGGCGCGGGCGTTTCACCTGCGCCGCATCTGCCAGAAGATAGAGACGCTGCTGCACGATCCGGAGTTGTCCCTGCTCAAAGTCGCTGCCGAAAACGGTGTCTCCCCACGCTATGTACAGAAGCTGTTCACCGGCGCGCAGATGACCTTTTCCAACTATCTCAAGACTCGGCGGCTGGAGCGCTGCTACGCCGACCTGATTAGCCCCGTCCACGCGCAATTGTCGGTGTCGGAAATCTGCTTTCGCTGGGGCTTCAACGACGCGGCGCATTTCAGCCGCACCTTCCGCGAGCGCTTTGGACTTTCGCCGTCCAAGCACCGTCAATCCAGCCAACCCCGTTTATAGTTTTTTGTCGCGCATTTGATCCGGAAATGAAGTTCGGCGTTACCAATCCGCGAAAAAAACCAGACCCAGCGAGTGAACCGGATCTGGTAAAGGGTCTGAGGAGGTTTAAACCCTACAGTCCGCCGTGATTGACGCTGGCCACCTCGGCAGCCGAGACTTTCATGCGGTACGGCGGGAAGAGCATAATCAGCGCCGCGACGATCACCAGACAGACTTCGATGATCAGGATCGACCCGGCATAGGCCTTGTAATGGTCGAACCAGACATCCATCAGGAACGGCGTCAGGCCCTGAGCCAGCATGACCACCGCATAGATGACGCCGGTGATCAGGCCATACGCCTTAAGGCCGAAATAGCGCGAAATATAGTAGGGCAAGGCCCCGAACGCCGTGCCAAGCCCAATCCCCAGCAAGGCACCCGCCAGCAGCAGCATGGGCGTGTTCTGTGCCGCTTCCAACAACCACAGCCCCCCGGCGGCGATAACGAAGAACGGCGCGGTGACGCGGGGCGACTTGATCCGGTCGAGCAGTAAACCGACGACGATCTGCCAAACCGAGGTGACGAGCGCCAGCACAACCATCACGGTCGTCGCCAGCCCCATATCGATCTTACGGTCGGTCAGTACGGGGATGACGTGCGAAAATACCGCCGTCAGACACCCGGCCCCCAGACCGAGGCTGGCAATAATCAGCCAGAAGACCGGTGTTTTCGCCGCCTGGCTCAGGGTCAGGCCCTCGAGGCTCACCGACGGGGCATTGGGCTGATATTTATCAGCGCGCGGTGCTGGATCCTCGACAACCGGACGCGGTGCGTTTTTAAGCAGGAAGAAGGTTGCTGGAAAACCGACGGCGAATATGATGAAGCCGATGACCGCAAAGCTCATCTGCCAGCCGATGGCGCTCAGCAGCAGGGCCGCAACAATCGGCATGAAGGTCGCACCGATACCGTTGCCCAGCCCCGCCGAAATCCCCAGCATCAGGCCGCGGCTCTTGTCGAACCACTCCGAAACGACCTTCGAGAACATGGCCGTAGACGGAATGGCCCCGGCTAAGCCTATCAGGGCGAACAACAGATAGAAATGCAGCAGATTGTTATTGACCTGACTGATAGCCGCGACGCTTAGGGCGAACAGGATGTTACCGATGAGCAGCACCTTGCGCCCGCCGTACTTGTCCATAATGCGCCCGACCAACGGAAAGGCGACGATGCTGACTAGCGAAATGATCCCCAGTACGGCGGTGACCTGCGAGCGCTGCCAGTCAAAGCTTTCAGAGATCGGCACCAGAAAGACGCCGAACACAGAGCTGACCGTAGCGGTCAGGCAGACCATGTTACCTATGGTGCAGGCGACCACAACGCCCAGCGCCGTTTTGCGATTGTCCTTGGTTTCGATCGTCATGCCCACGCACTCCACATTACAGTCGGATCAGCAAAACTGGAATCCGCCGGCCCGTCAAAGCCAAACCCCCGTCTGCCAAAAAACAGGGCGCTAGGCGTCTAGTCCGCGCCGGGCGTCATTTACATCGCTGTCAAATTTTTCGACGCCGCCGGTCAAGACCCGCAGGGCCGCTCTGGCAAACATTAGCCATGCACAAACTTGCGAGAAGTCTATCGTATGCGCGGGCCCATACCCGCGCTCTTTTTCTCACCGTCCTGATGACCGGCTCGGCGCTCGTTTCACCCGCTTGGGCCGACGACGCCGTCAAACGCGCCGCCGAGATAGAGGCACAGATGACGCTGGACGAGCGCATCGCCATGGTCAACGGCACGTGGCCTGTGCCGTGGGTTACGCGCACTCGCGACAATCCGCAGCCCGAAGACGCCATCCCCGCCGCCGGTTATGTGCCGGGCGTCAAGCGCCTCAATATTCCACCCCTGTTCGAAACCGATGCGTCTCTGGGCGTGACCAATCCGTCGGATGTTCGCCCCGGCGACCACGCTACGGCCCTGCCCTCAGCATTGAGCACCGCCGCAAGCTTCAACCCGAAACTGGCTTATGACGGCGGCGCGATAATCGCCTCGGAAGCGCGCGCCAAAGGCTTCAACGTCCTGCTGACCGGCGGGGTCAATCTGGCCCGCGATCCGCGCAACGGGCGGAATTTCGAATATTTCGGCGAAGACGTCTGGCTGTCGGCCCTGATGGCCGGCGAAGCCATCCGCGGCGCGCAGTCGCAAAAGATTATCGCCACGATCAAGCATTTCGCCGTCAACGACTCCGAGACCAACCGCGACTGGTCAAACAGCGTCATCGGCGAACAGGCCATGCGCGAAACCGACCTGCTGGCCTTTCAGATCGCCATCGAACGCGGCAAGCCGTTGTCGGTCATGTGCGGCTACAACCTCGTCAACGGTCACTATGCGTGCGGCAACGACCATCTGCTCAATACAGTACTAAAAGGCGACTGGGGCTATACAGGCTTCGTCATGTCCGACTGGGGCGCGGTCAAGGCGACCGATTTTGCGGTCAAAGGCCTCGATCAGCAGGCGGCCAAGGAGTTGGATGCCCAGCCATGGTTCGGTGCCCCGCTGAAGGCCGCCATCGAGACCGGCGACGTTCCCGCGTCGCGCCTGTCGGACATGGTGCGTCGCATTCTGTATGCGCAGATTGCCTCTGGCATCTTCGATAGTCCGCCGCACAAGACAGACATCGATTACGCCGCCCATGCCCGCATCAGCCGTGCCGCCGCCGAAGAGGGCATGGTCCTGCTCAAGAACAGCGGCGATCTCCTGCCGCTGGGGCGTGAGGCACGCACTATCCTCGTTATCGGCGACTACGTCGAAAAAGGCGTTCTGTCCGGCGGCGGCTCGTCAAATGTTACTGCCGTATCGGGTCAACCGGGCGTGCCTATGAGCGGCGAAACCCTGTTCGCGCAGTATGTGAAAGAACAGTATCACCCCTCCGCGCCGCTGGCCGCCATTCGTGCCCGCGCGCCTCAGGCCACCGTCCTGTTCGACAATGGACGCAACACTGCCGAGGCCGCGCGCAAGGCGGTACAAGCCGACCTCGTCATCGTATTCGGCAACCAGTGGATGACGGAATCGCTCGACGCCCCGAACCTCGACCTGCCGCGTGGTCAGGACGCCATGATCAGTGCCGTCGCTTCGGCCAACCCTAAAACCGTGGTTGTGCTACAAACCGGCGGTCCGGTCACCATGCCCTGGCTGAGTAAGGTACCCGCCGTTCTTCAGGCTTGGTATTCCGGCGCGCAAGGCGGTGAAGTAATTGCCGATATTCTCTTCGGTGACGTCAATCCATCGGGCCACCTGCCGATGACGTTCCCGGTCAGCCTCGGCCAAACCCCGCGTCCGAACCTGCCCGGCATCGACCTGCCGGAAAAGGTCCAGTTCGACGTCGTCTATCATGAGGGCGCCGATATCGGTTACCGCTGGTTCAAACGCACGAAACAGACGCCGCTGTTCCCGTTCGGCTTCGGCCTCAGCTATACGACGTTCAGTTACAGCGACCTGAAACTGAGCGGCGGCGATCAATTGCGCTTGAGCTTCAAAGTCACCAATACCGGCCAACGTCCCGGCAAGGCCGTGCCGCAGGTCTATCTGACCCAGACTCCAGACGGGGCCACCCAGCGTCTGATCGGCTTCGACAAGGTCGATTTGAAACCGGGCGAAACGCGCACCCTCACCCTGGTCGCCGATCTCCGCATTGTGGGTCAGTTCGACACGCAAAGTCCCGGCTGGGTCATCAAGCGCGGCGTCTACGATGTGGCGCTGGGGCACTCGGCCGCCGACCTCATTGAGACGGGTTCGGTCAGGTTAGAAACCCGGCGTCTGAAGCCCTGATGCCACTTTGAGACAAGTTTCAAATCGCCATCAGACAAGACCGGCAATGATCGCGCCGCTACTCCTGTAATACAAATCTTTTCAATTGGATGCGTCATGCCTGATACAGCCTCCCCCCTCACGCCCACAGTACAGCCCACCCTGTTCATTCCGCACGGCGGTGGGCCTTGCTTTTTTATGGACTGGTCCATCATGGGCGAGCCCGCTGACACCTGGGACAAGACCGCCGAGTGGCTGAGGAATCTTGCCTCCACCCTGCCAGAAAAGCCAAAAGCCATCATCGTTGTTTCCGGTCACTGGGAAGAGACTGTCTTCACCGCCGCCACCTCGCCTCAGCCGGAAATGATCTTCGACTATTACGGCTTCCCAAAGCACACATATGAGCTGAACTATTCCGCGCCAGGCTCTACCCCACTGGCCGAGCGCATCGTTCAGCTTCTGACAGAGGCGGGCATTCCCGCCAGAACCGATGCGAAGCGCGGCTTCGATCACGGTGTCTTCATTCCGTTTCTGGTAGCCTTTCCGGACGCCGACATTCCGGTCGTCCCCCTGTCGCTGAAGCGGAATCTCGATCCGGCGGAACATATCGCCGCCGGGCGCGCACTGAAGTCTTTGCGCGAAGAAGGCGTCCTGATCGTTGGCTCTGGCATGAGCTATCACAATATGCACGCTTTCCGCACGCCATCGGCCACTGCGCCGTCCAAAGCCTTTGATGAGTGGCTCACCTCGTCCCTCGCGCAGGACAAGTCTGTGCGCGAGGATGCGCTGAACCACTGGTCGCAGGGCCCCGCCGCGCGCAACGCCCATCCGCGTGAGGAGCACCTTCTGCCGCTAATGATCGCCGCTGGCGCAGGCGAAGACGACAAGGGGACACGCATCTTCTCCGACGTTGTCATGCAGGCGACCATTTCGGCCTTCCGGTTCGGCTAGGCGCAAAAACCTGCATCCACCTTCTTCAATCGCACCTGCATGATCGGTACGATCAACTTACCGGGGTTCGGTTCGCCGCACCCCGGTTCATTTCTATGGAACGCCACATGACCTATCCCAATACGCTGATTTTCGTTGATCTGACCTCCGATGATCCCGAAGCCACCGGCCAGTTTTATGCCGAGGTGTTCGGCTGGACCAATGAAGGCCGCCCGGCGGGCGTCTATCATCGCCTCGTTCCAGGCGAGAATTTTAAGAACAAGGACGGCAGTCAGAGCCAGATAGGCAATCTGCATATCGGCATATTCAACGCCAACAATGCCCGACCCTACCCCACGCCTGAAGGCGCCGGCCCCAAGCCTCTGAGCCGCGGCACGCATAAGGCGCGCATCTGGGTGCTGGTGTCCGACGACGACACGCCGGAGCGCATTCTCGAAGCGGCAACAGCACGCGGCGCGACCATCATTTGGAAAAATCACTACTGGCATGAGTTCAACGGCTACAACTACGCTTTTGAAGACCCGTGGGGCAACGAAATCATCCTGTGGGGCAAGGCGGGCGAAAATCCGCAGATCCCGGATAACTACACCCGCGAATAACTAAAAAAGGGGTCGAAATCGGCCCCTTTTTCTTTACCCCAAAATTACCTGGCTTCAGGCGACACCCAGCCAGCTCGGTGCGATCGCGACCCCATGGCCAGCCCCATAGGCTAGGAAGACATTGAAGCCGGCGAGAGGTTCAAGATAGCGCGCATTTTTCAATCCGCCCGCGTCCACAACGGCAAAGCCCATCGACGTGGCCAGTTCTGTCACCTTCGCCTTGGCGTGTGCATCGTCCGTCGCGACAAAAACCGGCACTGTTGCCTCACCGATCTTCGGCCCTGCCGCCAGCACCTGTGCCAACAGCGTATTGAACGCCTTGACGAGCGTGACTCCCGGCACCGCCTTGGCGATCTCTTCGGCGGCCGATGTTTCATGCCCGATTGTCAGGCCCATATAGTCGGCCGTCAGAGGGTTGGAGATATCGACAACGATCTTTCCCTCGATACCGGGAATCCTATTAAGCGCTTCGACGGCATCGGCAAATGCCGTGGCGTTGATAATGATATCGGCGGACGCGATCCCTGTGGCTGAAACCGCGGTTGCACCTTCGGCAACGGCCAGAGCCTGCGCCTTAGCCTCATCGCGCCCGACGACGAGGACGTCGTGACCGGCTGCCACAAGATGTTTGACAAGGGCGGAACCCATATTGCCCGACCCGATGACGCTGACTTTCATGCAAGACTCCTTCCTCAAGTGACCGCTCAGGCGGTCCCTATTTAGTAAAAACAATGTGGATGAAACCTAATTTGCCACCTGCGCCCGCGCCGTCCGAACGACTGTGGCGATATCCTCTGCGCCATGCCCTTCGCCCACGACCGATTGAATGGTCGTCAGCGCCGCCTTCACCGTAGGCAGGTTAACATTCAGGCTCTCAGCGGTCTGGAGGGCATACACCATATCTTTGGCCTGTAGTGCCACCTGGAAGTTCGGGCGATAGTCGTCCGCCATCACGCGCGCGCTGACCATTTTGACCATCGGACTGCCGGGTGACCCGTCGAGGAGTGTCTCAATCGCCAGTTCGGTATCGAGTCCGGCGCGATCAATCATCGCGAAAGCTTCTGCCAAAGTCGCCAGTTGTACGCCTCCCATAAAGTTATTGATCAGCTTGAAAACCGACCCGCTACCCGTCGGACCCAGGTGGACAATCTTACGGCTCATCGCCGTGAGTGCGGGGCGAAGCGCATCTATAGCATCGGGATCGCCACCGAGGACGAAGACCAGTTGACCAGCCTCTGCATGGGATTTGGTGCCGGTCACGGGCGCATCGACAGGTATGCCGCCGGCCGCCGTCACCGCTTTTGCCCATTCGCGGATCCAGTCTGGTGACAGGGTAGAGGTTTCCAGACAGATAGTGCCCGGCCGCAGGTGAACCAATGCCCCCGCCGGTCCCATCCACACTGCGCGGGAGGCGTCGTCGTCTGTCACCATAGATATTACAATCTGCGCACCGTCGGCGGCTTCGCGGGGGCTGTCTGCAATACGGGCGTGGCGCTTGAAAGTCGATGAACGGCTCCGGTTTCGGTTGTACACGCGTAAGGCGTATCCGGCATCGATAAGGCGCTGGGCCATGGCCGCGCCCATGATGCCGAGACCTAGGAAGGCGATAGAGAAGGTCATGAATCGCTGTCCGTCAACCGTGGTCGGCGAGCAAACGCGGCACGGGTGCGTCCTTGATGCGAAAGAATCCGAGATCGTCCGTGGTTTGGCCGTCGCGCGGCTTGTGACGTACCTGAACGACGCCATTCTTGCCGAAGCCCGGTATGACCGGACGATCGCCCTGACGGCTCAACCACAGCCGCAGGAGGTGGCGCCTGCGCTGAGGTTCTGGATAGTCCTCGTAGCCCTGACGAGCGTGCAGCGCGGCGTAGTTGGACAACCACTGTATATCGCCGGGGCGGAAATCCATCTCGATGGCCATGCCAGGCTCATAAGCGATCTCGTCGAACAGTTTGAGCACTTCGATCTGCTCCGGACGCAGTTGCGGCACGCCGGGATATTCCTGCGCGGTCAGAATGTATAGCGAGCCCGCATACATGCTGAAGATCCCATCCGTCAGATCGATAATAGGAGAGGTATAGGTATCAGCTGGCGCATTCTTGTCCTGACGCCGCCAATCCCAGTGATAGGTCTCGAAAAGAAGTGGTGCCAGATCCGGACGACGTCGCAGGATCTCGTTGTAAATTTCGGCCCCCGAGACAAGGCACGACGCCCCCCCTCTGAGCGCTGGTCGCAGGCACATAAGGGCCACGATATCCGACGAATCCGAATGATATACGAGTTCGTCACGTACTTTTGACGATTTTGCGGTTGGGTCAGCCATGGTCTTGTCTGATGTGGCATAGACAGAGTCGATCAAGTCACCCTTTTCGTTCTGGCGGATCGGATCGCCCATATGCAGGCCTAGAATGTAGTAGATGGCCGCCGATAGGGCATCGGAATAGAGATGGGTGCGCAGGCCGCGCACCAACACGAATCCGCGACCAGAATCGACGTCCCGGCCCCATTCGCTCACCGCATCGGCGCAGGCCGTGAGAGGGTACTCTTCTTTCTGTACGAAACGCAGATCCGGGTCAGATTCGACGAAGCGCGTACCCAGTGCCTCAAGCTCGGCGATCTGGGCCTCGGAGAGCATATAGACCCAGCTATCCCCTTTGGAGAGCACATCACCTCGCCACGCGGCGGCGGTCGTGATCTCCGCCAAAGGCGCCGCAGCGGCGTGGGTCGGGACGGAAACATTCATGGTGCGGCTCCTTGCACTGGGACTTATATGATGAGGCGAACGCTACCAGAGAGGGCAGGTTGCCTTCTTGTCCCCGCAGGCATGATTAGTTGACGGCACCCGTATTGGTGCGCGTACACACAAGTGCAGCGCTCTGCTGGTCAAGCAGATTGAAAGGGTTGATCATCATTGCCATTGCAGGCCCGTTGGCTCTTCCGGTGGATACCTGACCAAGGGTATTGTCAACACCGCTTCAGGAGGGCAAGTCAGTGTCTTTCATTCGGAGACAGACCTATGAACACCTCTGACCTCATTGACAAAATCGCAACGGAACACGGCGTGACCAAAGTGGCGGCCAAGGCCATCGTTGACACGGTCTTTGGCAGCATCGTGGAAGCGGCGGTCCTGGGACAGGAAGTCAACCTTCCGAGCTTCGGCAAGTTCAAGGTTCAGGATAAGCCCGCACGCGAAGGTCGAAACCCTTCGACCGGTGCCACCATCCAGATCGCTGCTTCGAAAAAGCTGGTCTTCCAGCCGGGCAAGGCGCTCAAGGATCGCCTCAACGCGTAAACCATCCTTTCGAACGGCAAAAGCCCCGGGAAATCCCCGGGGCGTCTTCATGCGCAATGGGTCGAGGGATATCGCACGATAGGCCCCTACTGACACTGTGAGGCCTATGCCTTCGCCCGACGGCCAGGCTTCGGTGCCGCCTGAGATGTCGACTTGCGCCCCCCTTGTCCCAGTCCCATCTGCTTGGCCAGATTGGATCGGGCCTCAGCATAGGCCGGTGCAACCATCGGGTAGTCTTTGGGTAGGTTCCACCTAGCCCGGTATTCGTCGGGCGTCAGGTTGTATTTCGAGGCCAGATGTCGCTTCAGGGATTTGAAGCGGCGGCCGTCTTCCAGACAGATGATGTAGTCGGTACCCACCGACTTTTTTATGGAGACAGCGGGCGTCTTATTTTCAGGTTCGACAACGGGACCAGATGCCAGACTGTTTAAAGCCCCCGAGACGCTCTGTATCAGTTGCGGCAACTCGGCCGCAGGCACAGAATTATTGCTCACATAGGCCGTGACGATTTCAACGACGAGATTGGTCGTGTCTGTTTTTTGTTCCAATGTCTGTTGCCCTATACCGTCTGCAAGACGACTACTGTTAAAGGAAAGGTCAGTTACCTCTATCCTTTAGCCCGCCCTTCGTCAAAATCCATTCGAGCTAGATCCGCACGACAATCAGATCGACAAGGTTGGCGCCCAAGGCGGACGGGTGAGCGCGCGACCGGTAGCCACGGCCTTGCGCGAACTGGTCGAGTTCTCGCGCCTGACGGCTCCAGGTCAGAAGATCGCTATGGCCATCAAACAGACAGCTGTAATCGCCGGGATCCCCCGATGCGATCGCTTCGCGTAACGCCTGAAGCGTCACTTCCTTGACGCGGGTCTGCATGGTCACAGGGCGCTGCCTTTCGGTTTACACTGTGCCATACCTACGAGCGCGCGGCTACAAGGATCGTCCGCGACCCGTTCGCGTTAATCGATTTCCAGGCTACGCGAGCGACCGATGGTCCAGTTAATCCCCCCTTCGCGCATCAGGCCGGAGACTTCCTGCCCGATGTGCTTGTCAAGAACGGGCCGCCACGGCACGAGAGCGAAATCTTTAGCCCGCTCGACAACCGCGTACTTTTCCGACTCCGTCTCGATGATTTCCCGCAGTCGGCCCTCTACCAGGCCCCCTCTCGGTACGGTCCTACATGTCTTGCCGGTGCTGGCCTCCAGACCAGCGGCGACGTCGGTCATTTCCTGCTGACGCAAGGTCTTGAGAACCGACGGGTCCAGGGCCTCACCCCCCTGCCCCGTGACGGGCATCCAAAGGCCCTCCTCCAGCAGCCATTGACGGCGTGACTGCAAGGCGGAACGAAGCGCCCGTCCAAAGCCCGTGTGCGCATACTCAGTAGACGGGCCTGTGACCCATTGGCGGTCGAGCCAGGTCACGCCCTTATACCCGACCAGTTTATCCAGTGCCCGCGACGCCTGAACCGAGATCGAAACGGGCAAACGCGCCACGTCCTTGCGCTCATAGGCCAGAACCTTATCGAGGTGATCAGGGTCGATACGGAACCGACCGTCGGGTAGCCGTTCAATCGCCCCGGTCGTTCGGCGGATCGCCTCCAGACGCCGGGTGTGCGTTTCGGCGAAAGACCGGCGAGCGGACGGATCAAACCGCAGGTGTATCTCGGTCGTGTAGTAGCCGCCATTGGCTTGCGCCACAGCCAGCACCGTTCGATCAACCTCCCGGATGTCCGGCCGGCGAGGCGTCACCTGAAGGATCGCTTCTTTGGGCAACGGCTCTGTGTGGCTCCCCTGTCCTATATCGACATAGTGCGTCCGACCATCGATTCCCTCCAGAATAACGTAGTGGCGATCGCTGTGCTCCTCGAGTATCCCGCGCTCGATCAGGCGACCGGTCAGTGTGCTCGCCAATCCCGATGAAGACGCTGAGGGAAAATGCATCTGCGTCTCTGACAGTGACGCCTCCAGGCCGCGCTCTTTCAGGGCGCGGTGCAGGGTTTTGATGATATCGCCCCGCTCCCCCATCTGACGTAAGGTGGTTTCCAGTTCCGGGTCGAGCCGCCATCTCCCACCGGGCAGCTTTTCGGCGAGGCCGAGCGCTTCCAGTTTGACCAGCCGTCCGGAACGGGCGGCGCTCTTTACCGGGTCGCTATATCCGGCCAGAACATGCCCCCGATCGTCGGCCTCGCGGCGCAGCTGACGGTCGATGGCGGTTAGGCGTTCCTGAGTGACTTCGGCCTGCAGGGCCTGGGCGATTTCCCGCTCGGAGCGTGGCCCCAGATCGAGACTGACCTGGGCCTGCACCCGTTCGCGAAACCCTTCGCTCAGATATTCCCGGGCAATCACCAGATCCTTGCCGCGATCATCGCGACCACGGAGCACAATATGGGTGTGGGGATGGCCGGTGTTGAAGTGATCGACGGCCGCCCAGTCGAGCTTCGTTCTCAGATCCGCTTCCATCTGTTGCATGACGGTCCGGGTCAGGGGTTTCAGATCCTCATAGAGATGGGCGTCTTCCGGGGCGACGATGAAGCGAAACTGGTGGCGATCACCGTCGCATCGCGCCATGAAATCCGAGGCCTCAATCCGGTCGGCGTCGGGGCCGTAGAGGACGCCGCGCGCGCCCTCGCGCGTGACGCCGTCGCGTTGCAGATAGGTGAGGTGGGCCGTGGCGGCGCGAACCCCCTTCCCGGCGAGGCGCACAAACCGCGCCTTGACCACCACGCGTCGCGCGGTTCGGCCTCGCGCGGAACTGGCGGTCAGAACCCGTCCGACGCCCGCGCCGCGGCCATAGTTTCCCCCGCCTTTTGCCGCTGCGTTTCCGGCCCGCTTGAAACCACCGGCGCGCTGCACCGCCCCGATGACGCTCGATCGGAACGATCTGGGCGTTTTCGCCGTTTGGGACCGTATGCGCCCGAGTTTGGGCTCAAAATACTCTTCAGAGGCCATGTTTACGAGACTCTCCACCCAATGAGATCAAAGCCTTGCGCGACGCCCATCTCTTGTGACCGCGCCCCTGTCTCCCGATTTTCCGATGTGCAGACAAACACTTACCGTCGCGAAGAGACGGTCTTTTATCTTGCCTGTGTAATCGGCGTGGTTGAGTCAATACAAAGATGTTGTTTTGGTCTTCGTTTTCGCATGTTGATCTCCTGGACATAAACGGGGCAAGTTCATTTCGACGATGCGAGAAGGTCGCCTGAGGGGGTTGATACGGGATGCGCCGTGCATGTGTCCGCGCTCGTTGACGGTTATGAGGGCCCCGGCCTCGGCGTTTATGGGGGCGGGGATGCGTCCGTCACGGCGCACCTTTAGGTCGGGTTCACGGGGTATCATTACGAGCATAAGAGCGTGGTCCGGGGATCTTACGATCGGGTTGGCCACAGGCAAGATAGCGTACGTTCCGTGTCCAGGGTCTGCATCCGTATCCTCCGCCAGGGCGGCGGATTTCTATGTCGAAAAGGGCTCCATAGGTAAGTGCGGTGGGAGTGAGTTGAGTTAAGCTAGGTTTCCAAGCAGGCGTTTACGTTTTCCGGAGGCTTTCGCGGCGCGATCGCTTTCGCTGGCGCTGGAATCTCCGACATAGCAGGTGCCATCGGTCCACATGGCATGCATGATGACAGCCAGCTTGCGGGCCACGGCGACGGCGGCTTTGTTGTGGCAACCGCGTTTGGCGATCTCCTGCCCCCAGGATTTGACTTTGTCCTTGCCTTTGAAGCGCGTGAGCATGGCGGAGGCGGCTTCGTAGAGGGCGCGCCGGACATCCGCGTCCCCGGCCTTGGAGATACGTCCCTGGATATCGATGGAGGAGCCGGATTGCCAGCGTTTCGAGGTCAGTCCGAAGTAGGCGGCGACATCGCGCGAGCGTTTGAAGCGCGAGGGATCGTCGATCGCGGTCATGAAGGTCATGGCGGCGACGGGGCCGACGCCGGGGATTTCCATGAAGCGTGAGCAGACTTCGTTCTGAGCGACGAAGCGCACGACCAGGGCATGGAGTTTGGTATATTGCAGCCACAGCGCGGCACGGGCCGTCAGCATGGCGTCCATCAGCGTGGCGGTCAGCTCATCATCGGCAACGGCGCGGCGCACGGCATTGTCGAAACCGGCCCGGCCAACGGCGCCGAGACGGATACCGAAGGCCTTGAGCGAGTGCCGAATGGTGTTTTCGATATCGAGGAACTTGCGTTTGAGGTTACGGCGCTGGGTCAGCAGTAACTTCAGACGATAGCCGTTTTCTGACTTGATGTGTGCGGACCTGTACCACCCGGTCCGGACGATATGGGCCAGACCCAGGGCATCGGTGGCGTCGGTTTTGTTGCGCTGCGCCTTCAGGGCGTTGCGCACATGATGCGTCTCCAGACACACCGCCGGCAGTCCCCTGGCCAGCAACTCCGGATGCAGCCAGGGTGACAACGATCCGGCTTCGTGCCCCACGCGTTTGAGTTTACGCAGGTAGGGTTTGAGGCACCGGTAAATGGCCTCAGGGTCTGTGGCTATCGAGGCCTGACAGATAACTGTACCTTCGGTGTCCACGACGCACAAAGCCGTCGTTTCCGTCGCGATATCCAGTCCGCAGAAATAGTCCATGGCGCGTCTCCTTCCGGGGTTGACGCTCCCTACCTTACTCGATTTCGCCATCTCGGGCTCCCGCGCGGTTCTCACCGCCGATTACCCCAGCATATAGCCCACCCGTCCCTCGCCGAACCTCGTCCGATCTCGCCACGTCACGGTTTTGGGCGCCCCTCAGCTTCGGCGGTGCGTTTGATCGCAAACAGGCCTGAACCGGACGGGGTCAGGGACGGAACCTCGGGCACTGGGGGTTGGCTTTCAGGGACAAGCTTTTTGAAGTAGGCGCGCGTTTCGGCAGGGAGGGTTTCGCCCTTCAGACTGGCCGCATAGCGCGCGGGCCCGGCGTTATAGGCCGCAAACAAACCGGGATAACCGAACCGATCGAACATGGCGCGCAGATAGGCCGTGCCGGCCAGAATATTGTCGCGCGGGTCATCGGGATCGGCCCCGAGGTTATGGGCCCTGCGCATATCTGACCATGTTCCCGGCATCAGTTGCATGAGGCCCATCGCCCCGACCTTTGAGCGGATCGGTTGCCCCTTCAGGTGGGTTTGCCCGCCGCTTTCCGCCTGCATGACGCGATAAATCCAGTCCTCGGGCACCCCGAACCGCTGCGAGGCTTCCCGCACGGGTTCGACCCAGCGCGCCAGTGCCGGAGGTGCTTGGGCGTGGCTCTCTCCTGTCGACAAAAGGACGCCCAGCGCGCTGACGAGCGATTTCCAGCGGATCATAGGGGCCGCGCCTCTCCGATCACGTGATCGAGGCTGACCGGCCCAAAATAGCGGCTGTCAAAGGAGTCCGGCGCGGCCGTGTTGAGGAGAAACAGTTCCCCGGCATACAGACGCCTACAGCTCTGCCACCACGGCAAGGGCCGGTTCCGGCGGTCCCGCAGACGCCGCACCGTTACGCGCTTCCCATTGACTAAAATGCTGGCATCTATGGCACAGACCGCGTCGCCACCATGGGCCGCTACGTGTTTAAGTACCGGGACCGTTGCAGGCACGTACCGCCTTTCATCGGCTAGTTCACGAGTGGCTTGAGGTAGGCGTACCACCACCAGATCACCCGTCTTCACTTGCCGAACCGGAGAGACGGTATAAAATCCTATGGGCGCACTGGAACTGGCATTATAGATCAGCCAGGGCGTTTTCTGAGGTTGCGCGGAGAGACCCAAACCAACCAGAGCCGCGACGCTTAGACCAGCGACAAGCCCTCGTCTGAGGCGTAACCTTGTCGGACTCTTAGGGGCCGCCATCACACCCGCGCCTCGATATGCACGTCGGTCTGGCCCGAGGCGCGCGACCACCCATCGATGTCGTCGATATGGTAGCGAACATATCGGCCATGACGGCGATACATAGGCCCCTGTCCTTCGGCACGAAACTTTTCGAGGGTGCGGCGTGACAGGCCCATATAGTGGGCGGCCTGATCGGTATTGAGAAAGGGGCTGCCTTTTTTGGCGCTGGCAGCACGCGCGTTTTCATCGGACACGAGGGTCGCTTCCTTGCGAGAAAATAGCAAAACCACAGCGGTTTCGGGCGCAAGCATGTGGTCGGTTAACCCACATCGGGAGTGTCGAAATCCCCTCCCCCCCGATCCGACTCCCCTGTCTCTACGTGTGCCCCAATGCGCCCTATCGACCTCGCGAGCCATGCCGCAGGCATAGCGAGCCGCGGCCCCCGACCTCTCTGAGACCGGGCCAAAAATAGAGGCCGCGCGGCCAGTGAGACCGCGCGGCGGGGATGCGTCAGAGGACAGCGGCCATCAGTTTTCGGGCCTTGGTTTCGAGGTCGAGGCGCGCGTCCTGATGCGGCTTTGAACGCGCCAGAGCGGTCAGACCTTGCACAAAATCGAAGACGCTTTCGGGCTTTTTGCCCTCTTCATTGAGCACGGTTTCGATGATTTTCGCGGTCTCGGGCTTGGAGAACCCGCGCTTTTTCAGGAACTCTTCACGGTCTTCATCGGTCCTCGCGACGACGGTTTCACGCGCGGCCTTGATACCTTCGATGAAGGCCGTGGGCGAGGAATTGGCGAATTTCGTCAGGGCGGGAGCGGCCTCCCACGCCAAGCGGCTCGCGGCATTTTTGCTGTGACGAATGGTGATTTCCTGAAAGTTTACGACGCCCCAGAGATTGCGGTTCTGGCACACGGCGCGCAGATAAAAGGAGGCGATCCCGAGCGTTTTTGAGCCCACTTCGGAGTTCCATGCATAGAAGCCACGGAAATAAAGATCAGGCTCGCCATTGGGCAGACGCCCGGCTTCGATGGGGTGGGTGTCGTCCACGAGGAAGAGAAACACGTCGCGATCCGAGGCGTAAAGGGTCGTGGTGTCCTTGGTCACATCGACAAACGGATTATGGGTCATGGTGCCCCAGTCGAGCACCCCGGGGACCTTCCAGCGCGTATCGCCAAGACCATTTCCGGCAATCTTTTGCACGGCCTGCACCAGTTCATAATCCCAGATGCGGCCATAGTCCGGCCCCGTGACGGCGCGCAATTCAAGCCCGCCCGTGTCGGTTTCGAGCGTCTTGATCAGTTCGGCGCGGTGGTTCAGCAAGCCATGCTGCAGGTTGATGGCCGCAAGCGGGGCCGGAAGTTGACGCAGATAGCCGGACGGCGCGCCGACCAGTCCGCACAACTGACCAAATGACCAGTGTGTGGGGGCCGTCGAGGTGTCGCGTCCGGGGCAGACCAGCCGTAGACTCTCAAGGTCGTCACGCTCGGCAATGACGCGCACGGCGTCGGAGGCGACGGTGCGCACATGGGCGGTGTCACGGCGCTGGCGGGTATGGGCAAAGAGGTCATCGAGACTTAAAAACCGCTGATCATCAGGCCGTGAAAACCACTGACCGGAGACGCGGCTATTGACGGTGCCGCGATAGGGATTGACCTTGAAGGCCTCGGTTACGGGGGCGGAAATAGGGGTATCGTTCATCATGGAAAAGTCTCCTTTGGGCTTGGGTTGCAGCGCCTTTACCGCGCTGAAACCCTGCCCCTCGGCGAGAGCGGGGTCGCAACGGTCAGGGGCGATGGCGGCGGTGGGGGATCACCCAACCTGCACGCCGGCGTAAGCCAAGGAAGGTTGGGGAGACCGTCGTCATCGGGACCGAAGGGACACCCCCTTGACCGGCGCGAGGGCAGAGCCCTTAGCCCTTTTCCCGGACGCTCCCCTCACGCGCTTGTGTGTGGCCAGGGCGCGCGCCTTCCGTTAACGTCAGCCTCGTCATCGGGCTCATCCCCCCCCCTCGATTCCGGTGACGCGAGCGGCTCCGGGGACCGGGGCCGCTCCCTCCCTCCTCCCCTCTTTTGGCAGGACAAAAAAGGCCCCGCCGCGTGTGCGGCGAGGCCGATTGAGACCGGATGGGGGGCGGTTACTGGCTGCGCGGACGCGACCAGAGGAGGTTGAAGGTGTCGGGGTCTTCGCCTTCGAACAGGCTCGCATAGATCGGATGGGGGAAGGACGGATCATCGAGCTTGATCGAGATGTAGGCGCGGCTGTTTTCAGCGGTGCGTTTCCAGCCCGCGCCGACTTCGGCGGCGCCACTGTAGACGCGGTAGTCAGGGGCGTTTTCGGAGCCGCCTTCGGTTTCGACCAGACGCGCTTTGAAGTTCAGCGAGACGGTCTTGATGGTGCCGGTGAAGCCGGTGTCGGATTTTACAAACGTGCCGATGATGGACATAGGGGTGTACCTTTCTGTGGTCGGGGCCGCGCCAATCGCGACCGCGATGGGGTCGCTGCGAACGGGGCCGGACCGCGCGCACCCGCAGGGCCGAAGGACGGGCGGCGGGGCGCTTTTTTGCCTCGCGATGCAAAGCGCGAAGCGCGGCGGAAAAAAGCCCCCAAGGCCCGTTGCGCGCCTAAGGTCCGGTTGCGTTCAGACCTCCATCGTCGCGGTCGCCCTTGCGTCGGCCCGTCCTGAAAGGCGCATCCCGTGCCCCCTCAGAGACGGGCAAAATGAAAACCGGGACCGCTGACGCGGCCCCGGTCATACCTACTCCGCCGCGTCGGGCAGGTCGGGCGTTGCCTCCAAGGGCGGCAAGGCCAGAGGCCCTTGCGCTGCGTCTTCGGGCGCGCCGGGGGTGCGCAGGCAGGTGGGGAGCCAACCCGTGCCCTGCACCAGCTGCTCGGCGGCTTCGGCCATCTCGGGCTTTTTCAGCTTGTGAAGGCGGTTGGCGGCCTCATCGCCCACGGCTTCGCGCACGGCGGCGAGGATTTGCCCCTTGGTCACGCGGCTGAAATAACTCCGCGCCGTGGGTGTCCAGTGGTCGGCCATGTTCAGACGCAGGTCGCGCGCCATCCTCAGCGAGGCCACATACGGTGCGGCAGGCATATAGGCCTGACGCACGGCAAAGACCGTCAGGGCCGTACAATGGGCCATCAGCGACCCGAGGGTTTCGGGGCTGAGCGTCAGAAGATGGGCCCACAGTTCAGCGGGGTTGTCGGGCAGACCCGCCGCCCATGCCGCGTGCCGAGTGGCGAGTGCGGCAGCGGTTGGGGTGTCGTCGAGTCCTTCTGCGAAGCTCTCAATCGAGACGCTGCGCGCGGTGATGTCGAGACAGGTGACGCTGCGCTGCCGATAGAAGGTGTCGAGGGCCAGCTTATGGACGAGAAAGCGGGCGGCGAGTTCCGGCTGTTCGGCCAGCGTATAGCGCAGCGCCAGCGTCCAGTGGGTGGTCAGGTCCCGTAACAGAAGATCAGAAAGGGGCCCGGTTTCGCACGCGTCCTCGGTATCCTCAGTGTGCGGGGCTGCCCCTTCGCCTTCGCCTTCACCCTCCCCGTCTTCCGGCGCATCCTCCGGGTGGTGAGAAAGGTCTTCGGTTTCGTCAGCGGGGGTATCGGGTTCGGGCAGTTCGTCTTCCGGGCGGACCAGCCCGCGATGAATGGCCGCGCCACCGTCGCTCAGCAGGGTGACGAAGACACCGCCGCGCGCGATGTCTGACGGATCATAGGCGTCCTGAGGCGTTTCGAGGGCAGCGATCTCCGCTTCGAGGACGCCTGCGGCCTGATCGATCTCGTCGGGCAGTTCGTCGGCCCCTTCAAACGGGGCTAACAGGTCTTTGAGCGCCTTTTGCTTCGCCTGCAGTTGCTCTGCGACCTCAGGTGACAGGGGCACGGTTTGCGGGTAGACGCGCCCCCAACCGTGCGCATAGGGGTAGTCGAGCGCGGCAGCGGCCCATTTCCAGCCTTCGGCGGTCTGGGTTTCGGTCGCGAGCGCCGTCAGGCGGTCGAGGACCAGCTGATCGAGCAGGCCCGCATCGGTAAAATAGCCGCCGCCTTCTTCGGTGAAGAGGTCGCGGGCGATGACGCCGCCTGCGGCTTCATAAGCGCCTGCGCCTATAAAGCGGGCGCGGCGATCCTGCGCGGGGACCTGCCCTTCGGTGAGGAGGCGGCGGATATGGTAGGGATCGGCGTAACTGCCCTTGAGGCGGTCAAAGACGGCCTCTTGGCGGGCGTGATCGGCATTGACGGTGTAGGCCATCAGTTGCGTCAGGGTGAGTTTTTCATCACGCAGGGCCTGCAGGAGGACGGGCGACACCGCGCCGAGGCGCAGCCGTTGTTTGACGACGTGTTCAGAGACGCCGAAACGGGCCGCGATATCGGCAGCGTCCATGCCCCGCTCGATATTGAGGGCGCGGAAGGATTCGTACTGATCGGCGGGGGTCATGGCCTCACGGGTGACGTTTTCGTCCAGACTGACCTCGTGGGCGTCGTCGCTGTCGCGGATGACGCAGGGGATGAGGGTATCGCGGGGGATTTCGGCGTCCTTGGCGCGGGCAATCTGGGCAAGCCTGCGCCCCTCGCCTGCCGTGACGTAGTAGAAGCCGGTTTCGGCCCCCGCCTCGTTCACTTCGGGCTTGACGATGAGGTTTTGCAGGAGGCCCTTGGCGGCGATACTGGCGCGAAGCGCGGCCAGAGCGGCGGCGCTGTGCGGGGTTTTGCGGGCATTGTCGGGGGATTTGAGGAGGCGATCCAGAGGGATCAGGGTCTGAACCCCGGACGGCACAACGGCGGCAGACGTCAATTTTAAAGCCGATTTAGACATAGTCCGTTCCTTTTCAAGCTTGGGTTTCAGCGGGCACAACGCCGCGCTGAAACCCTGCCCGTCGGCGAGACCGGGGTAGCAACGGTCAGGGCCGTTCTGGCGGAGGGGTATCGCCCGGCTGCACGGACGTGGCGTCGTGCCGCCGGGACTCAGGTGAGCGAAGGAAGACGGGGAGACCGCCAGAAGGGTTCTTGACCGGCGCGAGGGCGGCGCCCTTAGCCCTTAAAGGTGCCCATCACGGACAAAATGGCGGGCCGCACCTCTGGATTGAACGCCTCTGGCATTCGTGTCATTGTGATGCGGCCCTGACCCTGAGAGCGTTGCCATGACTGACGTCCCGCCTCTGTCCCCGCACGGCTCGTTAGGCGAGGAGGCCCAGGTGACGGTGGCGACCGAGCGCCTGTTTTGCGAGGTGGTGAACGGGTTGCAGAATCCGCTGCTGTCACGGCAAATGGCGCGGATGAATGAGATCATGCGACAGGTCCGGCCCTATGAGGCGGCGCTGATACCGGATCGGGCGCAGGAGCTGGACGCTTTAGCCAGGGCCTGGGCGGATCGGGACATGGCGCGGCTGGAGACCCTGCTGCAGGCCTATTTTGACCGACGAAAGGCGCTCGTGCCGCAACTCGTGAACCTAATCAACCACCCCCATTAGCGGCTTGAACGGCCTCAACGTCATTTTATGACATGTTGATGACAAGACCCGTTTCCACTACCATGCCGCGCAAGAGGGGTTGCCGGACGCCTGCCGATGTCGGATCGATCTGACGGCAGCGAGCGACCGGAGGCCCCCATTTTCAGCCTCGCGCGTGTGAAGGGAGCGGGCGCATGTCCGTACAGGACTCCGTTGTTGATACGCTCTATCTGGAGGTGAAGCGCGAGCTGCTCTCCGGTCGCATACTGCCGGGCGAGCGCCTCAACATCAAAGCCCTGTGCGAGCAACACCGTGTCAGCAAGTCGCCGATCCGCAATATTCTGAACCGGTTGGTCGGAGAGGGCCTTCTGGCCGCTCAGGCGCATGATGGGTTTTACCGGCCGCGGGTGACGGTTCAGTCGCTGCGTGAGCTTTATAACTGGGAGCAGGACATTGTGCTTCTGGCGATCCGCGACGGTGGCCTGCCGCCCGCACCGCCAGAGCTGCCGCTTGAGCCCCTCACAGAGGAAAGCATTGAAGGCGTTCTTTCGCTGATTGCGGAGGGCAGCGGCAACACGGTGTACCGGGCCGCACTGGCCAATGTGTCGGCGCACCTGAGCGCTATTCGCCGCACCGCGCCCTCTCAGGCATTCACCCTTGAACCGGAGATTGCGGGCCTGCTTGAAGCCTTAAAAGAGACCAATCCCGACGCGCTGCGCCGGCGCCTGAAACGCTACTATCATCGACGCCTGTCGAAACTGTCGGACATTGTGGCTGACGCCTATCGGGGCCGGTCCCAGTAGCCTCTCCGACCCGGCACGTCCGCCACGTGCTGAACATTCGGGGTATCCCGGAAGTATCCCTGCCAGAACACTCGCCTCAAGGGCGTAATTTTGAGTTGGCCATGATCCCCATGGCTTTTCTAACTCAAACCTACAGGAGTGTATGATGACCAAGCGTACGACCATCGCCGCCCGCCGCGTGGGACTGATCGATCTCGGCAAGGCCACCCGCCAGACCAAGGGTCTGACGCAAATCCAGGCCCTCGACAGCGTGTCTGGCCAGTTCCGCGACCAGCTGGGTCTGTCGGCGGACTAACCCTCGGCGCGCGCTCCCACGGCGCGCGCCCTCTTCGCCCCCACCGTCAGCATTATCAGCTTCCGGCTTCGCCGCGGCGGGATCGCGTATCCACACTGAGCCCAGGGGCTCACTCTCAGGAGATCTATAATGCGTACTTATAATCGCAGCCTTCCCGCCCGCGCGGGTCTGACCGACCTCGGCAAGGTCACCACTCACACAAAGGGGCCGACCCCCATGGTTGGGCTTGATAGCGTGAGCGGCCAATACTGGGATCAGCACGCCCCGCTGGCGGACTGAGATGCAGGGCGCGCGTCACAACGGCGCGCGCCTTACCCTGTCAATCGCCGTTCGGGCGGCGGCCGCTTCGCCAAAACGAATTCTACTCTCGCGGCCTCGTCACCTAAGACACCCCATCTCGGCAACACACGTGACGGTCACACCCATGGCGGCTTCACCCCAGACTGAGACAGTTCACCCCCCTGCGGGCTATGCCTTGGCTGAAGGGCTTAGCTATTGTTTTGTGGATGGACGGGTCGTCTTCTTCGATCGATCGCAGAACCGTTATTTTGCCTCAACCTCAACCGGGGCCTCGGCCCTCTCCAGACTTTTGGAAGGCGAAGCGCTGACCTGCGAAGACGCAATGGAGATTGAGGCATTGGCGCGGAACGGCGTCCTGCGCCCGCAGCCCCGACAGGGCGTCATACCGCCCCCCACCGGCTATAACCTGCCCACACAGTCCGCTCCTTTATCCGACGCTCCGTCTATAGCGCCATATAGAGCACGTGTTCTTGGCACCCGGTTGCTCGTCGGGCTGGCGCTTCGTGTGCTGCCACTCCATACCAATCTGTTGTGGCTGATCCATCGTAAGCGGCGCGCGAAACGGAGGCCTGACACAGGCACTGACAGCGACCTTCACGCCCTGCTCGGCTGTTTTGGCGGGTCTCGTCACCTCCTGTCCATGAACGACCAATGCCTGCCGACGTCTTTGGCGCTCTGCCACTTTTTACTCTCTTACGGGCACACGGCAGATGTTGTGATCGGTGTGCGCCTGCGCCCCTTTGCGGCCCACGCGTGGGTGCAACGCGGCGAGGTGCTCCTGAGTGACACGCTTGAAAATGTCCGCCCTTTCACACCCGTCGCGGTGATCTGACATGGCCTTCCGTTACGTCGCCGTCGTTTATTCTGACCCAGACCGGTTGCCTGTGTTTCCCCCGTGTCCGGAGACGCACAACCTGACACGCGTGTTCCAGACGCGCCGATGTGCGGCCTGGGCAACCCACCCCGGCATCACCCTTGAACAGGATGGGCCGGGAGGTGTGATCCTTGGAAACCTCTTTCGTCGAACGACACCCGCACACGCGGTCAAAGCCCTTGACCGGTCATCGGCGGATCGGATTACTGGCTCGGGTGGGTCTGACCTGATACATTCCTATTGGGGCGGCTATGCCGCGCTTCTGAGCCCCACTGGCGGTGAGCGAACACACATCCTCCGCGATCCATCGGGTGCGCTGCCCTGCTATTATGTCACGACCGCCGACGGCACATGGATCGCTTCTGATATTGAGCTTCTGGTGTCTGTTGGCGGCCTCGTGCCTCAAATCGACTCCACCGGTCTGGCCCGTCACCTCTTTGCGGCTGACCTTCGCTCACCGCGAACCGCATTGATGGGCGTGCGCGAGCTTCTGGCGGGTCAGTGCCTCCACCTCCCTGAGCGCCAGACCACTGAGCTTTGGTCCCCGTGGTCCCATGCCATGGGTTTGGATGACCGCCCGCGAGATCAACTGGCCGAAGACTTGAAACGAGCTTTAGAGGGATGTGTATGCGGCTGGGCGGGTCTGTTTCAGCATGTCCTGCTGTCGTTATCGGGAGGTCTGGACTCGTCCGTCCTGGCCTGCGCGCTGGGCCGAAGCCCAGCCCGAACGACGTGCCTGACCCTTTCGACGGCCGATCCCGATGGGGATGAACGGACCTATGCGCGACTGGCCGCCACTTCTCAGAACCTGGAACTGCTTGAGGCAACTCATAATCTGTCAGATATCGACATCGAACAATCAACCTCAGCGCACCTGCCTCGCCCGGCCCAGTATCCGTTCGCACAAAGTGCCAACCGCGTGAAGTGGGCGGCGTCCCGAGAGATGGGCATTGACGCCTATTTTTCGGGCGTGGGCGGAGATAATGTCTTTTGCCATCTGCGCTCCGCCTCGCCGCTCGTTGATCGCTATCGCGCTAAAGGCAGCCTGCCAGACCTGTGGGCGACGCTTGCGGATATCTGCCGAATGACGGGCTGTAGCTATGGGGAGGCTTTACGCCATGCCGCAAAGCGTCAGCTCAGACCTTCACCGCGTTATGCGTGGCACGGGGTTGCGGGCTTTTTATCGAGGGCGGCGATCGATGAGATCGGCGATACGCTTTATCACCCGTGGCTGGAGGCCCCGACACAGGCCCTGCCGGGCAAGGCCGCGCACGTGGCGCACCTGACCCGCATCCAGGGGACAATCGATGGTTTCCCAAGGCACTGGCCACCGGACATCACACCGCTCTTATCGCAGCCACTCGTCGAACTGTGTCTGGGGATACCGACCTGGCGGTGGTGCGAGGCGGGTCGCGATCGCTCGGTGGCGCGACGGGCTTTTAAGACCGACCTGCCCGAGGCGGTCATCCACCGTACGTCCAAAGGCACCCCGAATGTCTTCGCGTTCGAGATTGTGGAACGAAACCGCGAGCGCTTACGTGCGGTGCTTCGGGAGGGCTACCTTGCCCGTGAAGGCCTGATCGACAGTGACGCTGTTGAGCGGGTCCTCGCGCCGGCTCACGTGCTGACGGCACCCGATCATATTTTGCTTCTGGGGCTGAGCGAAGCCGAAGTGTGGATTGCCCATTGGCAGACATACGGGCAACCGACAAAGCCGCCACGCGAGGTGATTACCCGCCAAAATGAGACCCCGCCCGACTCTCGGGCGGGGCCACCCTAGCCACCCGCCCTAAGGCGCCGGAGTGGGGCTTGGGGATTTCTGCCTGAGGGCGCGCAACGCCCGCCAGCGGTCGTACTGCGCGGCCTTGTCGGGTGCGGGATCTGACTGATCCATCAGCCAGAAGCGAAACCAGTCTATCGTGCGATTGTAGACCGCCAGCCGGTGCGCCGGCTGCCATTTGACGTGGTGCTCGTTGGGGTAAATGATGAGCTCAACAGGCTTTCTGGCTTGCTGCAAGGCGGTAAAGCCGGGAAGTGCGCCGAGATACTCCTCGTCTGCGGACTGGATTAGCAGGGGCGTATCCAGGCGGCTCGCATTCACGACAAACGATGTGGCGGCCCAGAAGGGCCCGTCATCGGCCTGATCCGTCTCAATGCCGTAGGCTTTCAGAGCCCCTGAGATCCGCGGTCCATTCATGACCGATGCGGTGAAGCTGTCCGTACAGCAACTGCTGGTCACGGCCGCGGCAAAGCGATGGCTATTGATCAGACCAAAGTGCACCGTTGTGGCCCCATCGCTCAAACCCGTTAGACCGACCCTTGCAGGATCGATCACGCCTCTCCGATCCAGATCATCAATCAGATCTTCGAGGGTGTGCAGGATGTTCCAGCGATTACGCCAGTTGCTGTATTCCGCTTTTGACTGCGCTATGGGCGACGTAAACCTCTGATACGAGGCTTCGCTGCGAGGACTATGGAAGCTCAATACGGCAAACCCAGCGGTGGCGAGCGGCAGGATCGGATTTTCATCGCCGGTGCCGCCCCGCAGAAAGCCGCGCGAACTGTATTGCACGATCACAAGCGGCAGCCGGGTGCCGAGCTGATAGTCGGGTGGAAGCACCAGATCACTGAACACCTCAATGCCGTTTCGATTCCGAAGAGTCAGACGCTCGACCTTTGGGAGACGATAGCGCGACAAGTCGGGATTGGGGTCATAGAGCGGCGACATTTGACCTGAGGTCAGATTGAGGGTCACCAAACGGCGGGGCTGAAGGGCGGACTCCTGCGCGCAAATGAGACGTTTCGCCTGACGTTCACAGCCCTGAAGGAGGCCCGTCGCGTGCCAAATCCGGACCGGTTTGAGCGCATCAGCGGGCATGCGGTAAAGGGCCATTTCGTTACTGGCCCAGCCCTCTCGACGCAGAAAATAAAGGACATTGGCGGTCTCATCTCCCCACATCCGGGTAATGTTCTGGCAAGCCTCTTCATCACAACGCACCGGTTCTCCCTCCCCACGTCGTGCGACGAGCGTGGTTGGCGCGTTGATATTTTGAGGGTCGGTTCGGCTGACGCTGAAGGTTGTCCGCCCCACCATCGCGCGCAATGGGTCTGGCTTTTCTCTGAGGCGCGCCACCTCTGTAGGGGTCGCCGCCCGGCGCGTACCTGTTTTGAGATCCAAGACCTGATAAACGATCGATATCGGCTCCAGCACACGCGGGCGTGCGCCGGTTAGAGGGTGAAAGCGCTCATCATACACCCAACCCCGTCGTCCCTCGCGTTCGATTTCGGCCTCAGCCTCGACGAAACCCGGTCGGCCCGAATAGATCAGCGTGTTGTCATCCAGCCATTGCACGTCCTCTATATCATAGGCGTCTTCGATGACAGGACTGGCCCCCTCCCCTTTGACGCTCGCACGCCAGACGCGCACCCTCCCCTGGTCCTGACGCAAATAGGCGAGGTGTGTCCCCGAGGGCGACCAGCGCGGCTGGATGGTGAGGTTGGCGCCTGACGGGGCGTTTCGGGCATACCCCCAACTGGGTATCGTCCAGAACAGATACTCGCCACCGACATCGACGTCGATGGCATCTGTGGCGCCATCCGTCGCTTTAACCACCATACGAAACACGTTTAGGTTCGTCACAGGGTCAGCCTGGCGGACCTGAAACGCGACATAGCGACCGTCCGGCGAGAGACTGAGGAGCGGTGTGGTTTCACTGGCGCTCATCGTACCGATGTCTGCCAGACGGACCAGAACTTCAGGCGTGACGGGGGGCGCCTCCCGCGCCGCCGCAAACGCGACGTGCGGGAGGCAGCCAAACGCCGTCACCAGGGTCCCGACGCGGATTGCGCCGGGACACCGGATCTTAGACGACCTCATCGCTTACCACGCCTTCACAAGAGTCAGGCTGATGACGCGCCCCACAATTGAGGCGTTGGTGCTGTCAAAATCGACACCGGGAAAATCCCGACTGGGGCTGGCGGCATAGGGCGGACGCCGATCAAGCAGGTTGGTAGCGGACAGAGCCATCCGCATGCCGCCAAGGTAGTCGGACCGCGGTGGGAAGGTGTAGGCGAGTTGGGCGTCGAGGGTTGTCCATGACCCAATAGGCTGGGTGGGTGTGACCCCGACATCGGTCGAGCCGGAGACGTAGTTGGCGGTAGCGTTCGCTGACCATCCGTCGCTTTGCCAGGTGAGCCCGGCCCGACCTTTGACCTCCGGGACGCGGAAGATCAGCCCTGATATGACCGTTTCAGCGGTCGTTGGCAGGGTTTGCTGACGCACTTCAATGCTGGAAATATTGGCGAAGGTGCCTATCTCTCCGATGTCCGTCGAGAAGGTTTGCCCATAGGAGACATCAACGCCTTTGGCCGTTTGAGACGTCGCGTTGGTGTACTGGTTGCGCACAATGGCGCGGACCGTTGACGGGTCATAGGTCACGCGCGCGTAATTGAGGAAGGTAACCGCCGATCCGACAAGCGCCTGAACTTCGCTGAGGGACGGATTATTCTGCACGAAGGGCGCGTAAAGCGGCGACGACAGGGACTGGCTATAGACGGCGATGGGCAAGACCACCCGGTCAGTATAATCGATGGAGAACGCGTTGAGCCCAAGACGCAGGCCATTGAAGCGAGACGTCTGGTAGTCAATGCCCACGGTCTTTGAGGTCGAACGTTCAGGCGTCAGATCATAGTTGCCGCCGAGCGAGACGAGCGCCTGCTGCGTGCCAGTGCCCCCGACAAAGGGCAGGTTGACGTAATAGACCTGTCTTGCCTGGTAGGTCTGCAAAAAGGATGGGGCTTTGAATGACTTCCCCCAGGAGGCGCGCACAGTAACCTCGGGAACGGGCACATAGCTCAGGCCGATCTTGGGGGTACTCGTCCCGCCGAAATCGCTATAGTGTTCGCTGCGCGCAGAGAAGTTCAGTTCCAGCGCCTGGAGGCCAATGCGGTCCGGGTTAGCGGATACAAGGGGCACCAGCGCTTCCCCATAAATAAAGCGGACGTCACGCGTTTTATTAAAGTAGGCGACATCGTTGGGGTCGAGGTTTCGGAAACGTTCCTTGCGGTAGCCCCCGCCCAGCGCCACCTTGAGGTCGCCGCTCGGCAGCGTAAACGCCCGTCCGTTCAGCGTGGCCTCAAACCCTTCGCTTTGCGAGCGGTAGTTTGTGCGGAAGAAGGTCGCCGCGGTCTCGTACTTCCCGTCAGAGATAAAGCGGCTGGATGCCGTCAACGCGGCCAAACGCAACGACCAGTCCGCCCCAAACTCTGTCTCAAGAGCCAAGGCCACGGAATGGGCCGGTGTGCGCGCACGGGAGATATAGGCGGGGTAGCCAACAAACTGGGACAGTTTGGCGAAGGCGGTGCGTTCACTCACAAGCGCGTCGAGGGTGATTTCGGTACGCGCCCCGGCGAACAGCCCCCCGGACAGATAGAGGGAATTGCGATCCTGCGGGCGCTGCAGGGTGGTTGTGGGCGTACCCGAGAGGTTTCGCTGACCAAAGGTGATGGCCTCCTGTTCCGAACGCTCGAGATTGGCGAGGAGATAGCCCCTGTCCCCTGCCCAGCCGGAGAGGATCGAATAGGTCCGCTCGGCGCCACCGCCTTGCGTGGTTCCGCCAAGGCGCAGGCTGGTGGTGGTACCGGAATAGTTTTTGCGCAGGATGAAGTTGACCACACCGGCCACGGCGTCGGAGCCATAGAGGGCGGACGCCCCATCGGGCACCACGTCGATACGCTGGATGGCCAATAGCGGGATACCGGAGATGTCTGAGGCCTGGAAATAGGTATCATAGGCCAGACGGTGGCCATTGACGAGAACAAGGGAGGCATCGGTACCCAAACCGCGCAGATTGACGGTCGAGGCATTGGAATGATTGACCTGATCGGGCCCACCGGCGCCGGTGCCGATGATACCGGGGTTCTGCCCACCCGAGAAATTTTCCGGCAATGCGCGGATGAGGTCACCGACCTGGCCGTACCCGGAATTATCGATATCCTTGCGGGTCAAGGTCCGAACCGGCGATGTCGGATTCGCCCCCCGGATGTGCGTGCCGGTCACAATGACTTCCACCGCCTCGTCAGCCGCCGCGGCCTCTGGGTTTTTCACCACCCGAAGCGAGATCGTTTTCTCATCCTGCCGGGCCACTTCGAGATTTGTGCCCGCGAGGATCAGTTTCAAAGCGTCTTCGCGCGTATATTCGCCCTTGATCGCGGGTACGCGGCCTACATCAGCGGCCTCATAAGGAAAGAGAATCTGCAGCCCGGCCTGCTGAGCAAAATCGTTCAGGGCCTTGGCCGCACTTTCAGCGGGAATGTCGAGCTTGTACTTGGGTGCCTGCGCAGAAGCGGGCGCTGCGCAAACCAACGCGGCCGCCAACGCAACGGCAGCCAAAGAGACTGACGAATGATACTTTCGGTTCGTGACAGGTGTCATATTTTTCCCCTAGCCCACGCCACAAGCGGCGTGTCAGGCGATGGCGTCCTGTCACAAATCCGTCTCCACACCTTCACATGGATTTTTACGCTTTAGTGTCCCGTTACCATTACCGCATCATACGACAGTCGCGTTTGCGCCCGTAGCGGAAATGGAACGGTCGATGTAGCATTTCGCTGTAAAGCGGGACTTCGCCATATCAGGCCCGTGAGGTATATCTCCTCGCTCCGGATGTCGTCCGCTCCGTTCCCTTCATCTGAAACTACGTTGGCCATGCGGTCTGCGCCGCGCCGTGCCAAGTCAACATCTTACAATAAGGTCCGCCAATATCGTCGTATTTCGCCTAAAACGGTGAGTCAAACCATGACGACAACCCTTCGGCTCGCGCACCATTGAGCTTGTGGCGGAGCAAAGCGAGACGTGGGAGCACCTTCGATAGCGGGCGAACGAAGGTCTCCCCGGCTTCGGCAAGTTCGTCGGCTAGTTCTGGATGCTAGACGTCTTAGTCGTAGTTTATCGCTTTCGTCTTGCGTCGTGTGAGCTCGCCTTCGCGAAATCCAAGCGTGACGGGAATGCGGTCTGCATTTTCAACTCGATCGCTTCGCCGAGCCGATGCGCGAGATGGCGACGACCAACGACCTCGTCGCATCAGCACATCATCACCGCCTGGCAGTCGTCGCAGCGATATTTTCGGATTAACTCAGGCTGGTTGAGGCACGTCAGAGCTTGGTGTTTGCAAGCTGGCGGGCCGGTCTCTTTCCCTGTGTCATCGTCAGCCATTTGGGGAATCAGACCGCGATCTTGGTTGTAGACGAGGGCTCAAACGCATTGATAAGTCGCAAGCACGTCCCGACGATGATGTGTAGTCCGTCCGGATCGATAGGGTCATCCGACAGCAGTGCCGCATTAGCTCCGTGGTGCTCGTTCATCGTCCCGGAATTGCAACTTTCGAGATCTGCGACATCACCCCAGCAAGGGTGGCCGGAGCCGTGCCCTTTGATCGAAAGGATGATCGGGCCGAGATTGTCGCCCGGCTTGAAATACGCCCTGTAGGTTCGACGGTAGTGCGTCTCAAGAACCTTGCGCACGGCAGGCGCGACATCGGAAGGCGTTCCGGCGCGGGTTTCGTAGTACGCGAGGAGCTGCCTGCGCTGCCGCTCGTCATCGCTCTCGCAAAGCTGGTCCAGATCGACATTCACAGCCTTCGACCAGGCTTCCGCCCCTTCGTAGATGATCTCGTAGCTCACCTGATCGACGGCCGCACACCGCTTGCTGACGCGGCGCAGAAAGTGCTGGTCGTGCGAGAGTACAATGACCTGGGATGTGCGCGGACACAGGCTGTCCAGCAGATCGATCGTCTTCGCCTGACGGTGGCTGTCGTGACTGCTCAGAGGATCGTCCAAGACGACGATCCTGTTGGCCAGGTCAGGGTGACGATCCAGGCTGGCAAGAAAGAACGCGAAGGCGAGGGTCGTCTTGTCCCCGGTTGAAAGCGTGTTCTTGAAAGTGGGCTCGTCGTCGTTCGCGCTACGACGGCCGCGCCCGACACTGTGGCCGCGCACAACGAGACCGTAGTCGATCGAGCCAACGTTGCCGGCCATGCTATTGGAGATTTTGGAGATCCGGAACGTCGCTCCGAACTGGGTCAGGTAAGCGTTGACCTGAGAGTGATAGTGCTCGGCTGACGCTTCGCTCGCAGTCTTCAGACGACCCTGGACCTCTGTCCGAACGCGCTTGGCTCTTGTGTCCTGACGCTTGGCTTTCAAAGCGCTGCTGATCCGCTTCTGCACGCCCGGATCAGTGCGGCGCTTGCGCTTGTTTAGGTTGTCCAGACGGGCTTTGGCCTGCTGCTCTGTCAGCGAGGCTCCGGATTTTCTGGCCTGTATCAACTTGTCGATCTGCTCAATGGCAGAGTTGTAGGCGGCCAGGGCTTTAAGCGCATCGGCATGATGCGAGAGCGCAGTTTCAACAGATGGCGGGTCGGAGATCGTAACAAGCGGGGTCTGCCGCTTGGTATCAAATAGTGACTTGAGAGCTTTATGAGCGCTCTCCAGCTTCGTGAGAGCTTCGCCTTGGTCGGGAAGCGTCACGGATGTCAGGTCACAAAACTCGGACCAGCTCCGCACCGCCTCTGCGTTCGTGGCAATCTGGGTCGATAGCGCGGCAAGCCCGTCGTGCCCGAGTGCCTTTTCTATCGCATCGGCAGCCGTCTTGATCGCTTCGAAGTGGGTCTGGTAGGCCGCGCCGAAGATCTGGCCGTAAAGCGTGACAAGTCCCTGATCGTCAACGCCTTCCTTTCCACAGAAAGGACACTCGTCGTCGTGAACATGTTCCAGACCAAATCTGACCCAGGCTTCACCCTGTCGTCCAAGTTTGAACCTGGTAAAGTGAGCCGCTAGCTGATCGCGCGCCGAGCTCTCGATATCTGCAAGCGTCTGGGCCAGCGTGGCAGTCGGGTCGCTCAGGAGCGGCAACTCCAGCGTTTGAAGTTTCGACAGCCTAGTAAGGCTGTCCGCCTGCTGCACCGCCTTTAGATCCATCTGCGCGCGTTTTATCTGTTCATCCAGATCGGCAGGCGGAACGTAGGCGAAGAAATCTTCCCGGCTCTGATCTGCTGGGATGTCGTCTCGCAAAGCCGCATCCGCGTCTTTCAGCCGGGCGGCTGCACGCCGCGCCACGCCATTGAAAAACTCCTGCTGGCGGACGAGGCGCACGCCGGCTTCGCCAAGGATGACCGTGAACAGGCCACGGTCATGCTCCAGATCGATCGCTTCTCCGGCGTAGAGATTGGAGGAGATGAAAGCCGCATCGAACACCTCGATAGGAAGGTTTTTAGTGCTCCACTTGCCCTTGGCAAACTGAACCGAGCCAGCCTCCATCACAAGGGTGACGGTCGCGTCCTCACTCGCAGTCCCCAAAGTTTTTCGGCCGTGCAGGAGTGACGAGTTGCCGGTCGCTGCGGATCTGAGAATGGACGACAGCGTGGTCTTTCCACGGCCGTTGCGAGCATAGATCGTTGTCAGTTTGCAAAGACGCGGCGAAGCCGGCGTGTCAAAGGCCTTCAAGACCCCAACGTTTCTGACCACGATCTTGCTTATTTTCGGCGGCATAGCGCATTCCCTCGACACAAACCTACCAGCCAAGGTTGTTCTGTCAAGGCTATCGAGCGCGGCGCTAGTGGTTATCCTCTTGTATCTTAGCGCCTATTCAGTGCGGCTTTCTCAAGCCGGCCAGGTTTTCAGGGCAGTGGCCGCAACGGCTTGCAGTTCTGCCAGCGTTGCGCCGTCTCGCGCTTGGACCGACATCCCGGCCATGACGCTGCTCAGAAACTTGGAATAGCCGGCAGCATCGAACTCCTTGGGCAGCTCACCACGCTCGACACCGCGAGCCAGACGCTCTGTGACCTCGCGCTCGGCAATCGTCCTCTTGCCGCGGAGCATCTCGGCGATATCCGTCGCGGCCGGCGAGACCGCTGCGCCAGCCGAATACATGAAGCAGCCAGCGGGCGAATCCGGGCCGGAAAAGGTCGTGGCCGCGCGCGCTAGCAGAGCTTCAATGGCCTCGCGCGTGGTGAAGGCCTCATCCCGCACAGGGGCATAGAGATAGGCGCTGAACGTCGCGCTGTAGCGCTCGGCTACCGCAGCGAAGAGGCCTGCCTTGTTGCCAAACGCCGCATAGATGCTGGGCGCAGTCAGGCCGAGCACGGCCACCATATCCGCCATCGAGGTCGCATCGTAGCCGTGCTGCCAGAAGAGGTGCACGGCCTTATCCAGTGCTTCCTCGGTCTGGAAAGTGCGGGGGCGGCCTACGCTGCGTTTGGGTGTGGCGGTCTCTGTCATCTCAAAACCTATTATATAACGACCTATAAAATAATTATTGCATTTTCGGCTCTCCGACCAATATATAGCGAACGTTATAATTTTAAGGGAGTTTCAAATGGCCCGTAGTGTCCGCATCCAAGAATACCTGGGTCGTGTCCCACCGGGTGGTGTAATTGGGTAAGAGCGAAGCGCTAGGCTCGCGGCCCCATTCAAGGGCCAGGCGAGCCTGAAGCGTCGCGGGTTGGTCATCAGTGATTTTCGGATATGGTTTGGGTTCCTACACTCATTCCAGAGACGAAAGAACCACCGATGACCAAAGAGATGATGGCCCTGAAAGGGCTTGTTGAAAAGACCTCCGACAGCGATTTGTTGCGTGAGATGATAGGTTTTGCCGCCGAGCGCCTGATGGCAATGGAGGTCGGCACTGTGACCGGCGCGGCTTACCACGAGAAGAGCGGCGAACGTATGGTCCAGCGCAACGGCTATCGCGATCGGGATTGGGAAACACGCGCCGGCACGGTCGAACTGCGTATTCCGAAACTTCGCAAAGGCAGTTATTTCCCGAGCTTTCTGGAGCCACGGCGCATGGCCGAGAAGGCACTGACTGCCGTTATCCAGGAAGCTTACGTTCAGGGCATCTCGACGCGGTCTATCGACGACCTGGTCAAGGCCATGGGCATGAGCGGCATCTCGAAAAGCCAGGTCAGCCGCCTTTGTGAGGAAATCGATGAGCGCGTGAAGGCGTTTCTCGATCGTCCGATCGAGGGGGAATGGCCTTATATCTGGATCGATGCCACCTACCTGAAAGTTCGCCGTGGGGCCCGGACTGTCTCCGTCGCCGTCATCATCGCTGTGGGCGTCAATACCGACGGCCGCCGGGAGGTTCTTGGCATGGAGGTCGGCACGTCAGAAGCTGAACCGATCTGGGCAGAGTTCTTACGCAACCTGACCCGTCGTGGTCTGCGCGGCGTCAAGCTGGTCGTCTCCGATGCACATATCGGGATCAAAGGCGCGGTATCGAAGGTTTTGAACGCCACCTGGCAGCGGTGCCGCGTACACTTCATGCGCAATGTCTGCGCCCATGCAGGCAAGAGTGGCCGCCGGGTCGTCTCGGCCTTCATCGGTACCGCCTTCGCTCAGGAAACGCCTGAAGCCGCCAGCGCACAATGGCGAAACGTCGCCGATCAGCTCAGGCCCAAAATGCCAAAGCTGGCAACGATCATGGACGAGGCTGAGCATGACGTCCTGGCCTACATGACCTTCCCAAAGGAGCACCGCATCAAGCTTCACAGCACAAACCCGATTGAGCGTCTCAATGGCGAAATCAAGCGCCGTTGCGATGTCGTGGGCATCTTCCCGAACGACGATGCCATTATCCGCCTCGTGGGCGCCATCTTGCTGGAGCAGAACGACGAGTGGACGGTTCAACGCGGCCGCTACATCACCCTTGAAACCATCGCACAACTCAGCGATGATCCCGTTCTCAGCATGCCAGCCGTGGCAAGCTGACGAAAATCCGGACCCGTCCGGAAACCACTGATGCCTAGCCGGTCTAATTCACGGTGGCGGCAAAAAGGTGCAGCGGGTGTAGCGTAAAGCGTTGTTTTGGAATAGATTCTGGTTACCACACCGAACTTAAACCAAAGACCGCCAAGGCCACACCCGCCATGGACCAAGATACCGATCTTCCGTTCGATTTGCCAAGCGTTTCGCGCAAGAAAATCACGGCTGCCTTTGATGGCGGACGCATCAGTTCGGATGGCGGTGTCATGCTGTTGTCTGCGGCTGAGCGCCGGATCGGGATCATTGATCGGCTTTGGCGGCTGATACCGGATCGACGCAACCCCTTCCTGGTAACCCATTCCCTTGCCTCGATCCTGAAGGCGCGGGTCTTCGCCATCGCCTGTGGCTATGAAGATGGCAACGATCTGGCTTTCCTGCGCACCGATCCGGCCTTCAAGCTGGCATGTGGGCGACTGCCCGAAGGCGGCAAGGACCTGTGCTCACAACCGACCTTGTCGCGCCTTGAGAATGCGCCGGACCTGCGTAGCTCGATCAAGCTGACCTACGGTCTTATCGACCAGTACTGCGCCAGTTTCGGGTCGGCTGTTCCCGCCGCCGTAACCCTCGATATCGATGACACGGTCGACGTGGTTCACGGCCGCCAGCAGTTGTCGCTCTTCAATGCCCATGAAGGGGAATACGTCTTTAAGCCCATCCACGTCTACGATGTGAGCACAGGCCGACCGGTCGTCGTCATCCTGCGACCCGGCAAAACGCCGTCAGGCAAGGAGGTGCGCGGCTGGGTCCGTAGGATGGTGCGCCAGATCCGCAAACACTGGCCCACAACCCACATTACCCTGCGCGGTGACGGCCACTATGCCCGCCCCGAAGTCATGGCCTGGGCTGAGCACAAGGGCGTTGACTATATCTTCGGGCTCGCCGGCTCAAAGCCTTTGCATGCTAAGGTCGAAGCCTTTGCTGACCACATCCGTGTCGTTCGGGCCGAACAGGACGCCGCGGCCGTGCGCGGCTACACCGAAGTCCGTCATGGAGCCAAATCCTGGGGCTGTGAGCGCCGCGTTATCGCCCGCATTGAAGCCACGCCTATGGGCCTCGACAATCGCTTCGTCGTCACATCCCTGACCGATCCCGATCCGGAAACCCTCTATGCCAAACTCTATTGTGCCCGAGGCAACGCTGAAAATCTGATCAAGCTCCACAAGACCCAGCTTAAAAGTGATCGCACCTCTTGTCGCTGCCCTCTGGCCAACCAGATGCGCCTGATCCTTCACACCGCTGCCTACTGGCTGATGCTGGCTGTCCGGGATCAGATCCCCAAGGCCCATAAGCTGGCGACCGCTGAGTTCAATACCATCCGCTTGCGCCTTCTGAAGATCGGGGCTCGGATCAAAGAGACCGCCCATCGCGTAAGGATTGCCTTCGCCGCAGCTTGCCCGGAGGCTTCGCTCTTGCGCCATATAATGGCGTCCCTCAAAGCCGCGCCCGCATAAACGACGGGGCTATGCCCTCAAAGCCGCCGCCATCACCGTCAACCCCCATCGGAGCAAAATCAAACCCAGCGCGTGGCGGAAAACACGACGCCAACAAGCGCGTCCGTGAAAAAGCCGTTCTAAACGGAAAGGCTAACACCGTTACGATGAATGAAGCGGGCTTCTGTAACGGACCATATGTCAACTCCCGATAAGGCTCAGTCTTCGTCGCCGGCTTCATGCTTCTGTACGTAGTCGCCGCCAGGGCGCTACAAGATGGTTGTCCTAACGAACCCGGCCGACCAATCTAGGAACGCGCAGTCACCCAAAGGGCTGCTCCCGCATCACCGGCCTGACCTGATCCGTGCGTCCCGGCGACGGGACCTTGCCATCAGGCGTGATGGTCTATCCGCCTGAATCTCTCGTCTTTAGCGCCCCTTATGCCGCTGCAAGGGCAGGATCAAAACATGTGCCGTCAACCAGCATCCTGTGCATTACGACGCAAAGCTTGCGAGCTAGGGCGACCTTGGCCTTTTTCATCCCAGACCTCTGCGCAACCTTCGCCGCCCAGCTCTTAAGCTGAGAGCCCTTCACTGGCCTGGTCAGGATAATGTTCGCCGCCTCGTAAAGGGCGGTTCGAACCTCCTGATCTCCGCATTTAGAGATGCGACCGGTGATGTCGGTCTCGCCCGACTGATACTTGCGTTGCGTCAGGCCGAAGTGCGCACCGACGGTTCGCGAAGATCGGAAGCGCCCCGGATCATCGATTGCGGACACAAAGGTGAGCGAAATCAGCGCACCCACGCCGGGAACCGTCATCAACAAGCCCGCACGTTCGTCCTTGCGTGCGTGCGCAATCATCCGCGCGTCAAGGACGCGGAACTGCTCGAACAGAACCGCCCGCGCTTTGAGGAGGGCCTCAGCGACTTCTGCCAGGCCTGGGACATCTGCCGCCAGTTCGCGCACCCTCGGCTCGAAAGTCTTACGGGTGGTCTCTCCTACCTTCAGGCCATAGCCGCGCAGGAGACCGCGCAGGCTCATCTCAAGATCATGGTACTTGCACTGCAGGACCTTCCGGGCGGCGAGAAGCGTGCGGTTATCCTGCGCATTGACCGACTTGCAGTGTACCTGCCGGTACCAGCCCAGGCGCATCAACTGCGCTATCCCACGGGCATCCTTGCGATCCGTCTTCACCGGCATCGCCCGAAACGCGTCACGAACATGCCGGGTCTCAAGAAGAGACACCTCCAGTCCCGCCGCCTTCAATCCCGCGTAAAGCCATTGCGATAAGGGGCCAGCTTCAAGCCCAATCCGCTTCACCGCAAAGCCCAGAGCCGAAAACCATGCCACCAGCGCTTCCGGCTCGCTCGCAACTCTGGCCTCCTTTATGACAGTCCCTGCTTCGTCAACCACGCACAGATGCGAGGCTTCCAAAGAAACGTCGATACCCGTATAGTACAACATGGTGGTCTCCTATGATGCTTGGCGCAGTCCAATCACTGACGCCGTTCAACCATCATACCGGGAGGCCACCACCCTTCACAGGGGCCGCAGCAACCGGGCCGTTACACCATCTAGCGCTCAGTTACACCACGTCACGGGACACGATCAATACCTGTAAAATTAATCACTTACTCTTAAGTGTCAGGCCCAGCCATTTTAGTAAGGGCAATGTCGCGTTTATTGATCTTGGAACGAGCGAAATTCATACGCCCAGCACCGGCTGTCTGGGACTACCACCATCGTCTCCTGAAACTGGTATCTAATTGTGCCCCTAGCCTACAGCCAGGAGGTCTCAAAATACTGTCAGAAGGTGCCGACGGGCAATCGTGCGAGCGAGATCTGTCGGAAAGGACCTACCAAGGTCGAGCCAATGCACGCTGTTATAATAGCGTTTGTCCTCGACTGTTAAATACCTGTCTAGCAGTGCCTTTAGCCGGAGTTTCGACAAAGCAAGTACGCATTTTAATGCAAAGATGACTCTGTAACGATCATCCTCGTTGTTGAACTGCTGCAGTAGAATGTCATCGTTTAACCGAGAGATCACGACTAAGGGCAGCACTCTCGCTATCGCCCGTCGGATGGACGGGTCAACCGTGAGCTTTAACACGTCCGAAACACGTTCCTTACCCACTGCCACAATGGCGGCGGCCTTATTCTCTGGCATGCTGGGCATTCGTGTAATAAGTATCCCAGATGGAGCTTGGTTTCCGTCTCCTAGCGCGCTGATTCGCGGCACATCCGACCATTGGCCGAATTTTCCCAAAAAGGTCAACACGCTGTCTGACGCATCAACTTTCATAGTGTCGATCACTTGTCGCACGAGCGGAAGATCTTCTCTCTTGCCCAGACTGCAAAGCGCCTCAAGCGCGTACGTGGTGTTCGTATTACGAGTGAAATCTTCGAGCTTACGCATCTGTTCACTTCGCGTGGCAGACGGCCCCAGCGCCGCCTCCATCGTTGCGATGCCGTCGGCGTAGTAGGCTGCAAATCCATCCTGGAGGTTTTGCCGGATTTCCGGAGCCAACGTGCGAGCGTAGGTTTTGTACATCGCCCCCAAATCGCGCCCCGCCAACGCGCCGTTGTTATATGTTTCCTTCCGAAGATCCTGTAGTGTCATTTCAGAAAGGCGGTTGAATTCGTATCGATTCAAGAAGGTTGAATCGGTCTCACGAGGGGCAAAGGCGTTGAATAGCAGGGCGTTTCTCTGCCGCTCCACGGTCAAAGCTTTTTTGAGGAGGTCCGCGCTTAGCGGGTGGCCGAGCTTTCGCAACCGTTCTGCGGCGACAAATCGAATTTCCAAGCTACCGTCGCTCACAAGTGCCTGCGCCTGATCAAGGGGGATTTCGTCGCGCAAGAACAGCAGCTTTGCGGCCTCCAGCCGCAGGTTGTCGGGTTTTGCTGCCAGACACTCAATCAGGGTCCCTGTGTCCAACAATTCGGGTTGTGAGAAGATGGCGCCGACGACATCAGAGTCCAGAAGGCTTATCCCAACGCTCAACACGCGATTTATGGCGGCGATCGCGCTTGACTTGGCGAGGATACCGACGACCGCCGCTTCCACTTTTTCTTTTCGTCCCTCCGACAGGCTTGCGCTAATGCCGTCAATCAGCGGGATGTCTTCCTCTCTGGCGTTGCTCGTTAAGAATTGAAGTATAGCCGTGAAGGCACTTTCGTCTTTTTCCCCAAAAAACCAGGCATTTAGCGTGTCGCGTACGGTCAGGTCACTGAGTGCCGGAATGGGTTGCGCCGCCCTATCTAGGATTTTCAGTGCCTGTTTTTGTTCCTGCTTATCGCCTACGATCGCGTGCCATCGCACCCGCTCGAAGGGGTCATCGCCATCGACGGCGGACGCCGCTAGCCAGCGCCACAAAGGCACGTTCTGATTTTCGAAGCCATGGATGCCGCAATCAACAAGTGCGCGGTATTCTTGTCGAGAGAACGTGCCGTCTTCTGCAAATCGGTATATTAGGTTGGCGTCGTGATTGCCGATCGGCCGATCATCGTTGCCTTGCCGGGATACGGCAGACGCGATCAACCTGAAACGGGCGACGTCGAAAGGCTGGGTCTGGTCCCAATCCGAACTGCGTTTGCAGATATCTGACAGGAAGACAATCGCCTCGGGATCCAAGAGATGGTAGTCGGTAGATGAGGATGTATCCACCGCGTCGGCAGTCGGCGGCGGTGTTTGTTCCGCGTCATTATTTTTTTGACTTCCATCGGCGAAAATTTCCGTTTCCTGCCATCCTATCTCGATCAATTTCTCGCGAACCAAATCGCGAAACTCATTGAGGTCTGAAAAATCCTTAAAAAACGGGCGCTTCTCATCAATACATTTCTGGCGGAAAGTTATGACCTTTTCGAGTTCGTCGTCAGGCTTGAAACCGGTCGGGACGTCAACATGCTTAAAATATAGGGCAAGGTCCTTCATCTGACCAGCATGGATCCGTTGTTCCGCCCTCACATACTCCTCTTCGAAACCTGACGTATAGCCGTCCGGATCAGTGGACGGTTTCGAGCCCCAACGGTTCCATAGGACACCGATGAAGTACTTACACTTGTCGAGATCCTCATTGATTTTACTTTGAGGCCTGACATACCCCGGGATCGTGTTTTCCCAGCCGAAGAGTTTGAAATGGCACTGCCAATGTTCGGAGTTGGCGCGATTTACTTCGTCCAGAACCTTCAATGCGGCTTCGCGCTCTTCCGCCAGACCTCCTGGCGAGCCAATGAAGATACGGATAACCTTAAATTTGTCCACGTTTACCCTACCGCTTCCAGCACCTACTTCACATGTAAATGAGTCCGTCGGGACACGCTAGACTTGAGTTAAGTCGGCACCGGTTTCAGGGGCGAACCAACGTTAATGTGCACCGCTTGTCCTCACACAGACTATTCCACGGCAACTCCGACGTAAAAAAATGCTGCGTAAAGTGATGCTCCCGATAGGCTATCCCGACCGTCCACTGCCGCACTTAGGAGGAATAGTGTCTGACGCCCCGAAGCGGTCAGGCAATGTCCGCTTATTGCGCTCGACGCAAGATCGTCCATGTCGGCTTCGGGCCAACTCCGGAAGCCCAACCGTTGGCATGTTGAAATCACTTCATCCCCCGCGGCCCCAGTGTTTTTCAGCATCCTTTGGCAAGGTCGTACCGTCACTTCGACAGCAACCTCGATCCATCGTTGGCGACCGTCACATGAATCGAAAAGCTCGACTGCAGGTTTTCTAAAAAATCCGCGGGATCACGCGTGCTGAAGCGCCCGCCAATCCTCAGTCCTGCCAACTCCGGATCTACGATGACAATGGGGCGCGGCAGATAGCGATTGTACTCCTCGACAGCGACGCCGAGGGTCTGACCGTTGAACACGACCGCGTCCTGCCGCCAGGCTGTCGTAAAATCGAGGTCGCGCTCATTGATCGGCCTTACCCGCGTCTCCGTGCCACTCACGAGGGCCCCCTGCCCTGCCTCGACCTTTTGAGGCTGGGAGACGCCTTCGATCGTACAATCGCCTTTGACGACGGTGACTTCCAGCGCTGATGCGCGCAAACGGACATTCACATCCGCGGCCGTCATGAGAATCGCCCTGCCGGCAGCGGTCACCTTACAGGGCTTGACGCTGGGCGGCACAACGACACTCAGTTCGCCCTGCTCTAACCAGACCTGACTGCCGTTACGCCCCGTTTTCCACGCAATGCGCGTGCTGGTATTGAGCTCAAGGCGAACCCCATCCGACAACGTGAGGCTCCGGCGCTCCCCGACGCGGGTTGAGGCTTCCGCCCGGCTCTGGGTCAAAACCCACGCGCCGGTTCCCGCTGCGATGACCAAGGCGCCAGCGCCCGCTTGCAGCCAATGGCGGCGCGTCGGGGTTCGCCGCGGTCGCAAGCCTGGATCCTTGCTGAAATCAACGTCCTTCAGCGCATCTATCGAATCCGCCGTGTCGAGAATACGAGCGTAGGCGACGGCATGGTGCGGGTTGGCGTCCCTCCAGGCTTCAAAAGCACCGAGGTCAGCCGTGCCATCTTCTAAACGGGCATGCCAACGGGCGGCTTCCTCCATCAGGGCCGTCCAATCGGTCGCCTCGGGATCATCTACGAACACGGAGCCCTCCGCCCAGCTGACGTGAGGCCAGACACTACGAAAAAATACATACAGCGTCTATTCGCTCGCCGCCGTTTCCCGCCGGGCCTGACCGCTTTTCAGCGGCGGTGGCTCCTGATCGGCCAGACGTGCCGCGACAATCGCCATGCCCTTGGCGAGATGCTTTTCGACCATAGAGACGCTGATGCCTAGCTCTTTGGCTATGGCCGGTGGCCGCATTTCCTTCAGGCGACGCATTTTCATAACCTTGCGGCACTGGGGTGGCAGCCCCTCGATTGCCTCCAAGACAATGCGTCGGCGTTCCTTGGCGGACAGGATTTCATGTGCGTCCGGGCCGATATCGGCGTGGTCGAAGGTTTCCATATTGGCCACCAGTTCAATCGACACGATCTTTGAACGTTGAAACAGGCTGGCCGCGACGTTTCGGATGGCGCGCAGCGCGTAGCTTTTCGGATGGGTGATCGCCCGCCATTTATCGGCCGTCACGAAGTCGGCATAGATATCATGGAGGATTTCGCGTGCGGTCTCGGTGCTTCCCGTCATGCGCCTTCCGACAGACAAGAACAGCCCCTCATGCGGAAACAGGTTAGCCGAAAACCAGCTATCCATCTCGCGGCGGGGTGCCCGGGTTGGGTCGGGCGCGTTCCCGCCCTGACCAAACCCCATGTAAAAGTACCGTTCGGGGACGTCGAGCGCCTCTGCACACAGGAGCAGTTCGCGATTACCAATCCGGGCACGCCCCTCTTCAATCTTCCGAAGTTGAGCGGAAGTGATGCCCAGATGTCCTGCCAGCCAGTCTTCGGACATTTGCACCAGTTCGCGACGAACACGGAGTCGCAACCCGACGTGCGTATCAACCTCATTCAGTGGAACAACTTCGTCTTCCATAAAGAAAACAACCCCCTGAGCGCATTTCATACACTCAATTGTATAGCGTGAAGCGGCAACAAAATTCCTTCTGAGGGCATGGATGTTGAAGCTCTCGTCGGATTGAATGTTGCCCGTTTAAGGACGGAAAGAGGGCTTTCGCAGCTGGAACTCGCACTGCGCTGCGAAATCCTTACGCAGGGATACATCAGCAAACTGGAGGCTGGAAAACGCAACCCAACCGTGGTCATCCAGTACTTGCTGGCGGAAGCGCTTGGGGTCGAGGTCGGCGCGCTTTTCTCTCGGGAAAATGTTCCCGCAACCATTCTGGCAGGACCGGTGATCATTCGAAGCACTCGGTCAAAGAAGGCGTTTGTCGATACCAAACTCAATCGTTAGGCGTGAATATATACTCGATTATATAGTCAATCAACGACATTTCCGGTTGCTCAATCGGTATGGACGTGCAGGCGCTGATTGGGTGGAATGTTTCCAGATTGAGAAAGAAAGCCGAGCTTTCTCAAGAGGAGCTTGCACTGCGCGTAGAGGTCGTCGCTCAAACCTACATCAGCAATCTCGAAGCCGGTAAATGCAACCCTACGGCTGTGACACTATACCTGATCGCAAGGGCGTTGAGTGTAAACGTCAGCGAGCTTTTCGCCACCGATGGGGTCCCTCTCACCCTGACTGAAGGTCCGGTCAAAATACGCAGCGGTCGGTCAGGCAAGAAGACCATCTAAGACGCTGTGGATCCCGGCGACAGCCGCGTCAGGGACTTAGGCCGCAGGCTGGAGACCCGAAAGGGGCTCCATTCACGACAGGCCCGGTTCGCACGAACGCGCGAAGACGCTATTGTTTACCTCCCTCACTCCTCCTCGCGTACCCAAAGCCCGGCATAGGCCGGTACCGTCTCTATAAGTTCGTGATGACGTCCGTACGCTTCCAACCGGCCTGCCGTCATGAACAGGACACAATCAGCCGTTTGCGCCAGCCGCAGACGGTGCGTGACCATCACCACCGTTGAGCGTCCCTCAAAGCTTTGCCGCAGGTCTGACAGGATGCGCGCTTCACTCATGGGATCCAATGCCGACGTGCTTTCATCAAGGATCAGGACGGGAACCTTTATGCCTGTGACACGCGCCAGTTCCAGCTTCTGGATCTGACCGCCTGAGAGGCGCTCCCCCAGTTCACCGACGGGGGTGGCGAAATCCATCTCGCGGCCTGCCTCATAGAAACGCCACTGCGCCAGCAGGGCTATCAGATCGGCTTCGGTGGTGGTGGTCGGCGGATAGAGGGCATTGTCGCGCAAGGTGCGGTTTAAGAAGGTGATGAACTGGGGAACGTAGAGGACGTGGCGAAAGCGGGCATGGACGTCCACCTGCGCCAGATCGACCCCGCCGATTACCACCTGCCCTTGGGCGGGTGAAAACACCCCGGCCATGATCTGCGCCAGGGTCGATTTACCGGAGCCGTTTGGCCCAACGATCACAGCGAAGGCCCCGGCGGGGATACCGACCGACACGCATTCGATGCCCGCGGTCGTACCCGCGTAGTGAAACGACACCTCCCGCAGTTCGACCGCCGCCGCGCCCAATCGAACGGGCACTACCTCACCCATCTCGACTTCACCGCGACATAAGCTCAAGACATCCCGAATATTCGCTATCGCCCCTGCGGATTGGCTCAGCAAAAACCCGATCCCACTGAGCGGCAAGGCCAGACGCAGGGCATAGGTTTCCAGCATGATGAAGGCCCCCACGCTCAGGCGTCCCGCCCCCACATCGCCCGCTCCGGCCACCAGAAGGCCCACCACACCCAGACCCAGCCATCCGTATTGGACAAGGGCCATCTGAACGAGTGAGCGCATCATCTTTACGTTGGCGACCGCCTTCTGCCCGATGCCGGCCCGAATCCCCCCCACCTCGGATGTCAGGGTGCCGTTGAGGACGATGCGACGGGCATTGCGCAGCACATCGCCCAGCCCTTGCGAAACGGCGCCGGCAGCCAGATTGGCGAGATGGGCGTGCGAGCGATGACGCACCGCGCCCCACCACGACAAGACCGCATATCCGGCCAGCGTGACAAAGAGACCGGCGGCGTAAGAGGCCGGGATCAGGCCGGCGATCACCCACAGACTGGCCAGAATTTGCAGAGCCAGCGGCAGACTGCGCCAGATCAGACCATCGACGACGACCAGCAGACTGAAGGGCAATCGCTCGATCAGGCCGAGGGTGCGACCACTGTCCCCGTCATGGCTGGCCGCTACGCGTGGCAATTCACCGGCCAGCGCGGCGGCGGCCAGATCAGCGCTCAGGGTGTCGATCACCCGTGTCGAATAGAGGAGACGTCCGGTCGAGAGAAGGCTGCCGCCCGCCCAGGCGCCGACGAAGACCAGTGCCAGCCCGAGGGTTACAGGGGATGACACAGGAGGTTGGCTCAGCGCATCAATAAGGGCTTTCAGGGCCAGGGGGCCAATGACGCCCAGAGCCACGGCCACACCTTCAAGGATCAGACCTATGATCAGATCGCGACGCACACCCGGACCCAGGGCATTGAGACGGCGCACCAATGCCCAGACGACACCTAAGTCCGACCGTTCAGCGCAAGAGGGAGGTGTAGCCGCCATCGATCATTTTCCTTGCATAGATCAGGAGCCGGCGCACCTGGGAGTGGAGGTAGTCGGAGCGACCGTTCCACTCCTCGCGGACGCGTTTTTCACCAAAGAGGGCTGCGCCGATCTCCCGATGACTGGCACCGGCGCACATGCCGTCATAGGCCTGAAGGGCGCGTGCCCATTTGACGGTGCCGGTCTCGGGCGGGAACAGGGCCCTGGGAAAACGCCCGAGACGATGCAGGGCGTCGAGCCGGGCCAGGGTTTTCAGCTTTGCGGAAAACGTCCGAAACCCCGTGACGTCGAAGTGCAGGAGTACAGGCCCTTCGGTCAATGTGCCCTGCGTCACATTCAGTTGCACCTGCCCGACCTCGTCGGCGAGGATCAGCCATTCATGGCCGAAGCCATCGCGGAGCAGATCGCGCTTTGCGGAAATCTGAGTCACGTCAAACGCACCGACGGTAGAGCGGGATACCTGTTCGGCCTGAACCTGAACGATGGAGGCGTCGAGATCCGGGGCCCAGAAGAGCCATTCGTGCTGTGGCGTGTCGGGCGCCCGCTCAGCATGAACAAATACCCCATGGCAAAAAGGTCATTCAAATCTCCCCGCAGGAGGGTGTGCGCCCCCTGCCCTTGCGTTGCCCAGTGATCGCCTATCGCCCACGAGGCCGTAGCCTGAAGACCGGGTTTGCGCTGCAGCCACAGCCAGGCCCAGCGGCGCTTGTCATAGGAGAGATACGGCCGGTACGCCGCCGTATCTCTCCAGGCCTCACTCGATGGGGAGAGGCCAGCCACATTTCCGTTTTTCATCGGCACGCTCCCCGCGAGCCTTCTGCTCGCGACACAGATTGCCCCTCGCGGGACAAAGCGCAGATCCCTATTCGGCCTGGCCTTGCGGCTCATCATCCACACTGGGCGGCGGTCTCCCAAAGGTCTCCCGGCGACCGACAAAGGCTTTGAGACAACAGACGAAGGCCTCGTCCAGAAGGTCTGCACAATCGGTCAGACCCGCTTGGCGCATATCGGCTCGCAGACGCCCCAGACTATCGATGCCTCGCGAAATCGCCTGATCGAGGCCGTCTTCGCCCGCGTTCCCACAACGCTCAGGCGACATGGTCTCGAAAGGGTCGAATGTCTGAGATCAGAAGATTGCGCAGGCCTGTGGCCGCATCGGCCTGATCACGCTGCCACGGTCGGATGGGGATGGCGGCCGCCTGTATGCGGGCATGTGCCCCAATGGCGCGGGGCGACCCTAATCGCTCAAGGGTGAGCCCCGCGCGCTCAAACACTGAGCGCAGGATCAGGGTCGGCATCAGCCCGATGATCTGATCGACGCCGTACGCGAGACCAAACTCGACATAGCCGACCGCCAGAGACTGGCAGATAACGCGACGCGTCTCAGCGGGCAGGCGACGGTCAATACAAAAGCGGGTCCCTTCCCACACTCGGGGTGCCGTAAAGATCGACTTGTCCTCGACCAGATCCGGGAAGTGATCGGCGAGCATACAACCGAGCCCGATGGGTGTGAGACGGCTGCATCCGAGGACGGTTCGGCCGTCTTGGGTGAAGACAAGGTAGTGGGCAGCCAGCGAGTCGTATTCATCGAACTCCATGCCGTCGATTGATTTGACTTCGTAGCTCTGGCGATCAATGAACTCGCGATGGCGCAATTGAAACTGGCTGAAAAACAGATCGCTGTGCGTGGATATTTCTTTGTAGGAAATGAGCTTTAGCATCCCCAAACCCTCCTTCTACGGATGGTTAATAGTTATCCACAGCCCTCCACCCGTTACCACTAGGCATATTCCCAGGGTTTCGCAGAAATGACAAAATCGCTCGCTCTTCAGCGCCCACTTCAAAGCTCGATATACCCACCCATCAGCCCCTTCATCGCTGCGGCGGTGCGGTTATTGACGCCGAACTTGCGGAAAATGTTCTGCACATGGAAATCGACCGATCCGGCCTTGATGCTCAGGCGATCAGCGATGATTTCGTTCGACAGGCCGTGGGCCAGGCGGAACAGGACCTCCTGCTCAGTCCGGGTGAGTGAGGCGGCGGCGGGGGAAAGCCTCAGTCCCGGGGGCACCAGGCGCTTATAGACGGCGTAAAAGTGATGGCAGTAGGCCGCAAGGACATCGAGGTTTTCCATCGGTCTGGCCTTTCTGACAGAGGTCGCCAGGGCGATGCCACCCCTCAGGGTCTTCGGGCCGGGGAACGGCACACCAATGCCATTGTATAATCCGCCCGCTTCGGCTTCGCGCAGGAATTGCCTTTGACGACGGGTGAGTTCCGCCTCATGCTCTATATCCGCCCACCGAAAGGGGCGCACGGAACCCACCGCCCATTTGACGACGGGATCGATACGCGCCAGGCCGTTATGGGCATAGTAGTCCTGCCAGACGGTAGGATAGGTGCTGATAAGGCCGAAGCCCTGCGCAGACGCGTCCAGATCCATGTCGCGCATGACGGAGAAATTCACCCGGTCGAAGCCAAGATGCGCCATGGCCTCGATGAAGACCACGAACAAGCGCTCAACGGAGCGGACGCGGCTTGTGTCGTCGATAAACTGCTCAAGGGAATACTGACCGTTTGCATAAAGCATGACCGTCTCCGTAGCCATTGGATGTCCAACGCAACTGTCCGGAGTGGCTTTTTCGGTCTCCCACGCCCCGGCGCACTACCGGCGGTACTGGCACAACGCTACCCGCTTTAATTGAAAATGAGAAGCGGATTCAAAAATAAACGCGAGGATTGCAATCGAGTGAGGATTTCGCGCTACAGATTGTTCGTCTGTGATGGCCAGCTGGCGCCTCTGGTTTAGGTTATTTCGGCCTAGTAAGGGCTTTGGTAAAAACCTACCTTTTACAACATCCTTCTTGCGCTCGGCTACAGACGAGAAGATTACCGCTTGCTACTGGCTGACTGCCTTCGCTTGTTCCTCCGGTGTCGCGACACGATGAGTAGCTGAGCTGGTGATCTGCCACGCCCCATCCTGCTTCGTGCAGACCATCACAAACCTGGTGATGCCCTCACATTGTCCGGTGGCTAACTCGCAAAACCGATGCTTGAACGCGTCAATCATCGTCGATCAGAAAATGACGGAGGGTTGGGTATCTGTTTCGACGGATATTAGGTTCTCGCTTTCTGTCTTTGCGTGATCGCTTGACAATAACTTCGGTATCTATCCAATTCTGCTTGCGATCAATCGGGACCGGTGGGGGCAATGTCCAGATTTACATTCTCTTCGAGCCAGTTGCCTGCCCGTCTATCTCCAGCCGCTCGCGCAAGGGCATGGGCTGAGAGCCTTATGGAGGGTGGATATAATGGCGAGGCGACAGTGCCGGACTGCGATGGTTTTTACGCAGCCACCGAACTGGTGGTGCCACCGCAACAAATGATCAGTCGGGCACGTGCGACAAGCCTGATACTCAAACGTGACATGCGCCACATAGTGGCAGACAACGACGATCGGTTGACCCTCTTCTTTAATATTGGGCAGTCGGATATGCGCACTGCGCAACTTGGGCGCGATATTGTTCTGAAGGCAAACGAAGGCGTATTTTTAACGCAAGATCACCCCCAAATCCTGGATGGCTCACACTCAGGAGAGGTCATAACCCTCATTCTGCCAAAAACACATTTTGAGTCCTGGGCCACACCTGTTCACGATAAAGTGGGCTACAGGCATGACTTCACGTCCCCCGTCTATCGCTTGCTTCTCGGATATAGCCGAATGTTGTCTGATGAAGCCGAGCACTTAGGCGCGGACCAAGTGCAGAGTGTCTCGCGCCATATCTGCGAGCTTACTGCGATGTGGGTGGGCGCCGTTGAAACCCAAATGCGTGACGACGCTCACACGGCGCAATATTTAGCGGTACGGCGCATCGTCCGCCGCCATTTGGCATTGCCCACCCTGACACTGCCACTGACAGCCCGCCTGCTGAATTTGTCTGAGAGACAGGTTCAGCACATACTCCAAATACAGGGCACGCATTTCAGCCGACTTGTGAGTGAAACGCGATGCGAACGGGCGCACTGTCTGCTCCAGGATCCCGCGTGCTTAAGTCTCACGGCTCAGACTATCGCCGCACTTTGCGGCTTTCAGGACTACGTGGTCTTTTTCCGGGCTTATAAGCGCCGCTATGAACAAAGTCCGGGCGATACACGGGCGCTCATTCGCACCAAGCGGATGACATGACTTTGCACGCGTTATTTTGTGCGTTTGACAATGGTCCGATCCCGAGGGGCAGCTAAAGTCAAATCCCATTCCCTCCAGTCGCTTCGGGCGAATTCGGAAGGGTCACGTGGACTACGGTCCACCTTTTTACAACACAGGCTTTGGCCCCAGCCCAAGTCCAGGCGTTCCGATAATGGCTAGCCCGTCAACCGACACATAAAGGGTTCATATGCGCACCATGTTCATAAATGCCGTATTCCTTACGGCTCTTACCGCCGCCCCGGTCAGCGCTGCGCCGGCGGCAGGGACCGGGAAACTGCCTATTATTGACATGCATATGCACGCGATGGCGGCTGACGAGGAAGGCCCGCCCCCATTGGCCATGTGCAGCCCGTTTGAGCAGATGCCACGATGGGATCAAACACAGGATTTTATGTCAAGCTTCATATCCTGGTTCAAACACCCGACCTGCAAAGACCCTGTTTGGTCACCTTTGACCGATGACGAGGTCATGACAAAGTCCATCGACATCATGAAGCGTAATAACATTATCGGCGTCGTGAGTGGGCGTGCGGTGATGGTTGCGAAGTGGCGTAAGCAAGCACCAGAACGTGTGCTCCCAAGCCTTATGCCAAACATGCCCCCGAAAAACAGCCTGACACAGGAGCTTGCCGCCGCCAAAGCGGCCGGTAACATTACGGTCGTCGGCGAGTTGGGTCCGCAATACGACGGTATAGCGCCGAACGATCCAAGACTGGAACCGATATGGGTAGCCGCTGAGGCAAATGACCTTCCGGTCTCAATACACATAGGCCCGGGCCCCATGGGCGTTGCCTATTTGCCGGGCTCTGGTTACCGCGCCAGCCTAAGCAATCCCCTTCTCATGGAAGACGTCCTTGTCAAACACCCGAAGCTACGGGTGAACATCATGCATGCCGGCTTTCCAATGCTGGATGATACCCTGGCTCTTTTATACGCCCACCCTCAAGTCTACGTGGATACGGGCGTGATCGTATACTCGCAACCCAGGCCCGCCTTCTACCGCTATCTACAGGCGCTGATCGATGGTGGCTTCGGCGACCGCGTTATGTTTGGCAGCGATCAGATGGTCTGGCCGGAAACTATCGAGCGAGGAATTGCCGTAATCAATGAGGCCCCTTTCCTCAGCGCCGGACAAAAACGCGACATTCTCTATAACAATGCCGCCCGTTTCCTAAGACTTGATGAGACGACGCGCCAGCGCCACATAAATATGGGGCACGAGCCCTAGAGCGCAATCCGATAAAGTGGAAACCACTTTTCGGAAAAATTGCGCGACAAAACAGAAATTTAGAGCGGGATGATGCTTCCACTTAAAATCATCCCGCTCTAGGCGCGACCGTAACCTAAGCCATGGGTGATTTGTGGTCACGAGCGACCGACGCAAGGCGAAACACACGGATGGCGTAAGAAGCGTCTGGAGACGATGGATAAGTTTCCCCAACCAAACCGTCGGCAGCTCATTCTGAGTTAAAGTCGGGCCACTGCCTCGGCATCTAACAACTGAAAAGTGACCGCGCGCGACGCCCCACTTCCTTAGCGAGGAAACCGGGTGACACAGCGGGACCGGAACAAACAATAATCACATCCTTACGCCTCGCCTCTCACAAAAGCCGTTACAGCAGTTTATCCACTATTGGTCAGCGGCTTTCGTTTGTTCCGCGGCCGTCGCGGCGCGATGGCCATAGCTGAGGACGCTGGTGATTTGCCATGCCCCATCCCGCTTCGCCCAGACCATCACGAACTTGGCTATGCCCTCACATTGACCGGTGGCCATCTCGCAAAACCGATGCTCCCCTTCCTCGATAGCACCATAGTCTTTGATGGGATAGACGTGGAAGCCTTCTGTTATCAGCTCCCGCTTCACCTTGCAGCATATGTATTTGCGAACCCCGTCTACCACGGCGTCGCGGTCAAACGTCGCCCCGCCCGTATCATGATAAAAGGCAACTTTGGGATCAAAATAGGCTGAGAAGGTCTCGAGGTCACAGTGGTTATAGGCGTCGAACACTTTCGCATCGAGCGCGCGGATTTCAGTGGTTAGCGGATCACTGGGCAGATCGGCGGGGGTCGCCAGTAAAGCCGCGGCGATGGCAATTGCAGTCGTCATAATGAGAGTCCTATCCGTTCATTTGACCGCGCAGAAAGTCGATCAGTTTAGGCTGGCTGCGCGTGCGCTCAAGAAGCGGCAGAATAAGGCGCCATCCATTATCGCTATTGGTGAGGATGACAATCCCATCCCCATTGGCCCGATCGATGGTCGCAAAGGTAAATGCACCCGCATCCTTACCCGTATGCAACAGGGTCGTACCGCCGGGAAACCCGAGGAGTTGCCACCCCAGGCCGAAGCCGATCCACGGCGGACAGGTGGCCGCTTTCGCACCGCCACACGTCTGGGGATACAGATCCGCCTGAGACCGGCTGCGTTCCGTGGCAACCGCCGAGGACAGGCCCTTGTCTTGCCATACAGCGATAAGAAAGCGCGCGTAATCGCTGGCGGTGGCGTGGACCAGATCAGCAGCGTTGTAATGGGTGACGGGTTCAACCGGTATGGTCCTGCCCATGTCATCATAAGGCGTGGCGACCGGGCCTGACACCCCCTGTGTAGATACATATCCCGACGAACGCATGTGGGCTGGCATAAAGAGCCAGCGCTGGGCGAGGGATTCGAATGACTGCCCTGTCCGATGCTCAGCATAGCGTGCCGCATACTGGTAGCCTTCGCCCGAATAGCCTGTCGTCGTCCCCGGGTCGTGATCAAAGGCAAGGCCCTTGGCATCGCGCCAGTTCGGTAATCCGGCGCGATGGCTCAACGCCATGCGAACCGTGAGGCTCTTCCGTCGAGGGTCGCTCGCTAAATCGGGATCGCTCCAGTACGCATCCATCGGCTCATCCAGCGAGAGTTTGCCCGCCGATACGAGTCGCAGGATGATCTCTGCGGTCAGGGGCTTGGTCAGCGAAGCCAGATTGTAGCGTGTGGCAACGGTCGCCGCATGGTTAGGTCCCGCCATACCCCAGGCCTCTGCCGCGACCAGGCGACCGTTACGGATCAGCGCAACCGATGCACTCTCCACACGGTGCTCGCGCAACGTCTGGATCATATCCGGTAAAGCGACGCCCGACCCGGCTTTCGCCAGTGAGGCATGTACCAATACGGAGACGGCACCGCAGAGAACCGTTCGTTTTGATAACGCAGCAACATTATCTTTCATACCTTACACCTACGCAGATTCTGGCGTGCTCACAGTACCGATTGAGCCATCCGGCTACATTTGCCGGCAATGAACCGCGGAGACGCCTTGGAGAGGCGAACCGCGATAAGAATTTCAATTGTCCCGTCAAAGACGCGAACAGGCTTTTAAGACGCCAGCTTTAACTTTCCTCATCTAATCCTTTTTGGGGAGCACCCAGGTCAGTTCATTGGTCGGGTCAAAAACGAACCTCAGTTTTCGCATCGTCGGCAACCCGACATTAGCTGTCCCTCCTTTTATGAACCGCACGACAGGACTATCGACCACCACCCCGCCAACACGGACAGGACCATCCGCGACGGCCTCATAAACCGGTTGCGTGCCAGCCGCAGAGGTGGCGATCCCTATTTTACGGAGCTCGCTTTTGAGTTTGATCTGGCTGGCGAGCGAGAGGGGCAACAGGAAAGCGCTGTCATTGCCGGTGTCGAGCGTCGCTTCAACTGAGGCACCGGGAAGGTCCAGTGTCACAACAGGAAGCCTCTCATCTTGTGAGTATGCATGGCCCGGATCTTTGGGTGATAATGGCGAGACGGGATCGACTATTCTCAGTTCTCCATGTGCCAGATCCATTTCGACGAGCTTACCGGGGAAGCTGTTGGGACCGAAAATGCCCACCTCGTCCTCATCCCTGAACTCAAAGACGGTCGCTGGCCCCTCCGCTATGGCATAGCCGCCTAAGGTTACGCCGGAAAGTCGGGTCGTATAACCGGGAACGGGTAAGCCAGTGCTTCCGTCAACCGAGTTTGAGGGGCCAACGTTCGGAACGCCGAGGTAGTCTGCGTAGGACTTGTAAAGCAGATTACCATTTGTTCCGGTGTCAAAGACCACAGGTGCCGGGTGGCCCCCATTGACGCGCATCATCAGCAAGGCCCGCCCGTCCGAGACGTACAACGGTATCCGGGCGGGTGGCGGGGTTGGGGTCGGGGAAGCACCTTGCGCAGAGGCAAAGCTAGACGTTAGGCTGCCCCAGGCCAGACATGAGAGCCAGAGCGCACACTTTAGAGTCGGCACGAACATTGAGATACCTTTCTAAGACACAATAGTCCGATTAGCACCATTACAACTGAATAGGTCAAATGAATATTTTGCAAGAAAGCCTCACCGAACTCGAAGGGGCCATCCTGTCGGAGATCCATCACCGGGCGGCTAGGACGGCCTTCAAGGTACGCATGGCCTTTCAGGACTCGCGGTCGCTGGAGTGGCGGGGGAGCGCCGGTGCTGTATACCCTGCTATCCGTCGCCTGACCGAACGCGGGCTTATTATGTCAGAGCCAACCGGTTCGGGCCGGCGGACCAGTCTTTTGTCTCTGACAGCCCTTGGGATCACGAGATTGGAAAACTGGATCTGTGACCTCCCCCGGGCCTCGAGCGTTGGCCTTGATCCCTTCCGCCTGCGTGCCGGGATGTGGTCCCAACTGACCCGCGCACGCCGGGAGGAAGCCCTCCCCCGATTGCGGCAAACCATAGAGGACGAAATCCAGTCTATGGAAACCTACATGCAAACCCTTGACCCGGTCGAACGCCCCCGAATTGAACTGGCGATCGAGCTGAACCTCACGCGGCTGCGTTGGCTCGATAAACATGAGCACACCGTGCCATGAAGGGCCTTGGGTTAAAGCGAAAGCACCGGCTGTGTTTCAGACCAGTCCTGGGACAGGAGCAAATGACACGGCTTAAATTTCCACTATCCGGTCATCGCTCAGCGCCTTCTTCAACTCACTCAGCAGGACCTCTTTGGTAAATGGCTTTGCCAAAGCACTCACGGCACCCCGGGATATCGCCTTTGCAAGAGTCTCAGGATTTTGAGCATACCCCGTCATGGCGATAATCGGTACATCGGGCCATGTGGCTCCAATGACCTTGATACCCGTGATCCCCCCGACACCCGGCATGATCAGATCGATAAGTATGGCGTCTACGCGTGTAATCTCCAGCCTGACCAGAGCGTCTTCAACAGAAGTGCTCTCGGCCACATAGAACCCCTCCTCTTCGAGATAACTACGATACATAATCCGAGCATAGGCATCGTCATCAATCACTAGAATCCGTTTGGCTGGCCCCTTACGTCGACTAATCCGCTCGGCCTCCTCGCAAATCTGATGCACATCATTGAAGTCAAAAGGTTTTGGGAGAAGGAAATCAACGTGTGAGCGGCGAGCCTTATTTAGCGCCTGGCTTCCCGCCATCGGCATGTCTCGTCTGCCGGCGGTCATGATCGCCATGGGGGCGTCCCTCGCCGCCTTTCGGTATAGGTCGAGGAAGTCAAGGGTATTCTCGTCTCCGATAAATACGTCTAGGACGACAAGGGCATACCGGCGACTGCTTAACTTATGAAGTGCCTCATGACGTGTATGGCTAAAATCCGCCTTAAAACCGTTTCTTTCAAAAAGCCCTGCAATAATAAGTGCTTGTGTTTTCGAGTCCTCGAGAATCAAAACGGTGTTTGGCATATCGACATCACGCTCCGTAACACTATGTAACGGACCGTAGAGCCATTTGGTGAGACGAGGCAAGGCGCAATTGCCGACGGCTGTTTTTGTATTCGGAGGCCAAATGCCGTGAGCGGCGTTCGTACTGCCAAATTGAGATTGTTATTGTCGCACCCATACGGCCTATTCGGATCCAAGGCCCTGCCTGCGGCAGATCAACTTTAAGCAGGCCGCACCTCACCGCTAAAGCGCGCTGAGGATTTTTCATTCCGTCTCATTTTTTTACCTTGTTTTCCCCGGGGATTGGGCTTACGAAAATAAAAGCAAAGTAATTAAATTGTTAAATATGCATTTGTTAAATTTTACAATAATAAAACGAAATATAATTTATTAATTGCAAATATTTTTTTAATACCGCTTAATAAATAATATTAGTTATTTATATTATAACATAATCTATTTTCACAATCCGCATGAATCGATATATGATAAACATTCAATCATCCGCATTTGGTTGAAAATTACGCTAGGGAAAGCCCGTTCAAGCTGTATCTGGAATCATGTGCGGGGCCTTTTTCGAGTGACTTGTGCGGGCAAGTTACCGCGTCGTGCAGGAACCCATATGACTGACTCTGTGAACTCTCAGCGCCTGAACTTTCACGGTCTGGATAGCAATATCCGGGATACGCTACGGGCAAATAAGGCGTTTATTCTCGGCGAGTTGCCTTCGGCCCTTGATGCCTTCTACGATCACGTGGCGCGGTTTGAAGAAACGGCAAAGTTTTTCAAGAACCGGCAACACATGATGCATGCCAAGGCCATGCAGCTCAAGCACTGGGAACTCATAACGAACGGCAAGTTCGGTACCGACTATCTCACTTCTGTCACCAAGATAGGAGAGGTACATAACAAGATAGGGCTAGAACCGCACTGGTATATCGGCGCTTACAATTTTCTTTTGTGCGCAATGATTGAAGCCGTGGCACGTCGTTACGCGCGGCGCCTGCCCGCTTTCCGCCTTCGCTCGCAGCCAACTCAAAATGCGCTGCAATTGCAGAAGGCGCTTGTAAAGGCCGTTATGCTGGACACGGACTACGCTATCTCAGTTTATCTCGATGCCGGCAAACGAGAACGGTCGGAGACTCTGGCCGCGCTGGCAAATACCTTTGAAGCTTCTGTCGGCGGAATCGTTGCCAATGTTAGCGAAAGCGCCTCCGGGCTCAGCGGAACCGCCGCTGAGCTTTCCGAGCGGTCCCAGCAGGTTTTACGGCAATCCGCGTCGGTAAGCAGTGTCTCAGAGCGCGCATCGAACGACGTGCAAACCGTTGCCGCTGCCTCAGAGGAATTGGCTGCCTCTATCGGCGAGATTTCCCGTCAAGTTGGTGACGCGGCGGTCATAGCCTCGCAGGCCATGGCAGAGGCAGCCACTACGGCCACACAAATTGAAACCCTATCGCATGCTGCGGATAGTATCGGCGAGATCGTCGGTATTATCAGCGGGATCGCTAGCCAAACCAATCTTCTCGCGCTCAATGCGACGATTGAAGCCGCGAGAGCTGGCGAGGCTGGAAAGGGTTTCGCGGTCGTTGCGACAGAAGTAAAATCGCTCGCGAACGAAACGGCGCGCGCCACTCAATCGATTGAGCGTCAGATATCAGAGATCCAGACCTCCACATCGCAGTCTGTCGACGCTATCCGAAACATTACGATTGTTATTGATCAGCTCAATCAGGTCGCATCAGCCATTGCCTCCTCTGTGTCCCAGCAACGGGCCGCCACGGACGAAATATCACGCAATATTTTGCTTGTTTCGAATGGTACACAGGAGGTCGCGATGAACATAGGCGTCGTCAATCAGGCCGCAAACAACACCTCTGAGGCTTCGGAATATGTGCTCAGGTCTGCGAACCATCTGGCACAGCAAGCGAGCAAGCTACAGTCCGAGGTTGAGTCTTTCTTAAAACAGGCACGGTCCTCTTGAGTTCAGCAAAGGTCTTTTCGCACATTTTTAAAAATAAAATGGAAAGGAGGCCTTGAATTCGTGATTCTAGGAACCATCTGCGCGCAACTGAAATCAATATATCTAAAAAATCCGACTTTCGGGGAAAGTGTGCTTTGTCCAACATCATCGGCGGCTCAAATAATATTATACCGCAATCGCTCATGTCGCGATATTTCAGCGGAAACATTCTTGTTGAGCAAGTAGAGATGCCTGACGACGATAATGCACTTATTGCGGATGTCGTCAGCTTTGGAAGCTTCGTGCTGGTCGAAGAGCGGTTACCGCCAATGATCTATAGACGATCACGGCGCCTGGCTGAGTCCTCCTCCCTGGATCATTATCTTTTGGTTTTCAGTCATAGCGAGAACGCAACGGTGAAATGCCTGATTGCGGATGGCGTATATAAAGCCTTCGAAACGGTTCCTCATTCGGTGCACCTTCTCTCCCTCTCCCATCCCTATTGGGCAACTTCGACGGGAGGGGCGCGATCCGTGCTGTATATCCGCAGAGATTTTTTCACCGCTTTGAGCGGGTCCCTGGACGGTCTGTTAGGCCAACCGATACGGTCCCCCTACCGAGACCTGCTTTTTGACGTGCTAAAATCACTCGTGGACGCGGCCAGAGGATCTGGCGCAACAGACCTAAAGCACTTCTTCTTTTTAATCAGAGATATATTATCAGCATATGCCGAAGACAATCGACGTGTGGGTGAGAGCAATTTCGTGAGCCCGACTTCTGTGAAGGCCACTATACGTGATTATCTGGTTCAGAATATTTCAGATAATCATCTGAGTTTTGGAACATTGGTTTCAAAATTTAAATTGTCCAAAACAACCCTCTACCGCCTGTTTGAGCCAGAGGGTGGCGTTACTAAATATGTCAATCAATTACGAGGCGTTATGGCGGCGCGCCGAATTCGCGACATGGGCCCCCACACACACCTTCATTTAGAAGCCAAAAAAATAGGGCTTCGCGACTCAAAGCAACTCTTAGAATTCAGCAATAAGTACTGCGACTGCCTTCTTGATAAAGATGCGTCATTTCAACCGGAACCAAAAGAAAAAGCACAAATTTCATTTCAGTTACTGATTAAAAAGTCTCTAGAATTTCCAGTCATTTAATAAAATAATTGGAGATACATTAAGATGATAAGAAAGCACGTGGACGAGATAGTGAAACCGGTTATCGTCGTGAAAGGCGGGAGCACCTCGGCTTCGCCTAGCCGGCATATCAGCCGCAACACGTTGGACGAGCGTACAGATGACGGCGTTCAGTCGGCCGATGCTCTGACTCGACCTTTTCAACTTATAGCCTGGGAGATTGGCGATCTTGTGTTTTGCCGCGGACAAAATCTCGGTCGGTCGTTCCAAAGGCACGTGAGGAGCCACACCACAGATCACTATTACCTCTACATGGTTTTACCCCCGCAGGATGTCCTCGAGTCCCGCCCTGAGGCTGAGACAGAAAGATTGGCACACGAAGCGTTCGGTTCCGTGTCCCTGCACTCCCTGCCGCATCCGATTCCTCACGAAATGACAGGTTCGGATGTCATTATTGTCTATATCCCCCGCCAGCGTTTTGGGGGGATAGCCGGGCAAATGGACGGTCTTGTCAATGGCGAGCTTGCCGCCGCGGGATCTGGCCTGTCGGCTTATCTCGGTATGATCGACCGTATCCTCCCTATACTGACAATGTCAGCCAGTCGTCATTTTGCTACCGCCCTCATCAAGCTGGTTACCCGAGTGGTCGCGGAAAAAGTTGCCCAGGGCTCATTCGCCAGATTCTCTGCCCTCGCGCTTAAACAGCGCGTTTACCAGTTTATAGAGGACAATCTCTCGAATCCCAGTTTAGGGCCGGGCTCCATTGCGAGGCAGATGGGACTATCTCGAGCGGCTCTTTACCGACTGTTTGATGTCGAGGCGGGTGTGTCAGCAACAATTGAAAACCATCGCGTGAAAGCGGCCGTGAGATTGATCCAGGATGGCGGAAAAGACCTCTCCATCGCTGTCGTTGCTACCAGGGTTGGCTACAAGAACGTAACCTCATTTTCGAGGGCCTTTTCCCGAAGAATGGGGATTACGGCATGCACGCTTAAAAAAAGGATCGATGACGAACGCAATCAATCAGATTGATTCAAGGACGCAGATCAGACTGCGCCGCATTTAGGCCGGCAGCTATGCGGCCATAGCCAAGCGTCGAATGACGCTCGTTCGACATAATCGAAGACCTCGACCCGGGCTCGGGTCTGTCAGGAATTTCGGGTGTGGGCGTCCGGTTGTCCTATCGCCATTGGGCCAACAATAAGGCGCTCAAATGAGAAATGTCGGCTTTTATACGCGATGGCGAGATTACGACAGCATTTCACTACTATTACATAAACAACACACTGATACCTTTAATCATTCATGTAGAGTTCAGCGCACGAAACGCATTCTGGGGAGGTCGAAAGGACCTAACCAAAAGGAGCCCCGTTATGAAACGCATCGTATCCGCTTCCATCCTGCTGATGATGGCAACCTCGCTGGCCACCGCCAATATGGCTGTCGCTCAGCCGCAACACAACGACAGCCGTACACAGGCTGCCCGCAAGGACGACCGTAGTGACCGCGATAATCGCGGCTGGCACACGAAGTCCGATTTCCGTAAAGGGGGACACGTCGCCTACATCGACTGGCAGCGTGGTCGCGCAGTCGATTACCGCAAAGTCCGGGGCCTGTCGAAGCCGCCCAAAGGCTACGAATGGCGCAAGGTTGATAACCGCTATGTCTTGGCTTCGGGCGCGACCGGTATCATCACCGCGATTATCCTGAGCCGCTAAGGTCCACCGATCCCAAAACAAGACCGCACTCTTTCAGGGAGCGCCATTTTTGTTGAACTGCTCCCCCGAAAATCGAGGCCATTTAAGACTGGAGTTTTCAGAAAGTAAGTGATGGGGTTGTCTAGATCGGTATGACTTTTGATGGAATCGTAATTCAAGCACCTCCCCTGATTTCAGGGGAGGTGGATTTGACGCCGCTCAGGTGTCAAAGACGGTGGGGTTAACTCCCCCTGCTTTAACCCCACCCGGCGCTGCGCGCCACCCTCCCCTGAAACGAAGTTCGGCGAAGCCAAATCAGGGGAGGCGCTAAAGGGCTAAACCGTTTCCACCTAAAATCATCCCGCTCTAATCGCAAGGCTGAGGTCAAATGCTGATCCGTGGTTGCGTCGTGGGTGTTGAGACCTGAATACATGCCCGTTATTTACACTCAACTGTGTTGTCAGGGCTAGCGAGTCTTTTTACGCGGCCCAAGTTGCTTCTCGATACGGGCACTTGGACACCCGAAGTTAGGTTAACTTTCAAAGTGCGGCCATCGCTTTCCACGCTATGGATAGCTGAATAGGATACCCAATGGCTTCTGTGGGTACGCAGTCCGAGATTGACTGGAACTTGCGACAGAACCATCTTCATGGTGGCTGCCTCAAAATAACTTGAATTGCTAGTATGAACTCTGACGTAGTTACCCTCGGCACTTATGTGCTGAATGGAGGTAAGCAGTATCCTTGAGTTTCCAACCACGACTGTTCTATTTTCATCGCTACTATTTTGCACCGGAGGAACAGACGCTTCATGTTTGGCCGTTTCATCGGTCTCGACGACCTCATCGATCGGTTTTAGTGCCAAAAAATTGTCCCGAGAGCGTATTTCGAGAAGAATTTTCGGGATAATAACAGACCACAAAAAAATGCTTACATGTACAATTATAACAATGTAGAAAACATATATAAATACACTTGATATGCTAAAAATATTTATTGACCTTTTTTGAAAGATCACCAAACAATATGTTGTCAACAGGCTCGCAAAAGCGCCGGTCAGATCAAAAATGATTGACGGAACTCTGCGCAAAATCCTACCGGCGACCGTCCAAGACAGCGCTATAAGCGTCATCCATGCTACAGACAGTCCGACAACGCTGGATAAGAAGTAAATGGCTACCCGCAGCCAAAGGGGCATGCCTTGTGTCCAGGGTTGTTGGTTCATCGCTACGGTTATCAGCGATAGCGCCGAATAGGTAAGAAGTATCCACGGGTGAAGAAATACGGATGTCACTTCCAGCCGTGACAGACTAACGGTCTTGCCGGTGATCAGGACAACGTCAAACCTACTCGACTGATTTGGTGTCTGCATCTCATGGCCAATTCTGAAAAAAGTCGCGATACGACAATTTGTCGAATACCGGAGATATCTCACTCCACAAGGTCATGCAACAAAATGACTTTTCCGGCGCCGCGAGATTCTGCAACAGGCAAGTGTCCACTAAAAAACCTGCGCGTTGGCGGAATTCGCGCCGAACCTATTATTGGGCCAAGTGGAAAACATTGGGTGCCCTTATTATGTCTGTTTATTGAGGTCATTGGATCCCAGCCAAGACATCGACATAACCCGGAGCGCCATAGTACTGGACGCCCGCGTGGACGCGGCCTTAAATCTACGCAGCTGCCATACCTCGCCGGCAAAGGTTCCTTTGTATCGATCCGGGAACCTTTCGAATAAACCATCAACCTCACCTATAAAATAAATAATAAATGAGTAATTACATAATGCTGTCAGCCCGCCCAGTGCGCATTGTATAAATGCCATTCCGCCAGTCGAATAGTTTGCGCGGCTTCGCCTTCATCGAACGACCCAGCGGCCGCATAGATCCTCTCCAACCCCTCAGCGAGAGCCTCTGATCCGATTGCTTCAAAAATGGCTCGGCGCTTCTCATCTGTTAGAAGGGAAACGCTGTATTCTAGGCAGTAGGGATCAACAACTTCGCGCAAGGGATAACGGCCAGGAGGCTCAACCGTCTGGTCGATAATGCAGTCGTCTAAAAGTATGAAGGTCACACGCCTCGCCTCCTCGCTTACTACCGCGTAACTACGCGCGCACCTTGCGCAGAAATCTGTCCACCTCTTCCCGAAGCGCGGTGCTCGTCCCGATTAGGTATGAAGAAGCCGACTGTAGCTCCTTTGCTGAGCCGAAAACCTCCTCGTTTGCGTTCGCGACGTCACCAATTTGGGTGACGACCTCTTGGGTGCCTGCCGCTGATTTTTGAATGTTTGCCGTGATATCACGTGTTGCGGCCCCCTGCTCCTCAACCGCTGCCGCGATTGCAGTGGCGATTCCGTCAAGGCCTCCAATTAGAGCGGATATCCGCTTCATGGCAGTCACTGCGGCCACCGTTGATTCCTGAATGCCATTGACCTGTTCCGAAATCGTGGAGGTCGCGGTTGCGGTCTGATTGGCAAGCTGTTTGACCTCAGACGCCACCACTGCGAAGCCTTTCCCAGCGTCTCCCGCTCTTGCCGCCTCTATGGTCGCATTTAACGCAAGCAAATTGGTTTTAGCGGCAATATTGTTGATAAGAGCCACCACGTCGCCGATTTTTTGTGCCGCAATTGACAGGTCTTCAATTTGAGACGACGTGCGATCGGCGTCCAACTTCGCGTTATTTGTCGCTGTGGATGCATCAGCGGCTTGTCTTGCAATCTCGCCTATAGCACCTGACAATTCCTCGGTAGATATGGCGATTGTGTTCACGCTATGAGATGTATTTTTTGATGTGCCAACAACATCACGAACACGATTTGCGGCCTTACTAGCATGCTCTTCAATCGCATCAGATGACTTGCTAATTTTATCGGCAGACTCCATAACACGATTACTCATAGCGGCCACGGATTGTTCGAAGTCCAGAGCAATCTTGGCAAGCATATCGCGACGGTCACTTTCACCAGCGGCGATGTATACACCTATCGCGAAATTCATATCCATCATCACCGCCCTGGTGATTGCGCTGGATAGAGCCTGCCTCTGCACTGCATTTAACTTATCCCGCTTCCAGGGTAGTGGGTTTGTCTCATTGATACTGCTGATAAGGTTGGTCAAAAGAAAACTGTAACCGCCAATGTACCATTTCGGCTGTAGTCCTATTTTATTGTGAACGTCTCCAATTTTATTCACAGAACTAAAATAGCTATCGTCGAATTTTCCATCAGTTATGATTTCCCAATGTTCAATCTGTTTTTGTTTTGCGTGAGCTATATGGTCATCAGAATTGAAGAAGGATCTGATTTCTGCAAATTTTTTCACATGATCGTAGAATTCATCTAGAACCGTAGGAAGCATGTGCATGATGTAAGATTTGTGCTCTCGAAGAACTTCTCCAACACCTGAGGAGATTTCAAAAAATGCCAGCTCAATAGCAACTGCCCTGGCATCGAATTTTGTTGCCTCACTCATGAAAATTCTCCTGTCGTTTTTTTTCTGTCGGGTTCGACTCACTTTTCAGGAGATTGATCTCAGTAGCTCGCCTTCTAAGCCATCTTAATATTTCAAACTGAACCATAAATTGGCTGAGCGGCACATCGAGCCATTCGTCCTTGACGACCTGAGCGCGAGAACTGACGAGAACGAAGGATTTTCGCTCACTGACCGTTCTCTTTTAGCTGGGGACGGCTCGTCCGGGGTGAATGGGCTGACGTTAATGACCCCTCGCACGACTCTGTGACCATGCGGTTGTGGATGTCTGAGGGCATCCTTCATTCTGACCCTAAAATGGCCATCGGCAGGGACAGTATGGAAAGCCCTCTAAAACCCAAAGTCGCCCCTTCTGCAAAAGCAAGTGAACTCCTGAAAGGGTCGGTTTACAAACCCGCCCTTTCGCCTGCGCCGCGATTCACGCGCCTGACGCCCGCCCAGAAGTCCAGAGGCCTGACACAACTCGTGACCGAACTCAGCGCCCCTAGCCGCGCATGCGGGTATCTTTGTTGAGACGAGACACCCATTTGACGAACGCATCCGCGTCTTCATTCGCGCCATGTCCGCCATCCCAGTACATCGCCGAATTGACTTTCCGCTTATTTGCCGAAAGGGCCGCTGCCAGATTTCCAACAATGGAGAGTGACGTGTCAGAGTCCTTCGTCCCGACGCGTATCCACCAATGCTGAGCTGTAGAAACATTCGGTTTTCCTATGAAAAACATGGGGTTCATTAGGTCAAGCAAAGCCGGGATATCGGCGTCAATCGCCGTTTTCCCGGTGTCATGCGTTTGACTGAACGCCGTGAAATGTCTGGCCTTTGTCTTATCGCGACCAAACAGGTTGTTCTCACCCGAAGACAGGTCAAAGGCGTCGAAGGCGGGTAGCCCTTTTTTGCGCGCGCCGACATGCGACAGGAAATCGGTCCAGCCAAAGCGCGCCTGATTGGCCTTCCAGCGAATATGTGGATTTCTGGTGAGATACGCGGCCCGATCCTCTGACGATAGCTTCGCCAGATATTGTGTGGCGGCAGGCTGAAGATACGTTTTGAGCAGATAGTCTGAATAGTTGGCTGAGGTTAGAGGCCCAAAGCCACCAAGGCCCTTGAGTTTCAGGGAAGACTGGTAGGTCGCAAAACCGTTTTTCAACTGAGCCGACAGGTTCTGATCCACTGTGTTGCCGGTGCTGAGTGGGTTCGCCCCCCAGTTCCACTCATACGCCATATCGGCGTGTTCAAGATCAGCGATCGGACACCACGAACCGACAGCAAAGATCGCATCGCTGGCGTCCGCTGCACCTATGGCCTCCAGATAGGGCGCAAACAATGGGCTGTCGCCTGACGCCCCAAGCAAGGCGGACAAGGCACCGCCGGCGCTTGTACCTGAAGAGACAATTCGATCTGTATCGCCTGGAATACGGCCTTTGTTAAAACGCACGTATTTTACGGCGGCCTTAAGATCCACGATCGCCGCAGGGGCCACCCCGTAATAGGTTCCAGCCGCATCGGTGAGGGTTCGCCCACGAGCACCAGGTTCCACAACAGTCAGCCCGGCGGCCAGCGCCAACTCGGCATTCGAAACGCGCTTGCCTCCGGCGATCATCGCGTTCCCGCCACTTTGAACCTCACCGCCTATCCCGGTCGGAGCAACGCCTTGGGGTGGGGCTTGCATTCCCGTTGGCGGCAGGCCGCGCATGGGCGCGCCGCCAATACCGGTAGCGTCGGCGACGGATGAGGGCATATAGCCGCCCACGGAGTTTGAGAACAAAATGGGTGAGCCCGAACTATCCACGCGTTTGCCATCAATGCTGACCGGAACGCTGATATTTAGGCTCTGATAGGCAACATCGATAGGCTCAGAGACATAGGGAATGGCTTTATAAAAGCGATACGTTACGACCCTCTCGCCTTTGGCTGTAGTGATCGTCTTTTTAAGCTCGGTGAAGTCGTCGGCGTTAAACACCAGACGGGAAGTCTCAGCGCATGCCGCACGTAAAGCCGTGCCACTAAAGATACCTGCAGCAAGCGTAGCCTGCATCAAACGACGACGGTCAATCATTTTGTGTTCCTCTCAGGAAAGCTTCGTTTGGCCTTACAGGCCTCTGGATTTCAGGGCTGCGTCAAGACGCGGGTAGACACGGCGGGCATTGCCTTCGAACACATTGTATTTGTCCTCTGGCGAAATCGCCAAGGCGTCGACGTAGCGCTTTGTGTCATCGAAATAAAAGCCGGTCTGAGGATCGATACCGCGCACAGCACCGACCATTTCCGACCCAAACAGAATGTTTTTTGTGTCAATAACCTCGAACAGCAGGTCAATACCCGGCTGATGGTAAACGCAGGTGTCAAAGTAAACATTCTTCATCACATGTTCGCGCAGCTCGGGCTTTTTCAGCATATCGGCCAATCCGCGATAACGCCCCCAGTGATAGGGTACCGCTCCACCGCCATGAGGGATGATCAGGCGTAAGGTTGGAAAATCCCTGAACAGATCGCCTTCGATGAGTTGCATAAACGCCGTGGTGTCGGCATTGATGTAATAGGCACCCGTGGCATGGAAAGCGGGATTGCATGACCCCGACACGTGGATCATGGCCGGCACATCCAGTTGGACCATCTTTTCGAAAAACGGATACCAGTATCTGTCGGTAAGCGGCGGCGCAGAAAAATGCCCGCCAGACGGGTCTGGATTGAGATTGCAGCCGACAAAGCCCATGGCGACACAGCGTTCTAACTCCCGGATCGAACCTTCCAGTGACACTCCCGGCGACTGCGGTAACTGACAGACCCCGATGAAGTAGTCCGGATAAAGATCGACCACCCGCTTGATCAGGTTGTTGCATTCAACCGTCCAGCGCTGCGACACGCCCTCATCGCCGATATGGTGCGCCATCACCGAGGCACGGGGGGAAAAGATCGTCATGTCTGCGCCGCGTTCCTTCAGCAGGCGCAACTGGTTCTTTTCGATGCTTTCGCAGATTTCGTCGTCGCTGATGACCGGGCCGCTGGGATCGGGCTTCAGAGGATCGCGGATCTTCGCCAATTGCCCGTCTCGGAAAACCTGCAAAGGTGCGGGCGCGGTCGTGTAATGGCCGTGGCAATCGATGATGAGCGGGGTTTCAAGGCTCATTGAGCCGCCTCCTCCTGAGTGAGTTGCGCCCTTATGGCGTCGAGCATTCTGATAAGATCGGCCTCACGCAGGGCTGAGGCAAAAGCGGGCATCTCCGCTTGGCGGTGCGCCGTGGCCCTGGCCATCAGGGCGGAAAGCCCAGCTTGCTCCACGGTCTTTACCGCCTCGAACATTTCTTCGGCACGGCGCGTACCGTGTTCCAGCGTGCGCGAAATCATGTAACGGGCATAACCGGGCCAATCAGGATGTGGGAACAGATTGTTGAGCGAGGCCAGAACCTCGTCCTCAACCCCGTGAAAACGCGCCGCCAGCAAGGACTCCGTGATCAGCGCCTCAAGCCCCTTAATCATCACGCTGCGGCACAGCTTGGTGGCGGAAGCGCGACCCCAGCTATCTGAACAGAATTTCGCGCCCGTAAAGCCCAGCCCCTGTAGGACCGGCAGGACATCACGGGCATGACGGCCACTGAGCAGGATGGGAGCAGCGATGGTCTGAGGGTAGATCGGCGACATCACGGAGGCCTCAATAAACCGTCCGCCTGTGCCTTCTATGGCCAGAGCTGCCTCGAACTTAGTCCCAGGAGCCGCCGAGTTGAGGTCGAGATAGATGGCCCCGCGCTTGAGGCCGCCGGTAAGACTTTGAGCGGCTGAAATGGTCTGAGCCGCTGTCACCGCTGAAATAATCAAGTCAGCTCCGTGCGCCGCCTCAACAGCCGTACGGCACCGGACGATTTCCAATCGTGCCGCGGCCCGTGCGACCGCAGAGCTTGCGTCGGCGAGGTTCAGATCGAAGGTTTTCAAGGTGAGATCGGCGCGTACCTGCAATGCGGCCGCGAGGGCCTGCCCCACCTCACCAAACCCCAGGAAGAGGATGGTTTTCACACTCATGCCGCGTCCTCCGACCATAGGCTTTCCGGTACCAGCACCTCGCCGCGCATCAGGAGGCGCGCGGTACGTAACAGGGCCGATCGGGTAACCTTCAGATCCGCCGCCTCACCGCTCACCGCCATTTCAATGCTGAAAAAGCCGGTCGGATGCTCAATATCGAAGGTCTTCGCACCGGATATGCCTTCGCCACCCGCCACCGACCCCTTAAGTGCCAGCGCCGTCGCGACGCTGACCGCGCCCAGAACACCGATGGCGTCATGCACACGATGAGGGATAAACGTGCGGGTCGAGACGTCGCCGCCCTCACGCGCCGGAGAAATCAGCGTCATTTTCGGCACCGACTTGCTGGTCACATCACCGAGGTTCATCAACGGGCCAGCCTTGAGGCGGATCGCTTCAACGCGCGCACACACTTCGGCGTTGGCCTCTATCTCTTCGGGACTTTCTGAGCCACTCAGGCCGAAATCCGAAGCCTGCATGACCACGACCGGCATGCCGTTGTCGATCAGGGTGACCTTTACACCGTCGATCTCATCCACTGGGTTTCCACTCGGCAAAAGCCGCCCGCAGGACGACCCCGCCACGTCGAGGAAGTTGAGCATGACTGGCGCGTGCGTCCCCGGCACGCCGTCTATGCGCGCCTCACCTGTATAGGTGACGCGCCCACCGGGTGTCTGGACCGTCGCCTCGGCGATGGAGGCTGTATTGACCATGAAGATACGGACCGTCGTCATATCTCCGGTCGCCGGAATCAGCCCGCTTTCGATGGCAAAGGGACCGATCCCCGCAAGGATGTTTCCGCAATTCTGCTGGTCCGCAACAATCGCCTTGTCCGGAAAAACTTGCAAAAACAGATAGTCGATATCGGCGTCGGGACGATCCGACTTTGACACCACGGCTATCTTGCTGGTCAGCGGATGCGCGCCGCCCACGCCATCGATCTGACGCGGATCAGGCGACCCCATGGCGGCCAGCAGGACAGCATTGCGCGTCGCCTCATCGACGGGCAAATCCGTCTTGAGGACATAGAGTCCTTTTGACGTACCACCGCGCATCAGGCTGGCCGGGATGGCACGCTGGCTCATTTCAGATAATCCGCCTGAGACACGTAGATCAGACCCATTTCCGTCAACTTCTGACGCATGTCATAGATGTCGAGACCCAGCTCGCCGTTCTCGAAGCGTTTCCGGCGCGCTTCTTCGGAAGCGGCGCGGGCATCGGCTTTGGCAGCGACTTCAACTGCCTTTTCCTGAGGCACCACACAAACGCCGTCCCGGTCGGCCACGATGACGTCGCCCGGGCGCACATAGGCGTCGGCGCAGACGACCGGTATATTGACATTGCCTAATGTGGCCCGAACGCAACCGCGCGCGAAGATAGCCTTTGACCAGACAGGAAATCCGATCTCCTCAAGAGTTGCGGTGTCGCGCACGCCGGCATTGATAATCAGACCACGCACACCGCGCGCTTTGAGCGAGGTGGCCAGAAGGTCGCCGAAATAGCCATCTTCACTCGGTGAAGTCGGGGTCACGACCAGGACATCACCCGGCTGGCACTGTTCCACGGCGACGTGGATCATCCAGTTATCACCGGGCGCCAACTCCACTGTTACGGCCGGACCGGCAATAGTAACGGGATAGATCGGCCGGATATAGGCCGCCATGAGGCCTTTACGGCCCTGCGCTTCATGCACCGTAGCGACGCCGTGCCGCGCCAGTGTGGCAACGGCGGAAGGATCCGGGCGCTTTATATCAGTAACAACAACAGGCATGTCTTCCTCACAATCTTTTAAGACGTGGATACCGCGGGGCATGCAAAAGCGGAAATCGGAAGGGTGGCGCTGGCTATAGGTTTTTGTTACTCTTGCCTCATTATGATCAAGTTTCGACGTATCAGAGTTGCACTGGCTATCCGTCAAACCGGAAGCGCCGCGGGTGCCGCGGAACGGTTGCATCTGTCGCAGCCCAGCGTTACCGAAGCGATTGGCCGTCTGGAAGCGGAACTAGACACGCCGCTCTTTGAGCGATCCTCAAAAGGCATGCGCCCTACCCCCGAAGGAGAGGTTTTCTGCGCCCGCAGCGCCGAGGCGTTTGAGATTCTCACCGAGACGGCCGGACAGTGTGCGAAAGGGACACAGCTTAGCCCGGTCTGGCCACGCCAGGTAAACGAACTCCATCTCCGAACCGTCATTGCCTTGTCTCGAACCGGCCGCTTTAACCTCGCGGCTCAAAGCCTGAATATGGCAGCAGCCGCGGTTCATCGCGCGGCGCGAGAGATGGAGACACTGAGCGGGCTCAGCTTATGGCGACGCACACCCTACGGTGTCGCCCTGACACCCGTCGGAGAAGCGGTATCGCGGGCCTCGGCGCTCACCCTTCGTGGACTTGAACTCGCGCGCGAAGCCATGATGGAAAAAAAGGGGGTATTTGACGGCCAGTTGCGAATTGGCGTCCTGCCTCTTGCTCGCGCCATCTGGGCGCCCACTGCCATCGCGGATATTATTTCCGCCTATCCTTCTGCACGCATCAAGGTAACCGATGGTTCCTATGCGGAACTGAGGCACGGCCTCATTGATGGAGAGGTTGACATGGTCATCGGCGCCTTAAGACCAGAAAAAGACACCACCGATATCGTTCAGTACCCCTTATTCTCCGACCCCCTATCGATAATCGCCCGATCTGGGCACCCGTTGGCGGGCCGCAGGACCGTCACACCTGAACTCTTGCGGACACTGACATGGGCTCTGCCCCGGCCGGATACGCCCGCCCGACAGATGTTCGACGCTTTTTTCGCGCGTCATAATCTCAGCGCGCCCAGAGAAACCGTGGAATGTGGGTCTTTGGCAGCGCTTCGGGGCCTTCTGAGCCTGACAGATATCGTCACGCCCCTGTCCCCACGGCAGGTGTCTTTCGAACTTGAGGCCGGCTCTCTTGTGGTCATCGGCGCGCCCCTAGATGGAACCGAACGCACGATAGGGATGGCTGAGCGAAAACACTTCCGCCCCACTCAACTATATAACGCCTTCAAGGCGGCTCTGGTCCGCGCTGCCTGAGCGTCGTTCGGTGGCAACCTCTTTCAGGGTTTCGAGAAACGCGGCCTGCAAAGAGCTCGGCAACCAGTCGCGCCGCATAGTGATACCAATGTCTCGTCTGGAACCCGGCAGACGACCGCTCAAGGGTTGCAATAGTCCTGCCGCCTGTTCAATTCGAAACTGGTCGGCGGACATCAGGGCCAGCCAGTCACCGGCAAGAAGGAGGCCTCGGGTTGTCAGTACGGAACTGCACTGGACCGTCTGCGTCGGCCTTGGGGTGTTCTGAAACAAGCGCTCCCAATAAAGGCGCATGGGGGCACCAGGTGCGCCGATTACCCAGGGGTAAGACGACAAGGCATTATCGACGACAGGCTGACCGTCGAGGGGATGCCCTTTACGCCCGACGATATAGAGATCATCCTCAAACAGTGAAACCTGTCGGATATCGGACAGGGCTTCAGTGCTCCTAAGCGCGCCGATGATCACATCAATCTCACCGCCCTGAAGGGCGGAGAGGTGCTCAAGATAGGGTCCCTCCAGAACAACAATCTCCGCCCCGGGAGCCACAGCATAAAAGCGAGACAGGGCTTGCGGCAGCAAGGCGGCCCTGGCCAGAGGCAGGGTACCGATGGTGAGTCGCCCGGAATGGACGGAACTTAACGACGCAATATCATCAAGTCCCGCCCGCAGTTCCGCCAGCGCGAGGCGCACATCCCTCCCGAGACGCTCGCCGGATGCCGTGGGACGAAGGTATTGCCCCACCCTCACAAGCAGCGAAACGCCCAGGACCAGTTCAAGTTCACGCGTGGCCCGATGGATGGCCGGCTGGGACAGCGAAAGCTGCCGCGCCGCCTCACTGAAACTGCCGAAGCGTTCGACAAACAGGAACGCCCGAAGCTGGGTCGATGAAATATGTCGCTGCGGAAACGAAATTGGCGAAAGCCGGCCCACTTTTCGGATGTGGCTACAGCATTCTTCAATGCGAGTTAGGGCTCTGTTGACACGGGGTATGAATAGCTGACCGGCCGAGGTCGGCGTGCACCCCCCACTTTCCCGATTAAACAGACGATGACCTATTTGCAATTCAAGCTTCGCTATGCCTTGCGTCAGCGTGGGTTGCGATAGATTTACAGCCGCCGATGCACGACTTATTGCCCCCAGGCGTGCTACCTCAGCCGCCGCTTCCAGATGTCTAAGATTGAACGTGCTAGGATCAGACATGAACAGTCTATAACATAACTCTATAGCCTGTGCACAAATCCGTTTTGCGTTTTGCACCGTTTCACGTCAGCACTAAGGTAACTTACAAGCCAGCGGGCAATGCATCGCAGGCTATCAGGGATACATCAGGCTCACGCCAGTCACCGAGTGGCGTTGCCAAAGACCACGTGAAAGTTAGTCCTCATGGCTCAGATAATTGGCGCGATCGCCAGCTCGCATACGCCGACGATTGGCTTCGCCCGCGACACCAATAAGCAGGCTGATCCGGCCTGGAAGCCGATCTTTGATGCCTACACCCCTGTTCAGGACTGGTTGGTCAAGCGTAAACCTGATGTGCTGTTTTTTATCTACAACGACCACATCACGTCCTTTTTTTTCGACCACTATTCCGCCTTCTGTCTGGGCGTTGATGACCAGTATCGGGTGGCTGATGAAGGTGGCGGATCGAGGGACCTGCCCGCAGTCAAAGGGCACGCAGGGCTCGCGCGCCATATAGGTCAAAGCCTCATGGCTGATGAATTCGATATGGCCTTTTTCCGCGACAAGCCGCTTGACCACGGGTGCTTTTCGCCCCTTTCAGTACTGATGCCGGACGCCCAGGCCGATTGGCCGGTTCAGATTGTCCCCCTGCAGGTAGGCGTTTTGCAGTTCCCCCTGCCCACCGCGCGCCGTTGCTTCAAGCTGGGGCAGGCCCTGCGCAAGGCAATCGAAAGCTATCCGGAAGACCTTGATGTGGCCATTGTGGCCACGGGCGGCCTGTCGCATCAGGTTCACGGCGAACGGGCGGGGTTTAACAACCCTGAATGGGATGCGCGTTTTATGGAGTTGATCGAAGAAGATCCTGAGCAACTCGCGTCCATGACGCACGCGCAGTATGCGACGCTTGGCGGCCTGGAGGGCGCCGAGGTCATCATGTGGCTGATCATGCGCGGTGCGTTGCCCGACCAGATACGCTGCTTGCACAAAAGCTACTACCTCCCCTCGATGACAGGCATTGCGACAGCGGTCTTCGAACCCGCACACACTGAAAGCGCAAGCCCTGAAGCCCAAAGCGCGCACAGGGGCCATATGGCCCATCAACTCGCGGGCGCGGAAGCCCTAGAAGGCACCTATCCTTACACGCTTGAGCGCAGCGCAACGGGGTATCGCCTCAATAAGTTCCTGCATCAGTTGATTGTGCCTGAGTTTCGCACCCGGTTTCGTCAGGATGAGGAAGCCTGTTTTGAGGCGGCGGGCCTCTCTGCTGATGAGCGCGATCTTCTGCGGCGTCGGGATTGGCGAGGCCTCATACATTACGGGGTAATCTTCTTCCTACTTGAGAAACTGGGCGCGGTCTGCGGCATCTCAAACCTCCACATCTACGCCGCCATGCGCGGTGAAAGCCTCGAAACGTTCCAGAAGACGCGCAATCAGCAGGTCACCTACTCGGTCGCCCCGAAGCTGTAGTCGCAAGCCCCTCATCCCTATTCAATAAATAAACCTCTCGATGTTTCGAAGAGGTAACGGAGACGCTTATGGAAGATCCCCGCTCAATCATTGCGCGTGAACCTATGCATTTTCGCCAGATTTTGGCGATTGGTATCGCCACAGCACTGAACGCCCTTGACGGGTTTGACGTCCTCTCAATCAGCTTCGCCGCCCCTGGTATCGCAAAAGACTGGGGTATTGATCGCGCGGCGTTAGGGCTGGTGCTGTCTATGGAACTGTTTGGCATGGGGATCGGAGCCTTGTCGCTGGGCACCCTCGCCGATCGCCTTGGCCGACGTCCGACGATATTGACCTGCCTTGTGATCATGGGTCTTGGGATGGGGCTTGCATCCATTGCTCAGGACGTCGTGAGCTTGTCGGCGTTTCGTCTGTTTACCGGTCTGGGTATCGGCGGGATGCTGGCCGCAACGAACGCTGTGGTGGCGGAATGCTCAAATGCCCGACGCCGCAATTTGTCCGTAGCCATCATGACGGGGGGATATCCGATCGGAGCCATCCTCGGCGGCATGCTGGCGTCCTGGCTCATGGGAATAACGGGGCGCTGGCAGACGGTTTTTGAGATCGGCGCGGCAATTACCCTTGCCTTCATTCCTATCGTCTTCTGGCTCGTCCCGGAAACTATCGCCTTCCTTTTGCATAAACGGCCAAAGGGTGCGCTTGAGAAGATAAACAAGAGCCTGAAACGCCAGGGGCGGGCGGTTCTGGACGCATTGCCGCCGCGCGAGGCCCAGACGTCAAAGGCGAGCCTCGTGGCGCTGTTCAAACCCAATATGGCTATTGTGACCGTCCTTCTGACTCTCGCCTACTTCGGGCACATGATGACCTTCTATTTTCTCGTAAAATGGATCCCGAAGATTGTCGCGGACTTTGGGTTTGCGCCTTCTTTGGCCGGCAGCGTACTTGTCTGGGCAAACGTCGGTGGCGCCACGGGTGCCTTCACAATGAGCCTGCTCACACAAAAGGTTGGCGTACGTAAACTGGTTGTCGGGGCCATGTTGATGGGGGCTGTTACGGTGGCCATCTTCGGTCAGGGCTTCCACACATTGGCGGCACTGTCTCTCGTGGCTTGCATCGGCGGCTTTTTTACCAATGGGGCAACCGCCGGGCTTTATGCCGTCATCGCGCAATCCTTTCCTGCGTCTTTGCGCGCCGGCGGAACTGGTTTCGTCATAGGCATAGGCCGGGCAGGTGCCGCCCTGGGGCCGGTTCTGGCGGGTCTGCTATTTACACACGGATGGCTTTTACCCGCCGTTGCGATCGCCCTCGCCTCCGGAACGGCTGTCGGCGCCCTGGCGCTAACCCGCGTCCGTTACCGTGAACACAGCGTCGCCTGATTGGAGGCCGTGATGAAAACCCACCTCTTTACAACGGCCTCTGTAGCCGGTTTGAGCCTCTGCACTTTTGCCGCCCAGGCGCAAACGCTCCCGGACACAGCCATCGCCGTCAACACTTCTCCCGCCCGGCTCGCTGCGCCCGCAGAACCGGTTCCAGGCGGCCGAGCCGGCGCTCCAAAAGCCTTTCAAACGCATCGGTGGGCGGAAGACTGGACCGCAGAACCAGAAGACAACGCCCCCTTCACCCAACGCGTCAAACACATAAGACTTGGTCAGAGCGGAGCCTATCTGACTTTGGGGGGCGAGGCGCGCGTTTATTACACTGACTGGACCCATTCATCGCTGGGCTTGCGAAAGGCAGACGCGAACACCCCCACCCAGACCCGCCTTAGGCTATCCGCCGATCTGCACGCGAACCCGTACCTCAGGGCTTATGTCGAGCTTGGGGATAATCGGGAAACCGGTGAAACCGCGGCGACGGTGCCCAATCAGGATAAACTGGACATTTATCAGGCTTTTGTGGATGTAACCCTCCCCCTGTCAGAGTCGCAACGCCTGACCTTGCGTCCAGGACGCTTTGAAATGCCCCTTGGTAATGGAAAGCTTGTGGGTGTGCGCGAAGGGCTGAATATGCGTTACACCTATCAGGGTGCCCAACTGACCTACAGCCTCACGGGGCAGGCCTCTGTCACGCTGTTTGACGTTTACCCCGTGGACATACAAAAAGGTACATTTGATGACGCTGTTAATCGCAACACGCACTTTCGCGGGGGCTATATAAGCCTGCCCAAAGCCGCATACGGATTGAACCTGGACCTCTACGGATACGACGTGAACCGTGCACGCGGCACGCTTTTCGAGGGTACTGGCCCGGACGAGCGAAAAAGTCTGGGGGCGCGCGTGTGGCAGAAATCGTCACAGTGGGACGTTGATGTGGAAATGGTGAGGCAATCCGGCACTTTTATCACCAAATCTGTCGAGGCCTATGCGGTGATGTTTGAAGCCGGATACCGCTGGCCAGATACGAAATACGAACCACGGCTGGGTTTGAGACTGAATGCTTTCAGCGGCGATGACAAATCCGGTGACAATCAGTCGGGAACCTTTGTGGCTCCCGCCCCCCGCTTGCCCCTGATCAGCGAGGCGGGCTTCTTCAACCTGTCCAACCTGATCGATGCCTATCCATCGCTTACCCTAAAGCCTATGAAAGCCCTGACGCTGACCCTTGGTCCAGACTTTTTGTGGCGCCAAAACGCCGCGGATGGAGTTTACATAGGCTCTTCGGGTGCCAGCTTTGCCCCTTATGGCGAAGATCGATTCATCGGAACCGACCTCAACCTTGAAGCCACATGGCAGGTCAACAAAAACCTGCAAATCAAGCTCTATGAAACCCGCTTTATCGCCGGTGACGCCTTCAAGGCATCGGGCGGCAAGAATGGGAACTATTTCGGGCTAATGACAGGATATCGCTTTTGATGGGTGAGGCGCATTCGGGTGCGGCAAGAGAGTCATGTAAGACATGATAAGAGAGCGATAGGGCCCCTACTTCGAAATTAACGTGCGGCTCATGGAGTCTTCGCGATTGCATATCATTCGCATTTTTGATAACGGATCGTGCGTCGGATTGTTTTTGGGTCGAGACTGAGCGCCTTGAGTAATGACGTATTCAATCATTTGTTTAGGTCTTACCATGGTGAGATAGACGCCTACTTTCTCAGAAATACGCGTAATGCGGCCCTGGCTGAAGACCTGACTCAGGAAACCTTCGCACGTTTGGCCGTGATGGGGGCTGCGATCTCCGCTGTCAAACAGAAGCGTCCATACCTTTACCGAATCGCGCGCAACCTTTTGATAGACCACTTACGCCGTAGTGGGCGGTTGTCTGTCGGACAACCGGAATCTATAGCGATGGACTGCGTCCCTGACAGAGCCCCCTCACCCGAGGATCTCGTCAGTGCCTCTGAGCAGTCGAAGTACATGCTCGCGGCCTTAATGCGGTTACCTCAGCGCACGCGACAGGTCTTCGTCCTCACCCGACTGGATGGTCTCAGCTATGGGGAAACGGCGACCGCTTTGAATATCTCCGAAAGCACGGTGCAAAAGCACCTTGCCATGGCCACCGCGCACATGATGCAGCACCTTGAAACCGATCACCGTCGGCGCTGAGACATATATCGTCTGACGTGGATGCACATCTTATAATGCTATCTGATCACATTCATCATGAGGCCGCTGCGTGACCGCCCCCACTCCTCACTGGAACAGGCACATCAAACTCGATTCGGCGCGCGAGGCCGCCGAATGGCTGGTAAAGCTGGAGGAAGGGCCGCTCGATCCTCAGACCGAGGCGCAGTTTGCAGTCTGGCTGTCGGCGGACCCAGCCCACGCCGCGGCCTTGTCCAGAGCGCGTGAGGCCTGGCGGCAGGCGGAGGCACTAAGGCCAGGACGTGAGGCGCTAATGGGGCGTCAGGTCTACGGCGCGCAGGTTTTGGAGCCAGTCCTGTCGGCCATGCGCCAACCGCTGGCCGCCGCCGCTTGCCTGCTTCTTGGCATCAGCGGCATGGCCATTTATGGGTCTGTCACTGCCGCCGATTTGCGTACCGGTCCGGGTGAGGTTCGCACTTTTCGGCTGGCGGATGGCAGTCAGCTGACACTTGATGGCAATAGCGCTGTTGATCTGGCCTTTAACACCGGCACACGTCGGATCGCCCTACGCAAAGGAGCCGCCTATGTGATTGCAGCCCCCCGGCAGGGAGCTGAAACCCGCCCCTTTGTCGTGGTAGCACGCGGAGGAGAGTCTCAGGCACTGGGAACAGAATTTGCTGTTGAATACCTTGATACGGGGGTGCGCGTCACCGTCACCGAACACCTGGTCCGGGTTAGCCACGATCACGGACAGGCCGTTCTCGCCGAGGGGCAATCGGTCATCTATGGCCTTGAGGGCTGGCAGGCGGTGCAAACCGCACCTTCACTGCAGGCGGCAACCTGGCGCGACGGCCGCATGGTCTTCGACCGTGCGCCGCTGAAAGACGTGGTGGCGCAACTCAACCGTTACCGCAGGGATCGCCTCTATATCGCCGGTACCGGTCTGGCCGAACGGCGGGTCAGCGGCGTGTTCGACACCCGCGATCCGCAAAATGCCCTGTCCTCGATCACGACGGGGCTTAAGCTGCGAAGCCTCGACACACCCGCTGGAACGGTCATTTATCCGTAGCCTGCGCGGCTTGCGCTTCCATCTCCGCATATTGCTGCCGGGCGGTGGCGACGAGCACGGCCCGCAGGGCCGGTATGTCGAAATCCGTCGTGTCCGGATGATATAGCGCGTAAGTAATTTTATATCTGGCGTTCAGCCAAAGAAGCGTCGTCTGTACCTGACCGTCATGACGCAATCCCTGTTGATGCGTCAGGAAACGATTGCCGACCGGATCGTTGTACAGCGCGTCATTGTAGATGATGCCCTTACCCTGCCTGTTCCTGTAGTCGCCTTCGACGGTCATGAGATAGGCTTGGCCGCAGTCATATATCGTCGTCACCGTATAGGTCCGTCCGGTGCCGTCGGCATCGGGTCCGACGGCTTTGGATTTTTTCCATAGGCAGGGCGTTTTAGTCTCGATCAGGGCGCGTGACGGCGAGTGGGTCGAATGGACCGTATCGTCGAACAACTGCGTGTGCAACGGGTCTACGGCATCGAACTGAGCCAGCCTTTCCGACAGGGTGGGAAACGAGAAGGGCACGTCGCGGACTTCGCCGTCGCGGAGTCGTTTCCCCGGCCCCGGATCTTTCAGCCATGGCATTTGCGCCCGCTTCTCCGGCGGAATGCGCTCCATCAGTTCCCGCGCGAGGGCCTGCCCCTCGGCTTCGGGACGAAAGGTGATTTCAGCCGCTGCCGAACCGACAAGCCCCAGGCTCACCAGACAAAAGAAAATCCATCGCACCTGATAAATCTCCTTATTTTCAATTCATTATAAATTTTTTAGAAAAGGCGGCACTTATTTTTACCGTATTTCCGACAGGCGACGTCTTATTACCCGAAGCATGCGTCTGAGAATTATTCGCATAAAATCGGATCGGGTAACAATGAAAAAAGCAAGTTTACGACAACTGACCTCTGGCGCGTGTGTGTGGGCGCTGATCGCGGGCGGGATGATGGCCGCACCGGCGCTGGCGCAGACATCGACCGCGATGGAAACGGTGCAGGCCTATAATCTGCCGGCGCAGGATCTCAATCAGGCCCTTTTGCAGTTCGCGCAATCGGCGGGACTTCAGCTTTTTTACGACAACAACCTTGTCAACGGTCGCCGTTCGGGGGCGCTCAAAGGCAATTACACGCCGCGTCAGGCGCTGGCGAAGCTGTTGGCGGGGACGGGTCTGAGCTATAAGCTTACCGGCAATGCGGTCCGCCTCAACCTGATACAGGCGGAGAGCGGCGATACGAATCTCGGCACGATCCGCGTACAGGGTGACGGCGTGACGGGCGATGGCACGAAGGCCGGTGCACCGCTGGCCTACGAGATGGGCGATCCTATCGACAGCGGCACCAGCATCCTGTCGCGTGAGTCGATCGAAGCGCGCCAGAACGGCAATGGCGACGTCAATCAGACGCTGAAAATCCTGCCTCATGTCTATTTCAGCACCAATGAGGGCCGCGCGACAAGCGACGACATTCAGGACCTGCGTCCGTCGGAAGTCTCGATTGCCGGCAGCCAGCCCTATGAGAACTCATTCATTCTCGATGGTGTTGCGGCTAACAGCCGTCTCGACGTTATGTCGAGCGACAGCAGCAATCCGGCCCACTACGATAAAACCTCCGGGGCCAGTGCCGAAACCCTCTGGGTCGATTCCAGTCTGGTCGACGCGGTAACGGTGCGCGACTCCAACGTCTCAGCGCGCTACGGCGGCTTTACCGGCGGCGTGGTGGAAATCGACACACGCGCGCCGCGCAAGGAGTATGGCGCGACTATTTACCGTAGCTGCACCAGCGATGCTCTGGTCAGCTTCAAGATCGATCCGCAAACGCGCGACGCTCTGGGCAGCAATGTCCCGAATGAGCCCGACTACACCAAGTGCCGCACGGGCATGAGCGTCGATCTGCCCGTCAGCGACTATCTGCGTCTTATGGTGGGGGCCAGCCGTCAGGAGGCCGAGCTGACCTATTACAAGAACGCCAATTACGGCAATGCGCCCTTTGGCCTGAAAAGCGAAAGCCGCAATCTGTTGCTCAAGGCTGAGGCCGACTTGCCCAAAGGCATGACCCTGACCACACAGTACAGCTACACCCCCTATACGCAGGAATATTCGCGCGAGAATATGCTGAACGACCTGATCGTCACGCAGGGCGGCGGTAAGAGCGGGCGCATTGAACTGAAAGGCCGCGCCGGTTCGGCCAACTGGAAGCTGACCGCCACCCATGCCGCGTCAAATTCCAGCCGCTCCTCGCCTGGCAATCTGTTTACGTGGCCGGTCACGGTCCTTGGGTCGGGCTACTGCTCATCAACCAACTGCGTCTTCGGCGGTTTCGGCGATATCGCCCAGACGCAGAAGGACACCAATCTGAAAGGCCAGTGGTCGCAACCCCTGTGGGGCGGATCCTTCGACGGCGGTTTCGATTTCGGTTACGTCGCCGCGCACAAGCAGCGGTTCGAGGACAATGCCTCCTATAACACCGCCACGGGCACCAGCGTGGGGGCTCTGGTCGTCTGCAGCGACGGTGACCCCGCCTGTATGACGGGCAAGGGGGTTTTGACCACCAAACTACTCTATCCGGCCTATGACATCACGGTCGATGTCCGCACGCGGGCGGCCTGGGCTGAGTACAGCCGTCGCTTTGGTGATCTGAATCTGCGGGCTGGCCTGCGTTACGACAGCGAAAGCGTGCTTGATAACGACAATTTCGCTCCGCGCTTCTCGGTCAGCTACGACTTCCCGTGGGTAACGGCGACCTTCGGGGCCAACCGTTATTACCATCAGAGCTTCCTCGGTTACGCCATTCAGGGCGCGACCGCACGCACCTTCACCTATCGCCGCACCGTGTCGAAGGTCGGGAGCACCTACAAGGCCGGTGACTGGTATCTCTACAGCGTCTCCAGTGGCACCATCTACGACGGTATCGCCCTGAAGACCCCCTATTCCGACGAACTGACCCTGGCTTTCAGCCGGTCGCTGTGGGGTGGTCAGGGTCGCCTGAAACTCATCTCGCGCGACTATGAAGATCAACTGACCCGTTCGACGACGACTGAAGCGCGTCCCTATACCAAGGCTGACGGCACGACGGGCACCTATAGTGTCTATCTGCCGACCAATGGCGGGGAATCGACCTATCGCGGTGTGTCGCTGGAATGGGGCAAGAGCTTCGGACGCCACACCGTCACCTTCAGCGGCAACTGGGGTGAGACCAAGACCAATATCGACGCCACGAACGCCTATATGGCGGTCAGCGACACCGAGGAGGTGGACGGTGATCTGGTCTACTATCAGGGGCAGGTACGCACCCTGATGGATGTGCTGGCGGAAAATCAGCGACTGGATTTCGCGGCCCCCGGCCTTGCCAATCTCGACTGGAGCGCCCGCTGGCTGGGAAGCCGCCTGCGCACCAACCTCAATGCCCGCTGGCGCGACGCCTTCGATCAGCTTGAAGACACAGGTACCAATATCACGGTCGGCGGCGCCTCCTATGACGTCTATGACATCGTCCATTACGGCGACACCATCGCCTTCAATGGCGGGTTTGATGCGGAACTGGTCCGTCGCGGGCTCAATGTGGTGACCCTTGAGGTCAAGGGCACCAACCTGCTCGACACTCTGCCGAAGATCACCGGCACCACCTCCACCTCGCAGCCCTACCGCTTCGGGCGGTCTTTCTGGGTTGGGATCAAGTATAAGTATTGATGATGAAACCTAAACACCTGCTGATCGCAGGCGTACTGATGGTGTTTGCCGGGACCGGTTTCGACAGTCCCGGCATCGACGTTTTACGCAAAGCCTATCAGGGCGCACCGGAAACCTGGCCGCGCCCGTTGCTGCATGAAGGGGCCGAGTTCGAAGAATTCGGCGCGCTCCCCCCTGTCACCTCACCCGTGCCCAATCCGTCAACGCCGGAAAAGGTTGCGCTGGGGCTTAAGCTGTTCAACGATCCGGTCCTGTCGGGATCGAAGCAAATCGCGTGCGCCTCATGCCATAGTTCGGAACTCGCCTTTGGTGATGGCATCAAAACCTCTTTTGGTCATGATCGCCAACGCGGCCGCCGCAACGCCCCCAGTCTGATAACCGCCGGCTGGCAGAAGACTTTGTTCTGGGATGGCCGGGCGGCAAGTCTTGAAGCGCAGGCCGGAGGGCCGATCGCCGACCATCGCGAGATGTCCGCAAAACCTGGAGACATCGAGAAACGTCTCAATCACGACGCGGGCTATCGCAGCGCGTTTCGAGAAGCCTTTGGTGTCCGAAAGGTCAGCATGGCCGAAGTGGCCATGGCGCTCGCCGCCTATCAGCGGACGCTGAAACCCCGCTCTTCGAAGTGGGACCGCGCCTTGTCCAGCGGGACAAAGGTTCTGTCTGATGAGGAACTGCGCGGACTGGACCTGTTTCGCGGCAAGGCAGGCTGTGCCAACTGTCACAACGGCCCCCTGTTCTCAGATCAGAAGTTTCACAATATCGGTCTCAGCTTCTATGGCCGCAAGCTGGAAGATCTGGGCCGGTACGAGGTGACAAAAAACCCGGCCGATGTCGGAGCCTTCAAGACGCCGTCCCTGCGCAATGTCTCGCGCACCGGCCCCTATATGCACAACGGTATTTTTCCGACGCTGGAAGGCACGGTGAATTTCTATAACGAAGGCGGGGCGCGTCCCAAGCCGAAGGCGGGTGAGGCAAACGATCCGCTCTTCCCGACGACTTCGCCGCTGCTCAAGCCGCTGGGGCTAACGCGCGAGGAAAAGGCCGCCCTGGTCGCCTATCTGAAGACGCTTTAGCATGAAGGCCGTAAGCCCTGGGGGACGCCTGGTGATCTTGCTGCTGAGCGCCGCGCTGCACGCTCTGCCTTTGGCGGGGTTATGGCAGTGGGCGCAGAGCGCGCCGGAAGCGCCACCGGAGCCGGACGCCCTGACTATAGAGATGGTGCGTCTGGCTCCACCGCAGCCGCCAAGCGAGCGTCCGCCTGGCCCGGTTCAGACCGAGGCCACCGCGCGCAAGGCCCCGCCGCGTCAGGTGTTGGAGCGCGTGCCCGACGCATCGGTGGAACCGCTGAGGGTGCCGCCACCCGAAGAGGCCGCGCCGCTCGAAAAGCCCTCAGACGCGCGCCCGGCTCCGGCCACGACAGCACCCGCGTCCAAACCCGCCCCGCCCGCGCCAAAAGCAGTGTCCGCCTCGCCGGACTGGCGCGCGCGTCTTCTGGCGCACATCGAACAGCACAAACGCTATCCGGCCGAAGCCCGCATCCGCCGTCAGCAAGGGGCGGCGGTCGTCTGCTTCACCGTCGATGCGCAGGGCAAGGTGCTGTCGCGGCGGCTGCTACGCAGTTCCGGGGTGCCATCGCTTGATGCCGAGGCCCTGCGGGTCCTGCGCGCGGCCTCGCCCCTGCCCGTTCCCGCCGAAGCCGGTCTGCAGGGGCAGGAGATCGTCGTCGTGCTGGAATTTTTCATTCGTTAAGGCACAAAAAAGCGTCCTCCCCGCAATGGAAGAGGACGCCGACGCAAAAGCTTACAGAGTATCAGAAGCGGTAACGCAGACCGACGCCATAGGTCGCCGGGGCCCCGACCAGACGGGCGGCCCCGTTCAGTTCCGGGAAGTAGACCTCATCGGTGACGTTCTTGCCGAAGGCATAGACCGACCACGACGCCGGCGACGCCAGTTCCACATGGACATTGGTCAGGGTATAGGGCTCCGCCGTATTGTTCGGCAGGGCGTTCAGGCGGTTCGACTCCTCGCCGTGGTGGGCGACGGTCAGGCGCGACGTCAGGTACCAGCCGCCAGTGAAAGCCACCTGATGCTTCAGGCTGAGATTGGCGGTGACGTCCGGCGCGCCCGGCAGGGGATCGCCGACCGTGGCCGCCACGTCGGCGGCGCGGCGCGAGATATATTCGGTGATTTCCGAGTCGAGGAAGGCCGCCGAGAGGTCGAGATCGAGCTTCTGGGTTTGACCGTCGAACAGGCGCACGCCGACCGCCAGATCGACACCCGAGGTTTCCGCCTTACCGACATTGGTGCGGCCATTGGTGTCGTTGGCCAGGCGCGTCGTCGCCTGCAGATTCTTGAACTTATAGGAGAACACATCCAGCGAGGCACGGAAGCGGCCCTTGTACCAGCGCGCACCGGCCTCATAGGCGGTGACGGTTTCCGACTCGAACGGATAGGTTTCCTCAAGCGTCATGATCGAGGTGCCGTCGAACCCGCCGCCGCGATAGCCGGTCGACGCCGAGGCGAAGAGGTTGAAATTGTCGTTGACGAAATACTGCGCTGTCAGACGGCCCGACAGGTTATCGTCCTCGAAATCGCGATCCCAGCTAAAGCCCGACACGGTGGCGAAGGTCGAGTTATAGATCGAGATGCCCCAGGGGTTATGATCGATATTCTGGCCCTTGTAATCGACGGTGTCGCGCGTGAAACGCAGACCGCCCGACAGGCGCAGCTTCTCGGTGACATTGTAGTCGGCCTGACCGAAGACGGCGAAGGAGTTGCGGCGCTGCTTGTGGTTATTATCGTAGACCGAGCGCACGGTGAAGCTGGTCCAGGTCGAGTCGAAATCCGCCGAATCGGTCAGGTAGAAGGCACCGACGATCCAGTCGAACTTGCCGCCATTGTCGTCGCTCAAACGCATTTCCAGCGACGCCTGCGACAGCTTTTCGTCGAAGGCGTACTCATAGCCGGGATAGGGCGAACCGTCGCCATTGCCGCCGTCGGTGCGGTCGGTCGATTGCACGCCGCCGACCACGGTGAAGTTGAGGTTTTCCTTCACGCGGTGCGTCAGCGTACCCGACAGGCCACGGATGTCGTAGGCGTGGGTGAAGTATTTCTGCGAATAGAAGCTGTACGGATCGGCGTTTTCACCGGCGTTGAACTGCGTATTGTCGAGCGCCTTTTCCAGACGGTCGTACTGACGGCTGTCGCCCCGGTCGCGGCTGGCGAAGGCCTTGACTGTCAGATTGGTCTGGGGCGTGAAATCGAACGAGAAGGTGGCGCGCGCCGCGACCATGTCCTTGTCGCCGAAACCTTCGCGCTTGCCCGGATCGGTGACGGCAGGCACCTGAGTCTGCACAATACCGCCTACGGTGGGGCGAAACCCGGCCAGCGTGCCCGCACCCTCGCCGTTCATGAAGCCGCCACCGTTTTCGGCCATCACGGCCAGACGCACGCCGAAATTCTCGCTGACCTTGCCGCCGAAGGCCGTCTCAAAGCGTGTATAATCGAAATTACCGGCACGTACGTCGGCATAACCTTCGAAGGCTTCCGATGGACCGCGCGTAATGGCGTTGATGACGCCGGCGGTCGTATTGCGGCCATAGAGGGTGCCCTGCGGGCCTTTCAGAACCTCGATACGCTCCAGGTCGAACAGAGGCATGCCGACGTACGCGTTCGAGGTCTGATAGATGCCGTCGACGTGCAGGGCGACCGAGGGCGAACCGTTTGGCTTATAGTCATCGGCACCGCCGATGCCGCGGATGCTGAGCAGACCGTAGCCCGTGCCGCCGGTCGAATAGTTGATCGAAACGCCTGGGATTTCGTCGACCAGACCGTCCGCGCCGACGATGCCACGTTCGCGGATATCCGTGCCGTTGATGGCGACGACGGCCGCCGGCACCTTGGCGATGGCTGCCGTACGCTTCAGTGCGGTGACGACGACCACTTCAGGCTCCGCGCCGGCCACGTCCGTCGCACCTAGTGAGAAGGTACGGCCATCGGCGCTGACGCTGCGGATGCCGACCCCTGTGCCGTTAAGTAGCGTCGCCAGCGCTTCACGCGGCGAGAGGGTCCCCGATACGGCCCCCGCGCGCTTACCGCGTACCAGTTCCGGCGTGAACAACACCTGTACGTCGGCGGCGCGTGCGAATTCGATCAGGGCCTGATCCAACGGCTGCCCCTCGATACGAAAAGCCATAGAGGCGGTTTGGGCGTGAACGGGCGCCGCAATAACGGCGATTACCGAAACGGCGGCGCAGCAGGCCATCAGAGTAGTTTTGAATGCGACGCGGGGCATATGCTTATCTCCTTGAACAGACCCCTTTTGAGCGGGCCCGCTTACAGGAACGCGACGCATTTACCAATCCACACCCTGTCGCAAAAATTTCATCCCGCCAATAAGTGGCTCAGCGCGACGTGATGCGCCAGCGGTTCGCGCCATCCGGCTCGACCGATAGGCCCAGCACGCTTTCCAGCGCCTGCGGAAAATCCTCGACGCCGTCATAGCGGAACGAACCCGATAGGCGCAACGTACCCAGCGACGGATCGGCAATGGTGAACTGCTCGACGGAATAGCGGTTGAAATCAGCTACCACCTCGGAAAGGGGCTGATCGCTGAAGACCAGCCGCCCCATGCGCCATTCGGTCGCCACGCGGACATCCACCGCCTGCACGCGCGCGGTCGCCATATCGCCGTCCAGCTTCTGGCCCGACCACAGCTGGCGCGTCCGGCCGCCCTGCGCTGTCACCTTCGCGCCACCGTCGGCAACCAACACCTCAGCCTTGCCCGCATCATGTGTAACCTGCAACTGACAACCCGATCCGCTGATCGTGCAGGCCCCGGCCTTCACTGTCAAAGGCGTCGTCTTGCGCGCGGCACGGACGAAAATCTGGCCGTCCTGCAATTCGATGGTTCGTTTTCCATCGGCAAAGCGGGCGCGGACCCGGCTCAGCGGGGCCAGGGTCAGCTCAGAGCCATCAGACAGCGGCACGGTCAGCCTCTGCCCGACCCCGGTGGCGTATTTCGCCCAGGCGCGCGATGGCGCAAACCCGGCATAGACCACGCCCCCCGTGACGGCGGCGGCCACCCCGCCCCCGGCCCATCGGAGCCAATCGCGGCGGCTATGGGTTCCGGCGGCGGCTTTCAAGGCGCTGGCGCGACGCGCCAGAATCTCGGGCGATTGACCTATCGCGCCCAGTTGCATCCAGCGCATCTGACAGTCGCGGTAGGCCTTTTCATTCAAAGGGTCTTCGGACAGCCACAGCCGGAACGCCGCATCGTCCTCTGGCGAAGCGGGAAGGCCTGAATTCAGGCGGACGAACCATTCGTCGGCTGTTTGAGGTCTATCCATCATGTCCTTTGGAATCAGTCGACGAGCGAATCGATGAGTTTCAGGGCATCCATAGCCCTGACCATGTGTTTTTCAACGGCGCTGACCGAAATACCCAGCTTTTTGCCGATCTCAGCGTAACTCATCTCCTCGAACCGTCGTAGCATGACGATGGCCTGTGCACGTGGTGGCAGAGTGTCAAGCGCTTTGATAAGACGGGCCAACCTTTGACGCGAGACCAGGCTATCCTCTGCCGATGGCGCATCTGTAGCAAGAGATAAGCCAGTTACGTCGTCGTGCCGGTCGGATGCGCGAACAATGTCCCGACGAGCCTTGTCTCGTATGAGATTGGCTGCCGTCTCAAAGACATAGCCATCCACATTTTCAAGCGCAAGCAAATCCTGACGGCGCAGAAGTCGCACAAACAACTCCTGCACCAGTTCCTCCGCGTCTGCAGATGAACCCGTACGACGTGTAAAAAAGCGCATTAACGGGTTGCGCAGACGTCGAACCAAGGTATCAAAATGAGCGACCGTAGGGTTTGTTGTCGCCGGGCATGAGTTGCTCATGACGCCGCCTTAGCAGCGTTTCATGACAATTTTTCTCATTCCTGCGCCCCCTACCCCTTCCCTCGCGTTCTAAATACAGAGTGCGCTATCACGCCCGCTCAGTCCAAGCCAAACGGATGTGATCCCTCTTTGCAAACCAGTTAAGTGGGCTTCGATATCAACAGATGAGAAAGACGCGCTCAATGCAATTGGCTAAAAATAACGCTTTAAAGTAAAAACAACTATCAAATAATAAAACTATAAAATCAGATCAATTTACCCCATATATTTGAGAAGCCCTGGACGAGACATCGACGAGCTTCTCTCGCAGCCAAGAGTGGGCCGGATCGTGTTGCATGCGCTCATGCCATGCCGCAATCTTTGTGAATCCCTCGATTTGGATGGGGGGTTCGCGAATAATTATTCCTTCGGCATGGTGTGTCAGCCTGCGGGGAACAAGGGCAATGGTATTGGTTTCTCTTACAAAATTAACTAGAACCAGAAAATTGGGCAGCGTTGCAATCACGCGACGGGTGCGGTCCAATTGTTCCAGCGCCCTGTCCGTTGCCCCAAAAAACTGAGTGCCATCGTGAGACATAATCGCATGATCAAGCGCACAGAAGGTCTCAATATCAAGATGGTCGGCGTCCGGATGACCGGCGCGAAGAATGCAGACATAGTCCTCATCGAACAATTTTCTTGCCCTGAGGCTTTTTAGCGTCATGGCCGGGGTTACCAGCGCAAGGTCCAAATTCCCCGCAGCCAACTCGTCTGAAAAGTTGGCACCGACAGGTCGAACAGCGACTCGTAGTCCAGGGGCAACCTCCCGAAGCTCTTTGAGAAGGGGAAGGACCATAGCTGTCTGGGCGTAATCTGTTGCCGCTATACGAAAGGTTACCTGCGTGCTCGCAGGGTCGAAGCGATGTGGTTGTACGAGGGCCTCAATTTCAGTTAATAGCCGGCGCAAGGGTTCGGCCAGTTCAAGCGCCCGCGCTGTAGGCAACAGCCCGCGCTGAGCCCTTACAAATAGAGGGTCACCGAAAACGTCTCTGAGCCGTGTCAGCATGCCACTAACCGCAGGCTGGCTGAGACCCAGTCGGTCCGCGGCCCGGGTCGCAGAACCGGTATCAATCAGTGCATCAAGTGCCTTGAGGAGATTAAGGTCGAGCGCATTGATATTAGTCATGCCGATACCTGAAATACATTCTTACAATTCGACTTATGACAGGTTTGCCTTCATCATGCCAGCACACTCTTAGAGCGTGTCCCGAAACAACGTGAAGGATCGCGCCCACCTTGACCTTTAACCCATCACTAGCGGAGATATTCAATGTCCGATATCCTTTGGCCCGCAGGTTTTGTACCCGGCTTCACTGACAATTACGTTTCTAACGAAGTTATCGTGCCTGGCCTGACAAGCGGCGACGTCTGGCCATTTTTAGTTCAGCCGTCGCTGTGGCCCAGTTATTACGACAATGCCTCTGATGTCGAAATCCATGGCGGTAAGGGCCCTGAACTGGCGCTTGGCGACACCTTCTTCTTTCGCACCTTTGGGTTTCCGGTTCCGGCGCGTGTTGTAGAATGTGTGCCGCCCGTAGAGGGGCAAGCCGCTCGTATTGCGTGGCACGGGTGGGCCGGGGATGTAGGCGCGGAAGACCGTCTGGATGTGCACCACGCCTGGCTGATCGAAGATTTGTCATATGGCCGTGTACGGATACTCACCCAGGAAACCCAAAACGGTGCGCCCGCTCGCGAACTCGCGAATGCAAGACCTAATCCCGTGATCAACGGGCATCAGGACTGGCTGAACGGCCTTGTTCAGGCTGCGCGAAACGCGAAGCAATAACGCCGGGGGAGATAAGGTGCGGCGCGTCTGTTGACCCGCCGCATTTACCCTGCTGCGACGAATACGCGGTAGAAAACGCTTGAGGTGGGACTGAAGCGCGCAGGACCCGGCTTTATGTGGTCCACTTACCAGCACATTAGCACGCACCTGCGAACGCGCGATATCACTCAGGTCCAGCCCGACACTTACGAGGGACTTCAGGAGGAGTGATGAAACGTCGCCAGTTTGTAATTACACACGTCCCTGGCAGAATGGCTACGCGAGGCTGAAGTTTCCGTCGACGAGTCTGCGGATGGCTGCATAGGGGGTTTCGCCGCTGAGGCGTGCGGTTCCTGTGATGGACCTGTAGCCTGCATGGATGTCGGCCCCCCATTGGGATCGGAAGCCGTTGGTCACTTTGCGGAAGACGACGGAGGGTCTGATCTCGCGTTCCGAGATATTGTTGGTCTGCGGCACATTTCGATTGGTCATGAAGACGAAGAACTTTGTCCGCCAACCTTTGATCTGCTTTTTCAGATACGCGCCCGCGGGATGGGCCGCCGGTAATGCCAGAAGCTGATCAAGTTTGTCATCGGCCCTGGCGGCGTAAGCGCGTAGTGTGTTGTCTTTCAGATCCGGACGTCGTTTGCCAACCCGGATGCACCATCGCAGATGATCCCGGATCTTTGGAGCGAAGACACTGTCACCACTGTCGATGGCATATTGGATATCGCGCAAAACATGAGCGAGGCAGACCTGGTGGTCTTTCGCCAACTCTTGCTGGCCACCATACCGATCGCTCACCCAAACGTCCGGATAATGACCGGCCATGACGTCCTGCGGGACCGACTTCGCCCGGCTGGGGGCGATTTTATGTAAAACCGCCTTTTCCGAAGAGAAGCTCCATTGCCATTGGGTGACCCCGCTGACGCGCGTGGTGGTTTCGTCGGACGCGACGATGGAGGCGGTGCGCAGCTTGGCCGTGATCGCTTCACAGGCCGTTGCCATCTTGCCTTTGAGGCTTTTGAAAATATTGCCGATACCGCCTTCGGATATCTTCAGGCCGAACAATTCACTCATAATCCGCGAAAGTCGTTCGAAGCTGACGTGATGGGAATGATGCAGATACATGACCAGCGAACGGATGCCCGGGCCGAACGGCGAACCTGTTGGCATGGATTGCGGCGCAGGGGCTCGAAAGCGTTTCCCGCACCGGCAACGACCTCCCATCAACTCGACCCGCGTCACCACGGGCTGGATGGGCGGCAGATCAATATGGTCGTAGCGACAACGGACATGTTGGGAAAGCCCCGAGACATCGGCGTAGCAATGCCGACATTCCGACGCAAAAACCCGCTCCGTTCGGTTCGGTGTCTCGGCCAATCGGCGCGAAACGCCCGGGCGCGACGGCCGCGGCTTCTTCCCGCCGCCACCAGACCGGTTCGGTTTGCCAGGCCCATCGCTCGATGGCGGTTGATGTGAATTTTTCGACGTCTTGCGCGGCTTGCCGCCACGTTGTTCAAGGTCTTTCAGGCGCCTGACCAAATCCTCGATCATCGCCCCTTGCTGGCGCAGAAGTTCGGCCTGTTCCGCAATTAGCGCGTCTTTTTCTTTATCTGAAAGAGGGCGAAGCGGAGGTCGAATCATGCCCCCATGGATTCAGAACTCGACACACCGCGCAAGCCCCATTCCGCCAACCACGTGTGCAGTTACGCCAGTTTACCTTTGAGTTACGCAAAGCCGTATAACCAGAAAACATCTCTGTTAAGGCATAAATATTCCCGACCATAAAATAACATAATTTTTTTAAGTTAGGCAAATGATTGACAATAGAAAAGTCATAGGAAATAAGTTATTCAATATATAATACTATATCAATGTTATAGTTTTCATAATTTTTACACATTTCAATAATGAAATATTTAGTTGCTATAAATCATCAAATGGAAAAATTGGTAGAAGCGCATCACTCTAAACACAAACTGCCTGCTCTCCTGTGCTAAGGCTCCCCACGACTGCTTCTATGGTTATCGGTGAGAAGCAGAGGACTACAGTAATCATATGGGGTGTCTCAGTTATGAAGTACGGCAAGGCAATATTCATGGTCACAACGGCGATTGCCGGTGTGACCACTGTTCAGAGTGCAATGGCGCAGTCCACCGCGACACAAGCCCTGGAAGAAACCAAAGAAATCGTCGTTACGGGAACGCGAAACCGAAATGTCGGCGGTTTGGCGGTTGATCAGAGCGTGACCAAGACGCGGTCCTCCATCACCGAAGAGTTTATCGAAAAGCAGGCCCCCGGCTCCATTCTGGAAGCCATCAATATACTGCCGGGCGTCAACTTCTCGGACCAGACAGCAACGGGATCCGTCGGCGGCGACATCACCCTGCGTGGCTTCGATCAGCAGCGCATCGCCTTTATGCTTGACGGTATGCCGCTCAACGACACGGGCAACTACGCCTATTATCCGACGATGAATCCGGACTCGGAGATCTATTCCAAGGTTGATGTGAACCTTGGCACCACTGATGTCGATAGCCCGACGGCGTCGGCCGGCGGCGGCACCATCACCTATCAGACGCGTCGTCCGTCCAAGGCGTTTGGCGTATCTGCCAAGGCGACCCTTGGGACCAATGACTATTCGCGTCAGTACGTTCAGGTGGACACTGGTGAGTTTGGCCCGTGGGGTACGACGGCCTTTGTGGCGGTTTCGAACCTTAATTCCAACCAGTTCAAAGGCATTGGCACCGAAGACCGCAAGCAGATCAACGGCCGCATCTATCAGTCGCTGGGGGGTAGCGATTTCGCTTCGGTGGCCTTTTATTATAATGAGACCCGCAATAACGCGGTCTATAATAGCTCTTTAGCGACCATCAATGCAGGCAACTGGTCCGAAGCCTATGCCTCGACGATTGGCACTGTGTCCAACTCGATCTCGTCGGGTTCCTCCGGTTATTATGGCTATCGTATCAATCCGACGAACAACGGCAATATCCGCGCCCAGTTCAAGAAGCATCTGACCGACAAACTGGTCTTCACCTTCGACCCCAGCTTCCAGTACACGCTGGCCGACGGCGGCACGCAGGTTTCGACCCTGACGGAGTCAACTGGTGTACTGTCGATGGTCGGCTCCAGCTATGTCTGGAATGAACTGAAGGGCTATGATGCCAACCACGACGGCGTGGTCTCCACAACGGCCTACAAGGTCTTTTCACCCAGCGTGACCGAAACCCGCCGCACGACGGTCAATTCGTCGCTTATCTGGTACATCGACCCCCACAATACGTTGCGGGTGGCCTACACCTACGACCACGGCAATCACCGTCAGACGGGTCGCGTCAGCTTCCTCGAAGGTGGGCAATGGATCGGTGACGTCTTCTCCGAAGACTCGTCACTGTGGGTCTATGGCAAAAACGGCGAAGAAATCCAGAAGCGCAATCGTCAGTCCTACGCCAACCTCAAGCAGTTCGCCATCACCTATGGCGGTTCGTTCTTCGATGACAAGCTGAAGGTCGATCTGGGCGTGCGCGTTCCGGATTTTGAGCGCGAGCTCAACAACTATTGTAACCAGATTTCGTCTTCGACTGCCTACTGCGCGAAAGACCCGGGCACCAAGCTGGTCTATACCGGCACCGTGACGCAGATCACCGCCAAGGCCCCGGCAAGCTGGACCGTATCCTACGACAAGACGCTGCCGAACCTGGGGGTCAGCTATAAGATCGCCGACCATCAGACGATCTATACGAGCTATGCCGAAACCATCTCGGCCCCACGCACGGACTCCCTGTATGACAGGTTGTCGCTCGATCTTCAGCCGGAAATCTCCAAAACTATCGATCTGGGCTACCGCTACTCATCACCGAACGTGTCGGGTGCAATCGCCCTGTGGAAGACCGACTTCGACCATCGCGTCGAAACGGCATGGGATGAGGAGATCGGTGCCTCGGTGGCGACGGATGTGGGTAAGGCCCGTATGAAGGGGATCAATGCCGAAATTGGCTTCACCCCGGTCAAGGGGCTCGATCTCTACGCCTCGTCGTCCTACACCGACACCGAGATGCTGGAAAATGTTTACTACTCCGCCACGGCCTACAATCCGACCAAGGGGAAGAAGCTGGGCAAGGTGCCGTCGGTTATGCACGCGGTCAATCTCAGCTATGAAACCGGCAAGTGGGACTTTAACGTCAACGGCAAATATACCGGCAAGCGCTACGCCTCTCTGGCCAATGGCGATGCGGCACCGGGTTACACGGTCTGGAATGCCAATGTCAGCTATGACCTTGGTCAGGTCGGGCCGGTGAAAGACGCCTATCTTCGCCTGAATGTGAAAAACCTGTTCAACGAGAAGTACATCTCGGCCATTTCGACGGGCAATGTCTTCTACGACTCCGGCAACTACTTCTGGATCGGTGCTCCGATCACCACCATGGTGACCCTCGGCACAAAGTTCTGAGTTTAGGGATTGTGAGCGGGTTTTGGCTCAAAAAAGCAAAACCTGCAATCCGTCGTTAAACCAGATTGGGAAGAGGTCGTTATCTATTCCCCCTCTCCAGGTATCGGCCTCGGCGGGCATCTTCCAAACCGGAGGGTGCCCGCATCTTTTTACACCAATAGAAACAATGCACTACAGAACTTTTGGCGTTTTTTATCCGCGCAAATTGGCGAGGCCCATAGTTCCGCCAAAAGGCCAGACACTGGATGAATTCCGTATCGCCCCCGGCTCAGGCGACAGGGCAGGACAGGTCACCATCCATGGGGGCAAATCGTATTCTTTTATCTGAATAAATATAGTGCTCAGAGACTGGCCTTATCGCAGCCATCAGATGGTGGCGGCGAGTTCCTTCTCGCCGCCTGTGGATCGGTGCAACGACCTTTTTGAGTAATCAATCAAATGTTTTGGCTTCAAACTATTCTGCCAACCAGCCGATCGCATTGATCAGGAAGCGTCGCTGAAGTGGTGCCACCATATCGGGTAATCGGTGGACCAGCACCTTCATCCCGTCCTTGCGCACCGTAAAGGTCGCCGCGCCGTTGTGGCGGTCGTGGTCGCGGCTGTAGGCGGCGATGACCTCGATGCCGTCGGGACCGATCACCGGCCCGTCTATCAACAGACCATTGGACGGCTGGCCCTCGACCTGATGCCAGACGCTGGTGGCCTGATCGACCGGCAGACCGTCGAAGATCGGATGGGCGCGCAGATAGTTCCAGTTACCCATCCACGGCGCGCGCAGATTGCCCACCTGACCGGCATAGGTGAACAGGCCCAGCCCCGACAACTGCATCGCCACCCCTTCGGCCAGACCGTCTTCCGGCACATAGGCCAGCAGTGGCGTCCCCGCCTTTACCGCCGCCAGCACCTCCGCCGGTAGATCGCCCAGAATAAGCTTGGGCTTTTCGCCGGCCTTGGGCTGGGCTTTGAGGCCCGAAGCGATGATGGCATCGTATTTCCCGCCGGCCTTGAAGTCTTCAAGCGTCAGGCCGGGGATAGCCGTCAACTGATCACGGAAGGATTTGGCCACACCCGATACGGCCAGCTTCACCGGCTTTTTCAGCCCTGAGGCAACGTCCACCACCCACAGGTCGCGCACAAAAGACGGGTAGCCTTTCAGCTCAATCTGAACCTTGTTTATGCCCGGCTTCGTCAGTGCAGGCGTCAGCACCTTCTCCGCCAGCAGGTAACGGAACTGATCCTTCACATGCGTCGGCGCGGCATACCGAGCGATTTCGGTCGTCGTCCCGTCCGGCGCGATCAGGCTCAGGTCATTTCGCTCCTGATTTGCACATCGGTATCATTGAGCAGGTAGATGTCGAGTTCGGCCGCTTCACCCGCCGCATAGACCAGACGACGCTGTTTGGCGATCGGCCGGACCGGCAGCAGGCTGTTGCGCAGAAGATCGGGCGGCGATTTGAAGTAGCGCAGATTATCGACAATACCGGAATGGTTTTCGATGGCCGTCGTCTCCCAGCCGGAAATGGCGGCAATATCGACTTCGTTAGGCAAAGACGGACTTATTCCTATGACTGTTTTGGGCCAAAACGGGTCCCCCTCACCTAAAATCTCTACTCTTCTGCACCCAACCGCCGCCCTGCGCTCTGGCCACCCGCGCGTCCTGTCCGGGCCCACCATTGCGGAACTCATCGCCGGGCATACGAGGTACACTAAGCGGCGTGTCGCGTTCACCGATACTGGCCAGCAGCGGCGAGAGATCGAAGATGGAGCGCGCGATCAGGTGCACCACCTCGCCTTCGCGCTGGATGTAGCCGTTGATGGCCACAAACGACGAGCCATAGACGGCGGCCTTGTGGGCGGTAGCGACCTTCTCCCAAACCACCACATTGGCGTCGCGGGTCTCATCCTCCAGCGTCATGAACATCACGCCATTGGCGGAGCCCGGCTTCTGGCGGACGAGCACCATGCCCGCCACGCTGACGTTACGCCCATCTTTTGAGGCCATGGCGTCCGCGCAGGGCATCAGGCCGCGCTGGCGCAACTCTTCGCGCAGGAACGATACCGGATGCGTCCCCAGTGTCAGGCCCAGGTGATTATAGTCCTCGACCACTACGGCCCCGGCCGTCATGGGTTTAAGGCTTACTTGTGGCTCGGGCATTTCATGTGTCCCCCCTGCAATCGCCTCCAGATGATCGAACAGAGGTAACGGATCATCGCGCAGGGCCCGGATAGCAAACAGGGCGTCCCGTCGGTTCAGACCCAGGGCGGGAGAGAAGGCATCGGCCTTGGCCAGTTGTCGCAGCGTAGCCACCGGCGTGCGCGCCCGCTTCCACAGATCAGAGATGGATGTGAAGGGGTAATCCCCGCGATGCAGGATCAGTTTAGCGATGTCCGCGCTCTTGAGCCCTTTGACGAGCCGGAAGCCCAATCTCACGGCGTATCGCCCCGGTCGGTTTGTCTCTTCCAGCGTGCAGTCCCAGTGCGAGGCATTGACGCAAACCGGGCGGACCTCCACGCCGTGTTCCTGAGCGTTGCGCACCAGTTGCGCCGGGGCATAGAAGCCCATGGGCTGCGAGTTCAGGAGCGCGGCACAGAAGACATCCGGGTGATGGCATTTCATCCAGGAGGAGGCATAGGCGATCAGGGCGAAGGAATAGGCGTGCGACTCCGGAAACCCATAGGAGCCAAACCCTTCCAGCTGGCTGAAGATCTGCTCGGCATAGTCTTGCGTGTAGCCGTTTTTGAGCATCCCCTGCACGATCTCGTCATGGAATTTCGAGACGCCGCCGGTGTGTTTGAAGGTGGCCATGGCGCGGCGGACCATGTCGGCACGCCCGGGCGAGAAGCCGGCCGCCTTGATGACGACCGACATGGCCTGCTCCTGAAACAAAGGCACGCCCAGGGTTTTCGAGAGAATGGCCTCCAGTTCTTTTGACGGATAGGTGACTTCCTCTGTGCCCTCACGGCGTCGCAGGTAGGGATGGACCATGCCGCCCTGAATGGGACCGGGCCGGACGATGGCGACCTGCACCACCAGATCATAGAAGGTCCGGGGCTTGGTGCGCGGCAGCATGGCCTGCTGGGCACGGCTTTCAATCTGGAAGACACCGACCGTGTCAGCCTTGCGGATCATGGCATAGGTGCGCGGGTCCTCGGCCGGGATGGTGGCGAGATCAAGCTCTATGCCCTTGACCTCCGCCAGCAGGTCGAGCGAGCGCTTCATGCACGACATCATGCCAAGCCCCAGACAATCGACCTTCATGAAGGCGAGCACATCGATATCGTCCTTGTCCCATTCGATGACCTGTCGGGCCTTCATGCGCGCGGGCTCGATCGGTACCAGTTCATCGAGTCGGTCATGAGTGAGAACAAAGCCACCCGGATGCTGGCTCAAATGCCGCGGCACGTTCATCAGCAACAGGTGCAGGTCGATGGCGAGCTTCAGACGCCGATCATTGAGATTGAGCCCTAAGCCTTCAGCCTCGGCCAGAGTCATGCCGCCCCGGTGCCAGTGGGTCACCTGTTTGGAGATCAGCTTGATCGTGTCTTCGGGATAGCCCATCACTTTGAGGACCGCCCGGATGGCCCCGCGCGTGCGGAACCGCGTGACGACGGCGGTCAGCGCGGCGTGCGAGCGGCCATAGGTCTCATAGACCCATTGCAGCACCTCCTCGCGGCGCTGGTGCTCGAAGTCCACATCAATATCCGGTGGTTCGCCCCGCTCTTCGGAGATGAAGCGCTCGAACAGAAGATCATTGCGGTCGGGATCAACGCTGGTGATCCCTAGCACAAAACAGACGCAGCTATTGGCGGCAGAACCCCGCCCCTGACAGAGGATATCCTGCGAGCGGGCGAAGTTGACGATGGCGTTGACCGTCAGAAAATAGGGCGCGTAGTTGAGCTTCTCAATCAGGGTCAGTTCATGACGCAGCAAGTCGATGACCTTTTGCGGCACCCCTTCCGGGTAGCGCCGCTTCGCCCCTTCCCAGGTCAGCTTTTTAAGAGCGTCGATGGCCGATAGCCCCGGCAACAGCTTCTCTTCCGGGTACTGGTATTTCAGCTCGTCGAGGCTGAAGCGGCACTGTTCGGCGATCTCGGCGCTGCGCCTTAAGGCGCCCTCATAGCCTGGAAACAGCCGATACATTTCCTCCGGCGTCTTCAGATAGCGATCGGCGTAGCAGTGGCGCAGATCACCCATCGTGTCGATGGTGCAGTTGTGCCGGATGCAGGTGACCACATCGTGCAACTGGTCGCGCTCATGGACATGATAGAGGACATCGTTGGTAATGACGGTGGGCACGCGCACCCTGGCCGCCAGGTTCGACAGGTCATGCAGGCGCAGATGGTCCCCCTGCCGGCGGCGCAGCGTCAGCGCCATATGGGCGCGCTCCGCAAAGATGGTTTTGAAGCGCCGCAGACGCTGGGCGCAGACCTCGTCGGCCTCTTCCGGGATGAAAATGCCGATCAGACCTGCGTTGAAGTCCTCGACATCCTGCCAAGTGAGGTCGCACCGGCCCTTCCCGCCCCGTGCCTTGCCCACCGTCAAAAGCCGCGACAGCCGCGCATAGGCCGTCCGGTCGGTGGGATAGACCAGAAGCGACGCCCCATCGGTCAGATCGAGGTGACATCCGACGATCAGGCGTACCCCCGTGGCTTTGGCGGCCACATGGGCGCGCACCATGCCCGCAAGCGTGTTGCGATCGGCGATGGCGAGCGCTTCCAGACCCAGTGCCTGCGCCCGCACGAACAGCTCATCGGGGGATGAACAGCCCTGCAGGAAGGAGAAGTAGGACGCGCACTGAAGCTCGACGTAAGGTGGCGGCATCAGTCGAACTTCCCGTGCAGATACCAGTTGAGAGACCCGGTACCGCTGTGCTCGCCATCCCCGGCCCGGAAGACCCAGAAGCGCTCGCCGGTGGCCGCTTCGAGGATATAGTAGTCGCGCACCTTACCGGTTTCGGCCTCGCTGACCCACCATTCGCCTTTGACCCGTTCCGGACCATCGGCACAGACGACGCTGTAGCGCTGACCGCGCCAGGTAAAGGCGCGGGGTGGATGGTCGGGTAAGGCAGCCAAAGCCTGCACCGGTTCAGGACGATAAAGGCGCGCCGGGCGGCGATAACGGGCATTGCGTGAGGCGCCGACACCTTGCGCCGATGGGGCCATCCGTCGGACCGAGCGCTCCGGGATATCGCTCGCCACCTCCACCGCCCGGTAAAGCCGTCCCTCGCCATAGCGATTGCTGAGCGTGTCCCACAGGTCTTCGACATCCGGGCGCGCGGGCGCGGCAAAGCGCGTGGCGACCTGGGTGAACGACAACGGCTCGACCAGAGGGGCTGACAGGGTCATTTTGTCGATACCGAAGCCCGGCTCAACGGTTTCGATCTTATCGACCAGCAGCTTCGAAAGGCGCTTAACGTCACGCACCGGTTTGGCGGTGCCGATGGAGATCGTCTCGATACGGCTATCGACGCGCACAAAATGCAGATCAAGCCGTCGCGCCCCAAGCCCTGCCTCTTCCAGTTTCAGGCACAGGTCTTGCGTCAGGCGGCGGGTATATTTTTCGAGCGTGTCGGGTGCGCCGATGGGCTCAAAGAAAGCGCGTTCGACCGAAATCAGTTCGGGGACATGGACGGGCTCAATGGGCTCGGCCAGTCGGCCGAACGCCATATCGACACGCCGCCACAGGTCGGGTCCGTAGCGCAGTGCCAGCGGGGCGCGCGGCTTGGCTGCCAGTTCGCCGATGGTGTCGATACCGATAAGGCGCAGCTCCTCGACGGTCTCAGCCGGCAAGCGAAGCGCCGCGACCGGCAGGGGCAAGATCGCCTCGGTGGACTTGCCCTGGGCGATGATCAGCGAGGACTTGCCCGCAAAGCGCACCAAGGCATGGGCCGCACCCCAGCTGTCGGCAACGGCGGCGTAGGCCGTGATATGAAGGGCCTCAAGACGACGTAGCATATCGGAGACCAGAGCGGCCTCTCCGCCATAGAGATGGGCCGCGCCGGTGATATCGAGGATCAGACCGTCCGGCGGATCAGGGGCCACCACAGGCGAATAGAGCCGTAAGGCCCAGACGGCGAGCGTCTCCAGCGCCTCGGCGTCGCGCTCGATCTCGGCATCACGCACCTCAAGCCCGTCGATCAGAACCTGCGCCTTGGCCACCGCCATGCCCGGTCGCACGCCACGCTGATGGGCGAGCGCATCGACCGCCGTGACGAGGCGCCGGCTGCCGACCTTGCCCTGCAGAACCAGTGCTCGCTCAAGCGGCAGCGCGTCGAGGCCCACGGCTCGGCGCAGACGATCCGTCCCCCAGAATGGCAGATAGAGGCTGAGACAGCGGGCCATGACACCCTACACCGCCTGTCGCGCCAGAGGATCGACCCAGTCGGCCCAGGCTTCCAGAAGCGCGGCGCGTTCAGCCGTTAGGACATCCAGCGGCACGGCCTCAGAGGCCGCGCGACGAATGGGCGCGCTGAGGCCTGAAACATGGATGTCATAGATCGGCGGATGACGCCCGACCCCGCCCCAGCCACCGACAGCGACCCTCTTCGTGTAGAGGGGACTGACGGCTGAGATGGCCTGAAGACTGATCAGAAGATGGCGCAGGTCAAACAGGCCCGGCGATACGCCTTCCTTAAGATGATAACGCCGCCAGGCCGCCACAAGTTGTGCATGTGCGTCTCTGAGCGCCGCCCTTTCTTCGTCTGTGCCGTCCTCTGACTGGAACCACAAGGTCTGAGGCAGGCCCTGGATATGGACCTGAAACGCCAGATGGGTGTCTTCATAGAAGCCGTTTTCGCGTACCGGCCCGATAGCGACGAGGGGCGCCAGCGCCACCACCTTCCCCGCACAGGTGACAAGTTCACTCATGCGATATCTGCGTAATCGGCTTGATAGAGATCAACGACGTCAAGGATCTGGGGGGCGCGCGGCAATTGCGGCAGAGGCGAGCCATCGGCGTGATATTTATAGCCGGCCACATCGTAATAGACGCTGCCTTTGGGGCCGATCTTCTGCACACACGCCATATAATCGCGCTCATGACGGGCGACCGTGAGCAGGACCGCCGCCCCATCGAACAGGGCTAATCGGGTATGTTCATCCGGTGTCTCAAACAACTGCATAGTGTCCCTCCTCTTAAGATGCGGCCCGCAAGGTGTTTGGCATTTGGGCGTCCCCGGACAGGCGGATACGCCCCTCCCCGTCACACGCCTCGACCTCGAAATCATGGCACTCGCCGCCGCGGGCCCGGATCAGTTCGAGCATCCAGCGCGCCCGTCCGACGCCGCGCACCGGCAAAGGCGCTGAGTTCAGTTCGGTGACGCGCCAGCGGGTAAAGGCGGCTGTGGGGCGGCCAAAGTCTTTGGCATCAACCTGCCGGCGCCAGCGGCGCACGATCAGGGCCAGCGTCCCTGTGCCCTCGGCCGCCATCAGAAGACGTTGCGAGGCGACGCGGGAGAGGTTGGCGAGTTCGCCCACGACCGCGGTGAGGCCGCCGTGGCGCAGGGCTTCCTCACAAGCGCCCAGCACGGCGGCCTCATCGCCGGCTTCAAAGAAGACGACCTTGTCATCGGTCAGGCCAGAGCGGGCGAGCGCCGGGGCAAACAGATCAGGCTGCGTATAGGCCCAGAGAACACGCCCCCCGGAGCGCGCCGCGATCCCGGCGGCAAAGGCAATGGCGGCGGCCCCATCTACCGCGCCATTGGCGCCACCGGCGATCTCATGCAGGGCCCCAAAGGCCAGCCCGCCTTTGGGAATGCGGGCGTCGATGTCGGGAACGCCGAAGGGCAGAACGGCGCGTCTGGGCGCACCTTGACCGCCGATATGGTCGATCCGGTCTCGCAGTGCGCTGAGGACGGCGGGGTTGGCAGCGGGCATGACATCAAGCATCCTTTCTGAACGCCAAAGACTATGTTCGCTTTTTGTTCTTT
>NC_014816.1:2355000-2588221 GCF_000175215.2 Asticcacaulis excentricus CB 48 | reverse complement strand
TACAATCTGTTAAGACGTTGTCATTTTGACGCATGGGTTGAAAAATTTCCGCACGCAAAAAGGCTCTTCGCCACGAAGCGGCAAAGTTGGCAAGTCACTGAAAAATTAAAGAAAACTAAAGTGCGAACGCTCAGAAGATCGTCCGGACGCATCACAGTCCTAAAGACAACAAACATCAGGGCACGGAGCGGATTGCTTCGTGCCTGATGCTTGTCACCGTCAGGAAATGGAAATTAGGCGGCCAGCTTCTTGAGAGCGGCGGCCAGACGCGACACCTTACGGGCGCCGGTATTCTTGTGCACCACGCCCTTCGACACGGCGCGCATCAGTTCGGATTGCGCTTCGATGAACGCCGTCTTGGCAACGGCAGCATCGCCAGCCGCCAGGGCTTCTTCGAACTTGCGCACATAGGTACGGACGCGCGAACGGCGCGCCTTGTTGACTTCGGTACGGCGGGCGATCTTGCGGATCGCTTTCTTGGCGCCGGGATTATTTGCCATTCATCACCTCAGGGGACGATAAGTTAAGGGAGCCGCGGCGCCAGCCTTCTAAAGGGGGCCGCGACACGAATTTCAAGGGGGCGGGATATAACCGAAGGGCGCAGGCAGGTCAACGCTTTCGGGGCAAGAATCATCCACAGAACGACTCTTTTTTCGCCCTATACGATCTGGTTAACCTTTCTGGCACGCCGGGCAATAAAAAGTCGAGCGCCCAGAATGGGTTTTGCGGGCAATAGTGCCAGCGCAACCCGGTCTCAGGCAGGGCTCATCCTCGCGATCATAGACGCGGAAACGGTGCTGAAAATAGCCCAGTTCACCCGATGCCGAGGTGAAATCGCTGATCGACGAGCCGCCTGCCGCTACGGCCTCTTCCAGCACCTCCCGCACGGCGTGGGTAAGCAAGGCGGCCTTGGCGTGGCTCAGCCTGTTACCCGGCAGGTCGGGCGACAGGCCGGCCCGCCACAGGGCCTCACACACATAGATGTTGCCGAGCCCCGAAATCAACGTCTGATCCATCAGGAGGCTCTTGAGTGGCGTCCGGCGGACGCTGAACAGAGCGTGCAAGGCATCCGTATTCAGGGCGTCGGACAGGGGTTCGAGGCCCAGCCCCTTGTACCAGCGCTGCGTATAGAGATCGTCGGGGCGCAGCAACAGCATGAAGCCGAAGCGGCGCGGGTCGTAGAAGTCGATCAGGCGCGTCACACCCTCCTTAGTCGCCAACACCTGGACGTGCAGATGTCGGGGATCAGGCCGTACGGCGTGGTAATAGTCGCCATCAAGCCTGAGGCTATGCCCATTCATGTCTGTAACCTGAAACCGCCCGGTCATCCCGAGGTGGGTGACCCACACGGCTTGCGTATCGAGGTGGAAAAGCAGGTATTTGGCGCGACGCTCCAGTCGCAGGATTTCTGCCCCTTCCAGCTGCTCAGCAAATCGTTCCGGGAAGGCATAGCGCAGATTGGGCCGATGCAGACGCAGCCCGCTTAGCTGGGCGTGCTCTAGCGCAGGTATCAGACCGCGTCGGACGGTTTCGACTTCAGGCAGTTCGGGCATAGGGATGACGCTCACAAGACAGACGGCGGAGCGTTTATATAGGGCGGTGGTTTAATCCCGAAAAGCGCGAAGGTTGCTCAGGCGCTGGCGCGCGCCGCAAAGACGGCCCCGGAAATGCGCGTTTGAACAAAAAATTGCCCCGGGTTTTGGTGGCCGGAGCCCTGACAGACCTTAAGCGGCGCAGATGACCGAGCGGCGCTCACGCACACGCGGATCGTCACTTAGGTCGGCGTGCCAGAGCGCCGGGCTAAGTGCGATCGGGTCTTCGATGGCAAAGGCGTGCCAGGCGAGGTCCGGACGAGGGCGATCTGAGGCGGCGATGACGGCGCGCAGTTCGGCTGCCGTCGTAACGCCAACGATCACGGAAGACACGCCCTTGAGGTTCAGGGCGTAGCTGAGAGCGGCATGCAGGGGGTCAGTCGCGGTTTCCAGCAGGTGGCGACGGATGCGCGACAATTGCGGGCCCAGCGGTTGCAGATTGGCAGGCAGGGCTTCGCGGGGCGTGAACAACAAGCCCTGAAGGAAGACCGAACGCACCTGCACTTCAATGCCCATGTCCGCCAGCGCTTCCAGAGCCCCTTCGCGCACCAGCCGCTGATCAAGGATCGAGGTCGGTACCTGAATGAGGTCGGGCTTGAACCGTTTGGCCAGGGCTACGGGAGCGTCTTCATAGCGCGCCGAAATGCCGATGCGCGAAAAGAGGCCTTCGGCCTTCAGCTTTTCCATACGCGCCCAAAGCGCATCGCCTTGAGGACCCATCAGGTCGGACGCATCGTCGATCATGCCGACGCCAACGCGGGCCAGGCCCATATGTTCGACCGAACGCTTCAGGCGCGATTCTACCCAGTCGAGGCCTCTTTCAGCGCGCACGCTGCGGATTTGAGGTTTGAACGGCGAGGGAAAGGGCCAGCAACGACCTAGGATGCGCTCCACATCACCCTCGTAAGGGGCGACGTCGATGGCCTTCAGGCCGCATTGGGCGGCATATTGCAGGATCTGGCGGACCTCGTCTTCGGACACGCGGCCGCGCAGGTTCGAGATGCCGTAGTCGCATCCGAATTGCGCTGATCCGAGGCCGAGAGCCGCTGTCATTGTTTCTTACCCAAACCTTAATGATTCCAAAAGGCTATGGCCTTTGATATTGGGGATTCTGCGGTCAAAGGTTAAACAACATCTGAACATCCGCGGGGTTTAATGACAAATTTGCGGGAAAAAGCGGTCTTTCACCGCTGAAAGCAACGTCTCGAAAACAAAAGGGTTAACGGTATTTGAAAACCGTTAACCCCTTGGACGTTTCATGCCGCTGTTTCCAGACGTCTGACGTTTATGGATTGCGCTTTTGAGCATCCTTTTGGGCGTCCTCAAACACTTCGTCGAGTGTTTGAGCGGTGTCCGTCTTCGCCGGTTGGGCGGGTTCGATGGTCACCGTCGGGGCCTCGGCGCTGGTGGCTGTACCGAGCAAGTCATCGACGGCTGTGGTCGCTCCCGTATCGAGCGTACCCATCCCGGTGGGAATGGTCGAAACCTTGATACGCGTCAGGGCGCGCGACATGTATTCGCGCCAGATCGCCGCCGGTGTCCCGCCACCCGTCACCTTGGCCATTTGCGAATTGTTATCGCGACCGACCCAGACGGCAGTGGTGAAGCCGCCGGTATAGCCGACGAACCAGGCGTCGCGGTAGTCGGAGGTCGTGCCCGTCTTACCGGCGATATCGAACTGCGAGAGGCGGACACCCGACCCCGTGCCTGAGCGCACAACTTCGCGCATCATCTGGTTCATATAGCCGAGCGCGGTGCTATTGATCACCTGAGCGCGGCTCTCACTGGCGGTGTGCTGATAGAGGACCTTACCCTTGGTGGTGCGAATGCGCACAATGCCGTAGGGGGTCACCTTATACCCGCCATTGGAGAAGGGCACATAGGCGCGCGCCATTTCCAGAGGCGTCACATCGGCGGTACCAAGTGCCATGGCCGGATCGGTATTGACTTTGGACGTGATGCCCAGACGATGCGCTGTCGCAGAGACGTTAGAGCGTCCCACCTGATCCGCTACACGGGCAGCCACCGTGTTAATCGACTGCGCCACCGCTGTGGTAAGACTGATCTCACCGAGATACTTGTTGGTGTAGTTGGCAGGCGTCCAGCCGTCGATGGTCACCGGCTCATCTATCACAGGCGTATCGGGGTAGAACTGACCGCTCTCCACGGCTGTCAGATAGACAAAGGGCTTGAAGGCCGAACCCGCCTGACGCTTGGCGTCGATGGCGCGGTTGAACTGGCTCTCAGAATAGGAAACACCGCCGATGAGCGCGCGTACCCGGCCTTCGCCGTCGATGGAGACCAGGGCCGCCTGCTCCACCTTCTTTTTCGCGTCACGTTCCATCATCGCCTTTACGGCGCGTTCGGCGTCGGTCTGAATCGGCAGGTCGAGCGTCGTCTCAACGATAATGTCGTCCTTGAGCTGGCTGAGGTCGATCATCTGGCCGATCTCAGACTGCAGCCAATCGACGTAGTATTGCGCGTGTTCTGTGGCGAGTGTGCGCGACACCTTGATGCCGGTCTTGAACACGTCGGCGCGTTGTTCCGGCGTGATGACCTTAGCCTCTACCATTTCGTTCAGCACAATCTCGGTGCGGCGGATAGCACGGTCCTTGTCCGACAAAGGTGAATAGCGAGAGGGGCCCTTCATCATACCAGCGAGCATGGCCGCTTCACCAATGCTCAGGTCCTTGGCCGGTTTGTTGAAATAGCGCTGAGCGGCCGCCTCGATGCCGGTCGCGCCGCCGCCGAACCACACGCGGTTGAGGTAGAGGGCCAGAATTTGCTTCTTTGTGAACTTCATCTCCAGCCAGACCGACAGGATCAGTTCCTGCACCTTGCGCTTCACATTCTGGTCGTTGGAGAGGAAGAGGTTACGCGCCAGCTGCTGCGTAATGGTCGAGCCACCGGCGAGGTTAGCGCCTTCCTTACGCGTCGCGTTGCGCATCAGGGCGCGGCCCACGCCAATGGGGTCAAAGCCGAAGTGGTGATAGAAGCGGCGGTCTTCGATCGCGATGAAAGCGGCCGGGACATAGTCCGGCAATTCGTCAATATCGACCGGGGGCGCAAACTGGGAGCCGCGCACAGCCACCAGCGCGCCTGAGCGATCCAGGTAGGTGATCGAGGGCGCTCGGTCGGTCTTGTACAAAGACGAGGTGTCGGGCAGGTCCAGCGAAAAGAACGCGATAAAGCCGACGGCGAAAATCACCGCCCAAACGGCGAATACCATTAACCAGTACAGGATAGCCTTCACGGGCGGACGCTTCATATTAAAGGCGAGAGCCATACATTATCCCCACGACACCGAGATTGCCCAGCCGGGCAAACGGCGTTTCGCTTATGCTTCATGCAAAGATTTCGTTAAGGATATATCAAAGCCTGCGGCGCGCGTCCCTTATATTTGCGCATCCGACGCCTGATTTCTCCGTGCCGCGCCTGTAGCGGCACACGTCATCCTGTCATGGTCGTCCCCGTGTCACAGATGACCGGCAATTCGGGCAAAATTATGGGCGATAAAAAATCACCTCTGGCTCTTGTATCCTGTCACGCGAAGCAGCTTATAGGAGAGGGGCGCATTACAGATAAACGGACCTCGCCCGATGCTTCTCGATCATCCTCATGACCCCGTACCGGAGGCCGGTTACGGCCTCTCGGGCCCCGGTCTGGAACGGGTGCGCGCGGCGCGCGAGACGCTGAAACGTGTTTTTCATTACGATGATTTTCGGGGTCAGCAGGCCCGGGTGATTGCGGCCATCCTCAATGGCGAGGACGTGCTGGCTATCTTGCCGACCGGCGGCGGCAAGAGCCTGTGTTACCAGATTCCCTCTCTGATGCGGCCGGGCTTTGGGCTGGTCATCTCACCGCTGATCGCGCTGATGGCCGATCAGGTGCAGGCGTTGATCAAAAAGGGTGTGCGTGCTGAGCGCCTCGATTCCAGTTTGTCTATGGATGCGCGTTATCAGCTGTGGGACCGGGCGCGAGACGGCGAAATCGACCTTCTTTATCTTTCCCCTGAGGCCCTGACACAGGGCTTTGTGCTTGATAAGCTCTCGCGTCTGCCGGTCAATCTGATTGCCATTGACGAAGCGCACTGTGTATCGCAATGGGGGCACGACTTTCGCCCGGAATATCGGGCACTGGGTAAGCTTAAGGCCCTGTTCGGTAACGTCCCGACACTGGCCCTGACCGCTACGGCGGACCCGCACACCCGCGCGGATATCAAAAAAGCGCTGCATATCGAGAATGCCGCGGAGGTCATTGACAGCTTCGACCGCCCGAACCTGTCTTTGCGCCTGATGCGTCGCGCCGGCAGCGCGCAGAAGGTGATCCTCGACATGTTGCGGCGGCAAAAAAATGCGTCGGGCATCATCTATGCCGGGTCGCGCGACGGGGCCGAAAAACTTGCGCGCCAATTGTCCGCGGAAGGCTTTAAGGCTGACGCCTACCATGCCGGTTTACCGGCAAAGGTACGTGACGAGCGGTTGCACGATTTCCTGTCGGATCGTACCAAGATCATGGTGGCCACTATTGCCTTCGGGATGGGCATCAACAAGCCCGATGTACGCTTTGTCATCCATGCGGATCCCCCTTCGTCGCTGGAAGCCTACTGGCAGGAGGTCGGACGCGCCGGGCGCGACACCAAACCGGCCTTTGGCGTCTGTCTCTTTAGTTCGACCGATCTGGGCTGGTCACTGCGGCGGTTGTCGATGCGTGAGACTGAGACGGGTGCAGACCTGTCTGTTCAAAAGCAAAAGGCGTTGGATTTCTTTCGCTTTGTCCATAGTCCGGACTGCCGCCGCAAAGGGGTGCGCCGCTATTTTGGCGAAGCGCCGGGTGAGAATTGCGGCACCTGCGACAACTGTCTGTCGCGCGCGCCGGTGGTCGATGCTACAGAAGCCGCGCAAATGCTGATGTCGGCGCTTTACCGTTTCAACAGTCCGCGTGGCCGCAAGAAGCTGATCGAACACGTGCTGGGGCAAAACGCGCAGGACTATGGGTCGCGCTTGTCCACCTTCGGTTGCGCCAAAGGACACTATAAGGCGGAATTCCTCACCGATGTGCTCGACCTGTGTGAGGCCGAGGGACTGATTGTTGAGGAACTTTACGATGGTAAGATGCCCATAGTGGCGCTGGAGCGCGAACGTTTTGCAGCCCTTATTCGCGGGGAATTGCATCTGGAATTAAGGACGTAACTTTTTGTCCGGTGCCTTTGTCGCCGCCCTCGTCTGCGAAGGGTTAAGCTAAAGGGCGGGCGGCATCAGGTTACATTTGTTGACCACCTCTTCGGTGACATAACTTGACCCGGCGGCGGGGTAGGGTCATTACCGCCGCTATTCCCGCTTTTTTGTGTGTGTCATGTCCGCTCCTGAAGCTGCGCCGCCGGCGCTGAAAAATCCGTTTCTGGTGATCTTTACGCTGGGCGCGCTCTCGACCATCAGCCCGTTCGCTATCGACATGTATCTGCCCGCCTTTGGCCAGATCGCCGCCGATTTTAAAACCAGTTCCGCCGCCGTAGGTCTGTCGCTTTCGAGTTATTTTGCGGGCATGGCGCTGGGGCCTCTGATCTATGGCCCGTTGCTGGACCGCTACGGTCGCAAACCGCCGCTCTATGCCGGACTGGCCCTGTTTGTTCTGACCTCTGTCGGGTGTGTGTTTGCGCCCAATATCGACGTGCTGATCTGGCTCAGGCTGTTTCAGGCACTGGGCGGTTGCGCCGCCTCGGTAGCGGCTATGTCGCTGGTGCGTGATCTTTTTCCCCCCAAGGATACGGCAAAGATCATATCTTTGATCATACTGACCATCGGCGTATCGCCATTGCTGGCGCCGACGCTCGGCGGGCTGGTCACCACCTGGCTTGACTGGCACTGGGTGTTTGCCTTTCTGGCCGCGATTGTAGGCCTGACCCTCATACTCGTGATAACGGTACTGCCCGACGGCAAGCCAGCTGATCCGAGCGTATCGCTTAAGCCCCTGCCGATCCTGAAGACCTTTCTGGGCCTTTACCGCAACCCCGCCTTTGTGACCTATCTGTTTGCGGGTGGATTTTCTTTCGGGTGTCTGTTCATCTATGTCTCAGCCTCACCCGTCATCTTCATGGAGATTTTCCACATCAAGCCGGAGATTTACGGACTGATCTTCGCAGGCCTAAGCGTCGGTTTTATCGGGTCCAGCCAGCTCAACGTCTTCGTCAACCGCCGCTACAGCTCAAAACAGATTCTGCGCGTGGGCCTGAGTGTGCAGTGCGTGTTTGTGCTGGCTTTTTTGCTGGCGGCGGCAAATGGCTGGCTCAATGTCTGGGGCACGGTGATCATGCTGTTTCTTATCCTGTCCTGCCTCGGTTTTATCGGTCCTAATTCGTCGGCTACAGCTATAGGCAGTCTGACGCGCGACATCGGCTCCGGCTCGGCCCTCATGAGTTTTACCCAGATCGGGCTGGCTACCATCGTCTCGGCAGTGGTGTCCGCGCTTCAGGCGCAGACCCTGACCCCGATTGTGGTGGTCATGACGATGAGCGTAGTGATTGGACGCGTCGTTCTGTTTGTCGGTGAACGGTTAGGATCGCACAGCCATGACTGACGCTGCGAGCGGACGTTACGCCCTTTGGGCCATCATCGGCGTCATTGGTGGCATGTTGTCGTTTCAGTTCGGTGCCGGCATTGCCAAGTCGCTGTTCAGCAGCGTCGGGCCGCTGGGCGCTACGGCCCTTCGTCAGACGCTGGCGGCCCTTTTCCTGATGGCGCTCTTTCGCCCGTGGCGTAATTTGCCAGAGCGCTCGGCGTGGAAGTGGCTCATTCTGTTTGGGCTCAATCTCGGCCTGATGAACCTGTGCTTCTATCTGTCGTTTCAGCGCATCCCGCTGGGCGTTGCGGTTGCCATCGAATTTATGGGGCCGCTCGGCGTGGCGGTGTGGAACTCCCGCCGGGCGCTCGATTTCGTCTGGGTGGCCTGCGCCGCTTTTGGTTTGTGGTTGCTGCTTCCTCATGCGGGGGGCGGGGCCCTTGATCCCATCGGCGTGGCCCTGGCAGTGGCCGCGGGCGCGGGCTGGGCCAGCTATATCCTGTTGGGGCAAGGGGTCGCGCAGCGCGTACCCGAAGGTCAGGCCGTCAGCTTTGGCGTGGCTTTTTCCTGTCTCGTCACCCTGCCGCTGGCCTTGATCACCATAGGCGCGCCACTGTTTAAGCCACAGATACTCCTGACCGGCCTGATGGTGGCGCTGTTATCGGGGGCTGTCCCCTACACGCTTGAAATGTTCGCACTGAAACGCATCCCGACGCGTACCTTCAGCATCCTGATGAGTCTGGAACCGGCGCTCGCGGCTCTGACCGGCCTGATACTTCTGCATGAGGCCTTAAGCCCGCAGCAATGGCTGGCCATAGCACTGGTGGTACTGGCGTCCGCCGGTTCGGCGTTGACGGCGCGACGCGCCCATATGGCGCCGCAGTAGATATCAGAGATTGTCACCCAGGAAGTCGATGGTGCGTTCCCACGCCAGATCGGCGGCATCTTCATTATAGACTTCCGGGCGGGTCTTGTTGAAGAAGGCGTGATCGGCGTCGTAGCTATAAAGCTCCGGATGGCGACCGGCGGCGCGCATGTCACTTTCGATCTTGGCCACCACTTCCGGCGTGACCCAGTCGTCCTTTTTGCCGAAGTGACCCTGAAACGGTATGGCGATATCGCCTGGGTTGGCAAATTCACGCGGTGGGACACCATAGAAGCAGACCGCCGCCGAAAACCCGCTCAGACGCGCCGCCGAGGCAATGGTCAGGCCCCCACCCATGCAGAAGCCCATCACCGCCACCTTGTCATTGATCGCCTTGAGGTTCGCCAGAGCCGCGGCAATATCCTCATGCACGGCGCCGGGGAAGTCGAGGCCGTTCATCATGTGGCTGGCCTCATCGGCGTCCTTCGTTACGCGGCCATGGTAGAGGTCTGGTGCCAGGGCATTGAAGCCTTCGGCATCGAAGCGATCGACGATGGTCTTGATATGATCGTTGAGGCCCCACCATTCCTGCAATACGATGACACTGGCGCGTGCGGGATCGACCTCCGAGCGGTAGGCCGAAATCTTGCCACCATCGGGGCGGGTGAGTTCAATCATCTGGCCCATGCGGTAATCCTCGGATATGTTTTTACTTTTTGGCGGTGCGGTAGCCCTACCATAAATTCATTCGGACGGCCATGTAAAGCCATCTGCGTTGCCCTATTTCCCATGGGTGCACGTATAATGTTGCGTTGCAACCGTTTGGCAGCGCGTTATCAGGATCGGGAGAGTGAACATGCAATACAGGCAACTGGGCCGTTCGGGCCTGAAAGTGCCGGTCATGAGCTTCGGCACGGGCACGTTCGGTGGAAAGGGCGACATGTTCTCCAAATGGGGCACGACCGATGTCGCCGAAGCGCGCAACCTGATCGACCTATGCCTCGATCACGGGGTCAACTTCTTCGATACAGCCGATGTCTATTCGCGGGGTGCGTCAGAGGAAATCCTCGGTGAAGCGCTCAAAGGCCGTCGTAACGATGTCCTGATCTCGACAAAGGCCACCTTTACCATGGGCGATGGCCCTAACGACAAAGGGTCCTCGCGCTACCACCTGCTGCGTGCTGTCGAAGCCAGCCTGAAACGTCTGGGCACCGACCATATCGACGTCTATTTCATGCACGGCTTCGATGCCCTCACACCGGTTGAGGAGGTGCTTTCGACCCTGGATGCGCTCGTGACCTCGGGCAAGGTGCGCTACATCGGGGCATCGAACTTTTCTGGCTGGCACCTGATGAAGTCGCTGGCGGCCTCTGAGCGGCTGGGCCTCAGCCGCTATGTCGCCTATCAGGGCTATTATTCACTGATTGGGCGTGAATACGAGTGGGAACTCATGCCACTCATGCTCGATCAGGGCGTAGGAACGATGGTGTGGTCGCCGCTGGGGTGGGGGCGTTTGACGGGCAAGATTCGCCGCGATCAGCCGGCCAGCGAAGGGCGCATTGCCCAGGGCGGCGACACGGGTGGTCCGCCGGTTGACAATGAGCACCTTTACAGTGTGGTCGACGTGCTGGGTGAAATTGCGCGTGAGGTGGACAAGACCATCCCACAGGTGGCGCTCAACTGGCTTTTGCAGCGCCCGGGCGTCGCCAACATCGTCATTGGGGCGCGTAATGCCGATCAGCTTAAGGCCAACCTGGGGGCGGTCGGCTGGGATCTCACTGTCGATCAGGTCGCGCGTCTCGATGCCGTGAGCCGGCGTCAGCCGATCTATCCTTACTGGCACCAGATGGGCTTTGACCGTAACCCTAAGCCCACGCGGTGGTAGGGGTGATAAGGCGGTATATCCCGATGCTGATCGGGCTGTCACTCACAGCCCCAGCCCTGGCGGAAGAGGCGCAAGTCATCGTGCGCGGCCGCTTCAAGCCGTTTCGCGGCGATGCCGCGTTCTCAACCGTCACTGCAGGCAAGCCGGCCATAGATGCGGCCAGCAGCCTCGACGAGGCTCTGAAGTCAGGCGCACAGGCCTCCCTGTTCCGCCGGCAATCGAGCCTGAGTGCCAATCCGACCATTCAGGGGGTTTCCCTTCGCGCGATCGCCCCTTCGGGAGCCGGACGGGCGCTGGTGACGCTTGATGGTGTGCCGCAAAATGATCCGTTTGGCGGCTGGGTTGTCTGGGCGAGTTTGCCCGTCGATGCCATAGACCGGGCTCGCGTCGTGCGCGGCGCGGGTGGAGGGGCCTATGGGGCTGGGGCGCTGACCGGTGTTGTCGATCTGGACCTTGCGCCCCCGCAAACCGGGGTGTCGGGCGGTGTGGATTGGGGCGATAGCGGAAGCTCAGGCGCGCAGATTAATGCCGGCATTGGAGATCTAAGCCTTCACTATAGTCGCGCCCGCCGATATGGCGATGCCGCCGTTCGCGCACCGCAGCGCGGAGCCGCTGATGAAGGCGTCTTCGGTGACGATGAAGCGATGCTGGCCACATGGCGCGGTGAGGTATCGCGCCACGACCTGACCCTCATAGCCGGTAGCTACGACAGTCGCCGCGATACCGGCCTTTCGGGGGCCACGGCACGTGCCAGCGGTCATCAGTACGCCCTAAGCCTGACGCGCCCCACCGAAGCGACGGGCCAGGGCTACCGGCTCCAGCTTTGGTATCGCGACAGCCATCTCTCCAACCGCTCTGTGTCGGTCGTCAGTGGACGTGTGGGCACAAGTGTGGCCAATGACCAGTATGCCACGCCCGCCAAGGGCTATGGCGTCAATGCCGCCTGGCGTCGTGAAAGCAACAGCGGTGAATGGGAGGCCGGAATAGACGCGCGGCGTAGCTTGGGTGAGACGCGCGAACGCTTTCGTTACGTCAATGGTATGGCCACGCGCTTGCGTGAGACCGGTGGTCGTACGGATCTCGTCGGCTTTTATGCGCAAGGAACGCGGCGCTTCGGTCAAACCAGCCTGACCGGGGCGGTGCGTGCGGATACCTGGCAGGCGACACGCGGTTTTCGTCGCGAGACCGACGTGAGCACGGGCGCGCCTTTACTGGATCTGCGCCCTTCGAACGCGGAAGAAACGGTAGTATCGGCGCGTCTGGGTCTGGCACGGCAAGCGGGTGCACAGCAATGGCGCATCGCGCTCTACAACGGCTTTCGACCGCCGTCACTTAACGAACTTTATCGCCCTTTTCGTGTCGGCAATGACGTCACTGAGGCCAACAACGCCCTGAAACCTGAAAAGCTTAACGGCATCGAGGCCGGGTGGCGGTATGGGTCGTCAGGACTGAGCCTTGATGTGGGTTGGTTTTATAATCACCTTCTGGATCCGATCAGCAATATCACCACAGGTTTCGGGCCGGGCACCTTCCCGACAGCGGGCTTCATTCCGGCGGGCGGGGTATTGCGTCAGCGTCAAAACGCAGGGGAGGTGCGCGCGACGGGCCTTGAACTGTCTGGGCGGTGGGCGGCGTCCGAGCGGCTGACCCTGACGGTGTCAGGCACCATTACTGATGCCGAAATGCGCGGTGCAGATGTGGCCTTAAAGGGCAAGCGTCCGGCTCAGGCACCGTCTTATCTGTTGTCGGTGGGTGGCGATTATCAGCTGGGCCGGACGCGATTAAGTGCCGACTGGCTGTTTATCGGGGAGAGCTTTGAAGACGATCTCAATCGCCAGCGGCTGGCTCCGGCTTCCAGACTGCGTCTGTTGGCCGAAAGACCCGTGAGCGAGAATCTCAGCCTGCGCGTAATCGTCGATAATGCGCTGGACGCGGATATAGCTATCCAGCGTACCGCCGACGGAATAATGAGCTACGATAACCGGCGCGCGGTCATGGTGTCTCTGCGCTGGGCTAAATGATGAGGTCCTGGCTTTCAGACGAGCGTTTGAGCCAGGCGGCTGCGTAGCCGCAGACGGGATGCACCTTAAAACCACGGGAGCGGGCGTGGACCGTGATGCCCTTCATCAGGTCGCTTGCGGCTCCTGTGCCGCGCAGTTCGGGCGGGGCAAAGACGTAATCGATGTTCAGAACCTGTCCATCGAGATGATAGTCGGCATAGGCTGTGTGGCCATCGCGGGTAAGCTCAAAGCGGCTTTGGGTGGAATTGTCGGTGACGTGCGTCATGACGTTTTCTCCTTATCTTTCCTCTCGACACATGGGATGTCGCGCCGGGTAAACCAAGCCCCCCCGAACGCTAACGCCGAAGCAAATCGAAGCTTGCAAAGAGATAAGGGGGGGGCGTCCCAGGTTAAGGGCGTAACAGGACGCCGGCTTTTGCGCCGCACGTAAAACGCGGTGGGTTTTTTTAACGGGCAAAGCGTGGCCTGTCCGGCGCTGGATCTTGGGCATTCAGACTGAGGACGAGGGCCCCCCAGTTAAGGACGCTACGTGCCAGGGGCAAAAAAAAGCAGGCGTAAATTCGCAAGCGCGAGAGGCTGCGTCTTGACATCTTCTGTCAGGCTGTGCGACGCGGGATATATAGTTAACAGGAGGTCTCCATGCATATGTCGTGGGCGATAGCGATCCCGGCAGGCCTTCTTATTTGCGGGTGCGCATCGGAGACTGAGGGCAACGACGGCAAAAAAGCGAGCGCAGAGCCTGCGAGCGCCTCTAGCCAGGCCATTACAGCCAGTGACACAACATCCGTTGCCGCGGTTGTACCGGCTGAGCCGGCGACGGCAACGGCGTCCGTTGTGGCCGCAGTCCCAAGCAAACCGGCTACGGCCACGCCAGCCCCCATTGACGTTTCACGCTGCATTGAAGCGCGAAAGACCGAATGGGAGACGATCAGCGTTTACTGCACAGTATCCAGAGAATGGCGTAGCGATAAACTGATCGATCTGACGGCGCGCGTTTCTGAAGCTGTCGGGCGCACTATTCAGAGTAAAAAGGTTGATACCGGCACGGCGAAATTCATCCACGTTACGGTGGTTCCGCCTGTGGGAAAGGCTGGGTCTGAAGTTGCGAACACAGATCCGCTGCGCGTCAGCTATTTTGTCTACGATCTGAAATCCGCCAATTATGACAAACTCGGTCCTGTCGGTGTGCTGGACCTGGCCATTGATGTTCAAACCCATCCCAAGAGCCTGACGGCTTCAAAAGACTGGTGCAAGGCACGCCGAAAGCTCGCGCCGAACTTTTGTGCGAAGGCAGACGTGGTTTCAAGCGCTTCCCTTGACGGCGCCCAGCCGGCTAAGCGGCCCGTAAAAGCCTCTTAGCCCAATAGGTGTGCGGTCGTCTGGTGTGATGTTTTTAGGGCATTCCTTTAAGATCGGCCCCCGGTGCATTTATGCCGTCCTGGCGCGACGTCCGGAAGGCCCTCAAATCGGCGAAGCTGATCAGACCATTATGAGGTTCGACCGGGGCGATTGATCATGCCTGACGCCGTGGGGTCCCATCTTGACGACTTCATTAGAACCAGGCCGGGGGAGCGTGCGAAGGACAGAGGTTTTGAATCCGTGTGAAGCGGCTTACTTGCGGCGGTACGCGATTGCGGCCGGCTCGCGTCCGGGCACACCATCATTAATAAGAGCTCCCGAAAGAGAGCGTTTTTAATGATGGTCTGGAGTTTGCATCCAAACCCATCGCTATTGAATCCGATGGGCAGGGCTGCGTGCTCGCGCCGTTCAAGCGCCAAGTAGCCGTCTTGCCAACACTGACTGCATTTCGCGACGACCATCAGCAATGAGGTAGATGATCACCTGGCTGCCCGTGATACGGTAAATCAAGCGGTACGGTTTGAAAAAGGTCTGGCGGTATTCTTTGATGCCTAGGCCGACCAATTCCTGCGGATAGCTTCCGCGTTCCGGGAACCTAGCCAGGGTCTCTACGACGCGCATCAACTCATCCAACACATAGTTGGCATTGGCGACGCAGTCGAAATTGGAGATGTAGTCGTGGATGGCCTCTAAGTCTTGTTCCGCACCCTCGGTAAGCAGGACTTCGAACTTGTCTGACGTGCCAGCCATTAAACTGCGGCTTGCTTGGCGCGCAGCCGGGCAACAACGTCGGCCACGGGTTTGACCTTGCCAGCCGCCATGTCCTGGTTGCCTAACGCGAGGATTTTCAGCATTGCCAGTGTTTCTTGCGTCTCTTCGAACGAGGCGACATCCTGCAGGACAGCCTTCGCTTCACCGTTTTGGGTGATGACCATAGGTTCCCGCTGCTCCGCGAGGTGCGTGAGAACCTCAGCAGCGTTGGCTTTGAGATAGCTGATCGGTTTGACTTGTGATGAGTATCGCATTATCCGCCCCTGATTGCCTGGGACCAAATATAGTCTTTAAATAGTCTTCTGGCAAGATTTCTGAATCGCGTTCGCTGTCAGCCCTAGCGCATCTTGGATGGCCTGCCGGGTTATTTGCACCTCTATCCGCCACAACCGCATCCCGACTTGCCAGGTGACTTGCGCGTTGTCCGCGCCAGTAGGTCCTTGAATATTTTTTCTTCTAAGCGAACTTCGCCCGCGCCTTCGGGAATCGGTCCAAATCAAATTGCACGCCGGGGAGAAAGCGCTGCGGCGTTTCGCTGAAGACAGGAGGCCCGCGTTCTTTGGCTTGGGTGATTAAGTGGGGCCACTCGCCCCTTCATCTGCCGCGCCCGTTCCTCGACCGACGGCCTGGGCGCAACCCTGGCCCTTAACCCTGCATGAAAACAGGGGTGCGCGCGTCTACAGCCATCGGTCAAACGGAGAATAAGGAGGTTTGGGGCGCACAATCCAAGGGGGACCGCCCGTGTCGGCAGTAAGCGGAACATAGCAACGCCGCTCATATCCGCGCCAATACTAGCATCTGTGGCAGAAACAGAAAAAGCCAGCGCAAGGCTGGCTTCTTTGAAATGGTGGAGCTAAGCGGAGTCGAACCGCTGACCTCTTGAATGCCATTCAAGCGCTCTACCAACTGAGCTATAGCCCCATCTCATTTCGATGGTCTGGGCTGCGTTGCCGCCGCCGAGGTCGCGACTTCTAGGGCAAGGCATTTTGACTTGCAAGCGCTTTTTCAAAGTTTTTTTGATTTTTTCACAGGTCCATTAGGGCCGGTGGAGGGGGGCAGAAAAAAAGCCGCGAAGCTTGAGCTTCGCGGCTGTTGACGGCCTAACCTAACGGTTAGATTTCGTCATCATTTCCTTCGCCGGGCAAACCGTCGATGTCTTCGTCGAACGTATCGTCCTCATCGTCTTCAAGGAACGGTACATCGTCGGCATCATCGTCAACGAGGTCTGCGTCTTCGATATCCATGTCTACCGCATCGGGCGCAACGCGCGCCGGGTCGGCCGGATCAAGTTCATCGTCTTCATCAGCCAGGAGCGAGTCGTCGGCGACAACCTCATCGATTTCCGGCGTAACGATTTCCGGTTCTTCGTCTTCATCCTCTTCGCCGGGGGTCTTGCCCTTGACCTGATCTTCGGCCTCATCGTCCATTTCATACTCATCCGGTGCAACCGGACGGACGCGGGTGCGACGGGTGCGCAGCGCTTCTTCAGGGTCGAACTCAAAAGCGCATTTGGGGCAATGGGCCGGGCGTTTGTTCAGGTCGTAGAACTTCGCCGTGCAATTCGGACAAATCTGTTTGGTGCCTAGGGCGGGATCAGCCACGGAGCGTCCTCATAAAGTGGAAAACTATAAAGCTTTGGCCTCCCTTGCCACCAGATCGCTCGGCTGTCAAAACGGATTTTCGGCATTTTGCCCCTTTTTACGACCGTCCTTGCCCGGTTGTGTGCCGCAGGCAAGCCTGTAAAAGGGGTTGCGACCTCTCTCAGGCCTATCTAAAAGCGGCGATTATGACGTATGCCCTCATTATCGCCTTCGATGGTCCCGCAGCTTCCGGTAAGGGGACGCTGGCGTCGGTTATTGCGCAAGATTATGACCTGCCGATGCTGGACACCGGCCTGATCTATCGCGCCGTTGGGTTTTTGCGGGCACAGCGGGGTCTGACGCTCGAAGACGTTGAGCAACTGGTTGAGATCGCGCGGACGCTGGATACACAAACGCTTGACAATCCCGAGCTGCGTGGCCGCGAGGCCGGGGAATGGGCCTCACAGGTGGCCGCTCTTCCCGAAGTGCGTGAGGCCCTGAAGCGGTTTCAGATCGATTTTGCCCATCAACCGGGCGGCGCTGTCCTTGACGGGCGTGATATCGGCACAGTGATTGCGCCCGATGCGCCAGTCAAAATTTTTGTCACTGCCCGCGCCGAGGTGCGTGCCCACCGCCGCTGGCTGCAACTGGTAAAGAGTAATCCGGATCTGGCTTATGAAGATGTGCTGGCCGATATCCGCCTGCGTGATGAGCGCGACTCGTCACGCTCGTCGGCACCGCTGTCCATGGCTGATGATGCCGTCTTGCTTGATACGACCGATTTAGGTATAGAGGCGGCCATCGAACATGCGCGACGCATCGTGAGGGACCGCCGCGGCTCTTTTTAAAAGGGCCAATCTCATCGGCGCTCTTTTATCAGGCAGGATCACGAACGGCGCTCCGCGGAAACCCAATCTGGGCGTCCGGCATGTGACATTCCCTTAAAAAAGCCGCTGTCCGTGTGGCCGAAGCCGTGCGCTTCGCCGTTCCTGTCCGCTTACGCCGTCTTCGAAACGGCCACGCCTCAGCGCCAACCCAAACTGAGATTACATGAGCGATTATAATCCGTCGCGTGACGATTTTGCGGCCCTTCTGGACGAATCCCTGCACGGCCGTGACATGCTCGAAGGTCAGGTCGTACACGGTCTGGTCGTCGGCCTGGAAAAGGACTTCGTTATCGTCGATGTCGGTCTGAAGACCGAAGGCCGCGTTTCGCTGAAGGAATTCGGCTCGGACGCCGCCAACATCAAGACTGGCGACACCGTCGAAGTCTATCTGGAACGCGTCGAAAACGCCATGGGCGAAGCGGTCATCAGCCGTGAGAAGGCCCGTCGCGAAGAAGCCTGGACCCGTCTCGAAGCCATCTTCAACCGTGGCGAGCCGGTCATGGGGACCATCGTCGGCCGCGTCAAGGGCGGCTTCACCGTTGATATGGACGGCGCTTCGGGCTTCCTGCCTGGCTCGCAAGTCGATATCCGTCCGGTGCGTGACATCGCCCCGCTGATGGGCAAGGAACAGCCCTTCGCCATCCTGAAGATGGACCGTCCGCGCGGCAATATCGTTGTGTCGCGTCGCGCCATCCTCGAAGAAGCTCGTGCCGAGCAGCGCACTGAGCTCGTCGGTCAGTTGGCCGAAGGTGAAATCCGTGACGGTGTGGTCAAGAACATCACCGACTACGGTGCGTTCGTTGACCTCGGCGGCATCGACGGCCTGCTGCACGTTACCGACATGTCGTGGAAGCGCGTTTCGCATCCGTCGCAGGTCCTCAATGTTGGCGACAGCGTGCGCGTCCAGATCATCAAGATCAATCCGGACACGCAGCGCATTTCGCTCGGCATGAAGCAACTGCAATCTGATCCCTGGGACGGTGTCGAAGCCAAGTACCCTGTCGGTGGCAAGTTCACCGGTCGTATCACCAACATCACTGACTACGGCGCGTTCGTCGAGCTGGAGTCGGGCGTTGAGGGTCTGGTGCACGTTTCGGAAATGTCGTGGACCAAGAAGAACGTCCATCCGGGCAAGATCGTTTCGACCTCTCAGGAAGTCGATGTGGTCGTGCTGGAAGTCGATGCCGGCAAGCGCCGCGTGTCGCTGGGCCTCAAGCAGGCTCAGAACAATCCGTGGGATGACTTCCTGTCCAAGCACCCGATTGGCTCGGTGATCGAAGGCGAAGTGAAGAACGCGACCGAATTCGGTCTGTTCGTCGGCTTTGAAAACGACATCGACGGCATGGTCCACCTCTCCGACCTCGACTGGAACGTCGCGGGCGAAGAAGCGATTGCCAAGTACAAGAAGGGCGACATCGTCAAGACTAAGGTTCTGGACGTTGACGTCGAAAAGGAACGCATCTCGCTGGGTATCAAGCAGCTTGGCGGCGATCCGATGTCGGGCGACACCTTCCGCAAGGGCCAGACCGTGACCGTGACCGTCACCGAAGTCACTTCGGGCGGTATCGAAGTCAAGTTTGGCGAAGACGATGCGCAGGTTTCGGCCTTCATCCGTAAGTCGGACCTGTCGCGCGACCGCAACGAGCAGCGCGTCGAGCGCTTCGCCGTGGGTGACCGCGTCGATGCCCAGATCACCAATGTCGATAAGGCCGCCCGCAAGGTGTCCGTCTCGATCAAGGCTCTGGAAATGGCCGACGAAAAGCAGGCCATCGAGCAGTACGGCTCTCAGGACTCCGGCGCTTCGCTGGGCGACATCCTGGGTGCGGCTCTGCGCGGTTCGACCAAAGAGTAAGCCTTTTAGACGCAAGCGTCTTTAATGCTGCCCCTGCATTCAGCTTCGCAAGAACTGAAATGCGGGGGCTTTTTTTGTGCGCCGCAGCGTTCAACATGTGCAGACTCGTGCTGATGTCGGCATTTTCCGTATACATTTCGCTTCAGCGGCTATTAATTTTTGAAACAACCCCTTGAAGCGGCTTTCGTTTTCGATCATGCTCGCAAGATGATGTGCTGGCGGGTGTCCGGCTGCGTTGCAACGTGGTCATAAGATTCAAAACCGCGGATCAATGGACGCCTACATATTTCGAACCTATGTTCGGGGGATAAGATGTTAAAATCGGAACTGATCGAGCGTTTGGCGTCCGAGTATCCGCATATGACGCAAAAAGACGTCGAACGGATCGTCAATCTGATTCTGGAATCCATGATAGAGACGCTCGAAAAGGGTGGTCGGGTCGAGCTTCGGGGCTTCGGGGCCTTTTCCGTGCGCTCACGTCCGGCGCGTGTGGGGCGCAATCCGCGCACCGGTGAAGCCGTATCGGTTCCCGCCAAACACGTGCCCTTCTTCAAAAGCGGCAAGGAACTGCGCGAACGCCTGAACCTGTCGGGCGACGACAACGAATAAAACAAACCTATAAACAGAGGGGGTGCCCGTGAGCATTGTTTCAGAATTTAAAACCTTCCTGATGCGCGGCAACGTCATCGATCTGGCTGTCGGTGTCGTCATTGGCGGCGCGTTCGGCAAGATCGTGTCATCGCTCGTTGACAATATCATCATGCCGCCGATCGGGTTACTGACGGGTGGCGTGGATTTTTCCGACCTCAAACTGGTCTTGAAAGCCGCCGTCGCCGACACGCCCGAAGTGGCGATCAGCTACGGCATCTTTATTAACACGCTGATTCAGTTCGTGATTATCGGTGCGGCCATCTTCATGGTGGTCAAGGCGATCAACCGCCTCTTCCCGCCGCCGGCTGCGCCCGCAGCCGATCCGGGGCCTTCGGAGAAGGACCTGCTTGCCGGTATCCTTGAAGAGCTGAAGAAGAAATAGATGAAAAGGCGCGGCGGTTTCCGCGCCTTTTCTTTTACCCGAACAGCGTCGCCAGACCGATCAGTTCCAGGTCGCGCGCCCGGACGAAAAAGACCGGTATGTCCTGCATATAGCCGCGCAAGCGCCCCTTGTCATTGAAACGCGCCTCAAAGGCGGACCAGTCGATCAGGTCGCTGATCAGTTCCACATACTCGCCCGCCAGATAGATGCCACCGCGCGCCCCCAGCATTAGAGCCGTGTCGGAGGCCATAGCGGCCAGAAAACCCTGACTGAGGCTGACGGCTTCAAGCGCACGTGCATCATCGGTATGGGCCAAGGCGACCACTTCGGAAGCATTCACGCGGCGGTTATCGCCCGCATCGACCTGCCCTAAAATTTCATAGATTTCTGCCAGACCCTGCATACTGACGACGCGCTCGCGCGAGACGTGGCCGTATTTGCGCTCCAGATGCTCAAAAACCTGCGCTTCACGCGGCGTTGTCACTGCCAGATCGGCATGACCGCCCTCGCAGGGCAGCACGGTCGGATGCCCCAGATCATCCATAATTATGCCGGCCAGCCCAAGTCCGCGTCCGGCCCCGACCAGTGCGCGGGCCTGCCCGTCCTCGCCTTCGCCGCCGCAGACCTTGACGAGCTCGGAGGTGAACAGACGATCCACCGCCATGGCCTTACATACACAGTCATTGACAACGTGCAGGCGCTGAATGTTCAGAAGGTCGCGCAGATGCTGACGGTCGATGCGGTAGCCATGGTTGGGCATGGAAAACCCGCCATCCACTTCCCAGCCGCACGCTGAAACCGCGGCCGCCATCAGTTCGGGCTGGTTGTTGGCTTCGAGAAAATCGATTATGGAAGCGTTAAATTCTTCGATCGACTTGCATGGATAAAGGGTTGCCTCTGTCGGGCGCGCCCCTGGCGTTACAAGTGCCAGCTTCATGTGAGCGCTATTGGAGAGATCGCTCAAAAGAACGGCGGTCATATACTATCCCCTGTACGGTGCACCGTTTGTCCGGCGCGCTTTTTGTGAGTCGAGAATTAGCGCGCTAATTCTTGATTTTTCTTAAAGCTCGGCGCATCTGATTTAAAAATCAAGGCGTTTTATGACCATTTTGGCGAAAATTTGCGGTATTACCGATGATGTTAGCGCTCGCATCGCGATAGATGACAGCGCTGGCATGTTGGGCTTCATCTCATTTCCGAAAAGCCCGAGGCATCTTGACTTGGAGCGCATGGCTCAGTTGATTGCAAATGCGACTTCTTATACTGCGCACATGAATAAAAAAACGCAGTGCGTTAGTGTCGTGGTTGATCCGGATGATGCCCTGCTTGAGACAATCGCGCAAAACGTTCGGCCCGACCTGATCCAGTTGCATGGCCATGAAAGTCCTGAGCGTGTGCGTCATATCCGCGCGCGCTTTGGCATTCCGCTCATCAAGGCCATCAGTGTCGAAAGCCGTGCCGATGTGCTGGCGGCCGCGCCTTATGAAGAGGTGGTTGAGCATTTGCTGTTTGATGCCAAACCGCCGAAGGATGCCACCCTGCCCGGCGGGGTCGGGGCGCGCTTTGACTGGACGCTGATGGAAGGCTACCCGTCGTTACGCCCGTGGTTACTCGCCGGCGGGCTCAACCCGTGGAACGTTGCCGAAGCGGTTTCACAGTCGAAAGCGAAGATGGTCGATGTTTCTTCTGGTGTTGAGCGGGCACCGGGACTAAAAGACGCAGCACTGATCTCTCAGTTTCTTAAGGCCGTAAAAGGGCTTTAATCCAGAAGGACCTTTCACCGTGGATGATGCCATCCTGACCAATCGCTACAATATGCCGGACGCCAAGGGCCGTTTCGGTGAGTTCGGTGGGCTTTATGTCCCCGAAACCCTTATGCCGCTCGTTCTCGAACTGGGCGAAGCGTGGGCGCAGGCGAAAGAGGATGAGGCCTTCTGGGCGGAGTACCACCATCTTCTCAAATATTTTGTCGGTCGCCCGAGCCCGCTGTATCTGGCGGAGCGCCTGACAGAGTATTTTGGTGGCGCCAAAATCTATTTCAAGCGCGAAGAACTGAACCACACCGGCGCGCATAAGATCAATAACTGCATCGGTCAGATCCTGCTGGCGCGCCGTATGGGCCGCACGCGAATTATCGCTGAAACCGGGGCCGGTCAGCACGGTGTCGCTTCTGCTACCGTGTGCGCGAAGTTCGATCTTCCGTGTACGGTCTATATGGGTGCGCTCGACGTCGAACGCCAAAAACCCAATGTTTTCCGTATGCAACTGATGGGCACCAAGGTGCACCCGGTGACCAATGGTAATGGCACGCTGAAAGACGCCATGAACGAGGCGCTGCGTGACTGGGTCACCAATGTCCACGATACCTATTATATGATTGGCACCGCCGCCGGCATGCACCCCTATCCGGAGATGGTGCGCGACTTTCAGACCATCATCGGCAAGGAGACGCGCCAACAGATTCTGGAGGCCGAAGGCCGCCTGCCTGACGCTGTTATCGCCTGCGTCGGTGGGGGTTCGAACGCCATCGGCATGTTCCACCCCTTCATTGATGATGAGAGCGTGAAGATCGTCGGTGTTGAAGCCGCCGGTCACGGGCTTGATGTCTATAATGGCCACGCGGCCTCGCTGAACGGCGGCCGACCGGGCGTTTTGCACGGCAACCGCACCTATCTGCTTCAGGATGAGGACGGGCAGATCCTTGAAGGGCACTCGATTTCGGCCGGTCTCGACTATCCTGGCATTGGGCCGGAACACGCGCACCTGTTCGACACGGGTCGCGCCCGTTACGTCTATGCCACGGACGAGGAGGCTCTGGAGGCCTTCCAGCTGACGTCGCGCCTTGAAGGCATTATCCCGGCGCTCGAATCCTCGCACGCCATCGCCCGCCTGGGTGATCTGGCCAAGGAGATCGGTAAGGGCGGCGTCATCGTGCTCAACCTTTCGGGTCGGGGCGATAAAGACATTTTCACCGTCGCCAAGGCGCTCGGTCAGCAAATGGGGAATCTCTAACCGTGTCAGTCGCGCGTATCGACGCCCGCTTCGCCGAACTCAAGGCGCAGAATCGGGCGGCTTTTGTCTCCTACATCATGGCCGGCGATCCGGACCTCGATACCTCTTTCGACCTTTTGAAAGGGTTGGTGGAGGCCGGGGCCGATATTATCGAGCTGGGCTTCCCGTTTTCCGACCCGATGGCCGAAGGCCCGATCATCCAGCTGGCCGCCGAACGCTCGCTGAAGAATGGCACGCGTATGGCCGACGTTTTTGCGCTGGCTTCACGCTTTCGTGAATCCGACGCCAAAACCCCGCTCATTCTGATGGGCTATATGAACCCCGTTGAGAATATGGGCTATCCGGCCTTTGCTGAAGCCTGTGCCAAAGCCGGGGTTGATGGGGTGATCGTCGTCGATTGTCCGCCGGAAGAGGCCGAGCGTTTGATCGATGCGCTCGATGCCGCTGACGTGGCCCTGATCCGCCTGATAACGCCGACGAGCGACGACAATCGTCTGAAAACGCTGGTGAAGCGCACGAAGGGCTTCGTCTACTACGTCTCCGTGGCAGGCGTCACCGGCGTAAAGGAAGCCGACGCCGAGGGGATCCGCGAGGCCGTGTCCCATGTGCGTGAGGTTGCCAACCTGCCCGTTGTGGTGGGCTTCGGCATCAAGACGCCAGAGCGTGCCGCCGAAGTCGCCCGTATCGCCGACGGCAGCGTTGTCGGTTCCGTGCTGGTAGACGCAGTAGCGAAATCTTTACTTGAAAATTCCCCATCCAACACAAAAGTGCTGGAAACCGCGAGCCTTTTGGCTCAGGCTGTCCGTAACGCGAGAAACTAGGCCCTCAAACTGTGGAAGCCTGTCAATGAAAGGGTTCATTAACCCTTTTTTGGCACGGCTGACCTCAGAAAAATGCATAGATTTTTGAGCGCCCCCGGAGTTAGTGACCTTACATGGCCATTGCCGATAAATTAGCCAAGAGTAGACGCGCTTTGACGAATACCGCCCGACCCACGGACCGCCGCGACAGCGGTGGATGGCTCGCCAAGATCGCCCCCGGCGTCTCCAAATTTGTGTCCAAGCGCGAAACGCCTGAAAACCTCTGGGTCAAGGACCCAGACACGGGCGAGATGATCTACCGCCCCGATCTCGAAGCCTCACTCTGGGTGACGCCGACGGGCCGGCATATGCGCATCAATGCCCAGACGCGCCTCAGCTTCACCTTCGACAACGGTGAATACGAAGCCCTCGACACCCCGGCCGTGCCGGAAGACCCGCTGCATTTCTCTGATGGCAAACCCTATTCGCAGCGCCTAAAGGCCGCGCGTGACGCCTCTGGCGCTAAGGACACCATGCAGATCGGCTATGGCAAGGTGGCGGACGTTCCTTGCGTGGTGCTGGTGCAGGATTTTACCTTCATGGGTGGCTCGCTTGGCATGGCTGCCGGTGAAGCCTTTATCGCCGCCTGCCGTTATGCCGCTGAGCGAAAGGTGCCTCTGGTTGCCATTACGGCTTCGGGTGGGGCGCGAATGCAGGAAGGGACACTGTCCCTGATGCAATTGGCGCGCACGACGCTCGCTATTCAGGAACTGAAGGCCGCGCAACTGCCTTATATCGTTGTCCTCACCGACCCGACGACGGGTGGTGTGTCGGCGTCTTACGCCATGCTGGGCGACATTCATCTGGCGGAGCCTGGTGCGCTGATCTGCTTTGCCGGACCGCGTGTGATCGAAACCACCATCCGCGAAAAGCTGCCCGAAGGCTTCCAGCGCGCCGAGTATCTTGTTGATAAGGGCATGGTAGATCGCGTTGTTCCGCGTGCGGAACTTCCCGAAGTTCTGGGTGCTCTGATGTCCATGCTGATGGATGGTAAACGCCGCCAGGGTTATTGACCCTGCCTTCCAACGCGTAGCCGGTGACGAACAGAAGCCTGTGACGGCGAAAGGCTGCTGGCCGGTTGCACACTCCATGCGGGCTTTTTTCAACGCGGTAAGCGGCGGCGTTCGCGTTCATGTGGCCCGCGGCTGCATTGACCCAGGTCATTCGTTTTTGAGTGGCACCACATTGCTTAAATTTAATTCAGCTTACTGCATCCGCTGAACCTGTTCAGGGCCTCTATATTGCATGGGGATAGCATCGTCTCCAAAAACCATGTCGTGGAGGTCATATAGTGGACGGTTTTTTATTGGTTTCTGATCCAGGCGAGCAATTAGGCATCGCCTTTCTCGTTATGTCGCTCGTATTTGTGGTCCATTCAATAAAGCGCTTTCAAGTCAAGTCTAGGCTCAGTTTTGAGTTGGAAAACGGCCGAATTGCGCGTTCGGATTATGAGCTGGCCCTCTTAAACCTTAGCCATGGCGCTCGGCGTCGTTGGGTGGCCTATGTTGTGGTCGCTATTGTCATCACAATGGCAACGCTCTTTGGAAATGGCCTTGGAGACCTCTTCTTGAATTTGAGCTCGTTCTAGGCGTTTTCAGAGTTTCCCAGGGGCTGGACCCAGTTATTGCGTTGGCGCTCATGCTGGACGTGGTCCTAACCCGCGGGGGAGGGTAATTGGGTGAGAGCCTGGCGAGTCAGACGTTTCTCGGGTTGCGCATCAGTGATTTTCGGATGGGATTAAAGTTCGAGCCGTGGCGTCAAGTATGACGGACGCCTTTTGTATGCGCGGGTTTGTTGTTCCCATTAAGGTGCCAGATTTGACCCCTTATGTCTGCAGAGCCAATATAAAGAGCCAAATTTGGCATCTTATTCTTCTTAATTGAGCCACGTTGGCTTGATCGTGCACCTCTTGCCCCGCTGGCATCAACCCTGTCTCGTTGCTTTCGGCATTAAATCCAGATCCCTGCGAAAGTTGCACTTTGGTTCTGGGCTATACCGCTTGATCCGTAGAGGTGCTAAGAGCGCATTATGACCGACCGACTTTTGCCTTTCGACGCACCGCTGGAGCGGCTCAAAGCGCTTCATCCCAAGAAGATCGATCTAACGCTCGATCGTATGATGCGGGTCTGTGAGGCGCTGGGGAATCCGCATGATCACCTCCCGCCCGTCATCCATGTGGCGGGGACAAATGGCAAGGGCTCTACCCTGGCGCTGCTTCGGGCCATGGCCGAGGCGCAGGGTTTGCGTGTCCACGTCTACACCTCGCCGCATCTGGTGCGCTTTGCCGAACGCATACGCATAGCCGGTCATCTGATTACGGATGATTATCTGGCGGATGTACTGGATCGCGTTGAAAAGGCCAATGCCGGCGAGCCCCTGACCTTTTTCGAAGCGACGACAGCGGCGGCCTTTCTGGCCTTTGCAGAGGTTGAGGCCGATGTGCTTCTTCTGGAAACCGGGCTCGGTGGTTTGCTGGACGCTACCAATATAATCCGTACACCGAACATCAGCATTATCACGCCCGTTGATTATGATCATCAGGCCTTTCTGGGCAACGATCTGACGACAATTGCGAAGCAGAAAGCGGGGATCATTAAGCCGGGTTGCCCGGTCATCAGCGCGCGTCAGGCGGATGAGGCTGACGCCGTGATCGAACGCGCCGCGCTGAAGGCGCGCAGCCCCCTCTATACGGCCTGGCAGGGGTTTGAGGCGCATGAAGAAAATGGTCGCCTCGTCTTTCAGGATGAAGATGCCTTACTTGACCTAAGCCTGCCACGCCTTGCAGGTGATCATCAGATCGACAATGCGGCGCTCGCTATTAAGGCAGCGCGGCTGCTGGGCTGGAGCTCAGATGCTATGGATCAGGGCCTGAAAAGCGCTGTGTGGCCTGCCCGCATGCAGCGTCTAAAGTCTGGCCCTCTCGTGGCGGCACTACCCCCCGGTTCGGAACTCTGGCTCGATGGGGGCCATAACCCGCACGCGGCGCGCGCCCTGCGCGCCCACATCGAGCGCCTCCAGGCGCGTGATCCCAAGCCGTTGCACTTAATCTGCGGGCTGATCAATACCAAGGATGCATCTGAGTTTTTCGCGCACTTCAAAGCGCTTGACGCCATGATGACCTGCGTCGGGTTTTCGTCTGAGGCCGTCATCCCACCCGCCGAACTGGCTGCCAGGGCGGGGGAAAGCGGCTTTGCGGCGAACGTCGCGCAGAGCGTGACGGACGCTTTAGCGCCTATCACAGAGGGGCCGGTGCGCGTGCTGATCTGTGGTTCGTTATACCTGGCCGGAGATGTCCTGGCCCTATCACCGGACACCTGGCCGACTTAATGCGTTACACCTCAGGCGGAGAAGTAACCGAGATCCGAGGATGAGAAATTGGTGATCCTCGGGAGAATAGTCGTTAGTTCATTCTCAGAGGCGCCAAACCACCGCGCAAGGGTAGACGCCATCTGATCGACGGATGTGGACGGCAAAAGCCGTCCTTGCCCCACCTGATCGTCTGAGGTGACGGACACCTGGGGCGCTGTGCCAAAGTAACGTCCGCCTTTGACGGCGCCCCCCATAACAAAGTGGTGCCCGCCCCATCCATGGTCAGAGCCGTCGCCATTAGAGGTTAGGGTGCGGCCAAAATCAGACGCCGTGAATGTCGTCACCTGGTTCTCGACGCCCATTTCTACAGTGGCGGCGTAGAAGCTTGAGAGTGCCTCATCAAGGAGCGCCAGAAGGTTTGGATGGGTCTCCATCAATCCATCATGGGTGTCGAAGCCGCCGAGTGAGACAAAGAAAACCTGCCTCTTTGAGCCCAGTGCGTTACGTGCGCCAATCAGGCGCGCCACAATCTTTAACTGGTTGGCCAGGCTGTTCGGTTTATTATCGGTGTCGAAGGACGTCGTAAGCGTTACGGGGCTAAGGGCCGTATTGACGATATCCTCCATTACCATTGAACGCTTTGTCACCCGGGTAAACTCGTTCTCAAGGACGTGGGCCCTGGGCTCAGTTATCAGGGTTTTGAGCACTTCTGACGCCCGCGAGGAGCCGAAGCTTGCGCCTTTTGCGGCCCATATCGGAATCGCACCGCCCGGGCTGATCTGGTATTGAAGCGCGTCATTGCCTGACAAAAACACCGCATTTCCCGATGCCGATATGCAGGTCAGAAGACTATTGGTGTTGCTCGAAAGGGCGAGATCACCAATGCGGCCACCCCAGCCCACGGTCGCACCTTCGGCGCCTAGCGCCTGCCATACCGATTGCTGATCGTTATGGGAGAAGAGCTTTGGCGGAAGCGGCAGAGCGCCCGACTGAAACTGAGCGCGGGTGAGGGGAACGACCAGGGGGCCAACGTTCAGTTGGATTGCGAGCTTGCCGCTGTTGAAGAGTGCACCCGTTTTGATGAGCGATGGCGCAAGGCCGTAGCTTAGCGCGTCGGTCAGTGTTTGATTGATAGCGGGTCTTAAGCTGACAAGCTCATCGAGACCGTAGGCAATCCCGCCTCGCTTTCGCCCACTCGCCCCGCCGCGGATGGCGCTATAGCGATCATAATTTGGAATATCTGCCGGGATAAGCGTATTGTGACAGTCATTGCCGCCATAAAGGAACACGCAGACTAACGCTTTGTAATCACTAGAAGTAAAGGCTGCGGCGTCTCCGGCAGCCGCCAGGCTCATGGCCATGGGCGCCGCAAGACCCATTCCCCCCAGGGCGCCGGCGCGGGCAAGAAAAACACGACGACTGACATTGCGGATCGATGCGCTGTTCATCTGCGGGCTCATTTCTGAACGAGATATTCGGGGGAGGCCATGATGAGTAAGATCGCGCTGTAGATGCGATCCAGCTTGGCGGATTCCGAAGAGGTTGAGGTCAGGGGTTGAGCGTCAAGGGCTGACTGTATCAGAGCGAGTGTGGTCTCAGAGACTTGGCCTGCAGCGAGATAGAGATTGAGCCAGTCGAGCAGTTCGCGGGTCTGATGCGAAATGCCGATGATTGCACTATAGTCTGGCTTTACGTCCTGGTATCCCGACTTGATGACCGAGGTCATGAAGTTAAGATATCCAGCCGTCGTTGTTTCATTATGAATCTGAAACTCCGGTGCGACCAGTTGACTGGTGGACAAAGCCGTTTGCGGCGGAACATAGCCGGGACGGAAAAAGTTAAACACAGAGGGCGAACGCAAGGGACTTTGGCCCAGTCCCCAATCGCCGTTTGATGTGTCATAGATCTCCCATTTGCCGGTCAAACTGGACACCTGGAAGGTTCTGGCCCATTGCGTAAAGCGCACAATGGGTTCTCTCAATTTTCCGGAGGTGACGCTGCCGGACAGGGTCCTTGCCTCGGAATCGAGAAGGATGGCGCGCCACACAGACTTCATATCGCCTCTCACACCCGTCCCATTGTTTGCAAAGGCGGCAGCGACGCGTCCCACATAGGCGGGTGATGGGTTTGAGGTAACGAGCCGCTGGATCATTTGCCTGGCGACGAATGGCGCCGTATTCGGATGGTTGAAAAGCGTATCGAGGGCAATCCTCAGGGCGTCTGAAGCCGGCGTGTTCGCCGGAATGTTTACACCCAAAAAGGAAACGGCTTCACCGGAGTGCTTTGCCGGGTCGAGTTTCATCCGGTCACGGCTAAACTCGGGCGATGGGATCTTATAGGTCAGCCACGGTACAGATTGCCAGGTCACCCGATCGTAATTCCAGTCATAGCCGGTAAAGACACGTGCCAGATTTGTTATGTCGGACTGGCTGTAAGTGTCTTGTGTACGGCCCTGAGCGTCCAATTTGTGCGTGCCATCGCTATTGAGCTGGGTAAGACCAATGGTGAAGAGTTGCATGATCTCACGAGCATAATTCTCGTCAGGGACCCGCCCGGTGGCGGGATCGGCTTTCTGATTGCCTTTGGTATTGAGATAAAATCCCATGGCGGGATTGAGGGTGATTTCCTCCAGAAGGGTCCGAAAATTCCCGAAGGCGTGTGCATTGAGGAGATCCCAATAGCCCGCAATGACATAGGGTGGCCAAAAGCCGTCGATGGGGCTGAGCGAGACAACAATCATCTCAGAAAGGGCCAGGGCACACCGCTTTCTAAGCTGATCCTCACCCGTCATCATCATACGCCAGGCCATCCAGTCCCCTGGGACGGGATTGAAATACTTATCCTTTTCGTCAGGCACGTAGAAGTTTCTTGAGTCTAGCCACGCGGTGGCGGTCTGGCTTTGAGGTGCCGAGAATTGTTGGGTCAGCCACCCCTCAAAGCCTAAGGTTCTTACGCTTTGAACCTCTGTAGGCGAACACGAGAACTGGGCCTGCAGGAGAAATCTTGCGGCTTCCTGTGGCGTGTAGCTTAAGGTTGTTGGGGATGAAGGTGTGGGGGATGCGGACGTGGCACTCCCGCCGCCGCCGCCCCCGCCACAAGCGCTCAACAGGGGAAACGCGAGCCCGGTTAATGCGGCAGATTTCGTTGCCGAAATCGGAGAATGTGAGCGCACCCTATCCTTGTCGTCGCCACGAAGCGGTTCTGTCTTGTCCACCCTGAGCCCCTGTGTTTTTTTCCACAGCGTAACACAACTCTCGGGCGTGACCACATATCAGGAGTAGTTAGACGAAACGTCGGGGACAAAAAAAAGCTCCGCTGGATGCCAGCGGAGCTTTTTCTCTAAGCGTTTATACCGACTAAGAGTCGAGGAACGAACGCAATTTGCGCGAGCGGCTGGGGTGCTTTAGCTTGCGCAGAGCCTTAGCTTCGATCTGACGAATACGCTCGCGCGTCACCGAGAACTGTTGACCCACCTCTTCAAGGGTGTGGTCGGTGTTCATGCCGATACCAAAGCGCATCCGAAGGACGCGCTCTTCACGCGGCGTCAGTGAGGCCAGAACGCGTGTTGTCGTTTCGCGGAGGTTCGACTGGATCGCCGCATCGATAGGCAGAACAGCGTTCTTGTCTTCGATGAAATCGCCCAGGTGCGAATCTTCTTCGTCCCCGATCGGGGTTTCGAGGGAGATCGGCTCTTTGGCAATTTTGAGAACCTTGCGCACCTTCTCCAGCGGCATGGCCAGCTTTTCGGCCAGTTCTTCCGGGGTCGGCTCGCGTCCGATTTCGTGCAGCATCTGGCGCGATGTGCGAACGATCTTGTTGATCGTTTCGATCATATGCACGGGGATACGAATGGTGCGCGCCTGATCGGCTATCGAGCGTGTGATGGCCTGGCGAATCCACCAGGTGGCGTAGGTTGAGAACTTGTATCCGCGGCGATATTCAAACTTATCGACCGCCTTCATCAGACCGATATTGCCTTCCTGAATCAGGTCCAGGAACTGGAGGCCACGGTTGGTGTACTTCTTGGCAATAGAGATGACGAGGCGCAGATTCGCTTCGACCATTTCGGTCTTGGCCTGACGCGCCTCGCGCTCGCCTTTTTGCACCGTCTGAACGATACGCCGATAATCATCCACGGCCACGCCCATATCCGTAGCCAGCTGGATGATGTCGGCGCGGATTCGGCCGATGGAGCCGGCTTCATTGTCAGCAAACTTCTGCCAACGCACGCCAAGCGCGCGCACTTTATCCGTCCACTGAGGATCGAGCTCGCGGTGGTAGTAGTTCTGCAGGAATTCCTGGCGTGAAATGCCATAGGAGTCGGCCAGACGCAGCAGGCGGCCTTCCAGTGACATCAGGCGCTTGTTGATCGTATAAAGTTGTTCCACCAGGGCTTCGATACGCTGATTGTTGAGCTTCAGCGTCTTGAGGTGACGGGTGATGGCCGAGGTGACTTCATCATAGGCCACCTTGTCGGCAGGGTCGACAGGCAAGCCTTCGAGGCGAGCGCCCAGGATGCGCTCTTGCAGACCGCGATAGGTTTCGAACTCACCCGCAATAGCGTCGAGCGTCGACATTACGCCTTCGCGCAGTTCGGATTCCATCGCTGACACCGAAGGACCGGCACCATCGTCGAAATCGTCTTCCTCTTCTTCTTCCGGCTGAGGCTTTTTCTCTTCCTCATCCATCGGGACGTAATCGTCCTCATCCTCGTCCCCGCCGTCCGCCTTCTTTTTCGGCTCCGGCTTCTTGGCCTCAGGTTGCGGTTCTGGCTTGGGTTCGGGCTTGAGTTCTGGGGCCTTTACAACAGGTTCGGGCGCCCGCATCGCAATCGGGGCGTCGGCGTCCTCTTCTTCGGCCTCATCATCCAATGCACCCGGAGGCGGGCCTTCTGACGGCCCGCCGCCGTAGGTGCCTTCGAGGTCGATGATTTCGCGAAGCAGGATGCGGCCAGACTCCAGTTCCTCGCGCCAGATCATGATGGCTTCGAAGGTCAGGGCTGATTCACACAGGCCACGGATCATGGTGTCGCGACCGGCTTCGATGCGCTTGGCGATTGCGATTTCGCCTTCGCGCGACAAAAGCTCCACCGAGCCCATTTCGCGCAGGTACATGCGTACAGGGTCATCGGTGCGGTCATAAGCCGAGGTCTTCTCGGCAACGACCACGCCGCCGGTTTCCTCGCGGACGGCGATTTCGCCACCTTCGGTCGCTTCCTCTTCGGAATCGACGACATTCACGCCCATCTCCGTGAGCATGGCTAGCGTGTCTTCGATCTGCTCCGAAGTAAACTCTTCGGACGGCAGAACCTTGTTCAGCTCGTCCATCGTGACGTAGCCGCGGGCCTTCGCATTCTTGATGAATTTCTTGACGCCGGCATCGGTCAGGTCGAGAAGGGGGCCGTCGGAGGGCGTATCGGCTTCGGGTTTGTCCGTCGCTGTGCTCATCTATCTCTCCGCCCATGACGCAACCGCCATGAGACCTTGGAACCAGATGCGGCATTTTTGCCGCACCAAACCTATATTTACGAAGAAGATCAACGAAGTCTTAACCTAGACGTCGCTTTCCGCTTCAAAAATTTGTCCGCTTTTCAAGGCTTTGCGCAGACTGTCGCGTTCCTGCTTGGTCCGTGCGAAAATTTCAGCATCAAATTCTGCCGAAGCGTCGTCACGGGCCGCCTTTAACGCACGATCCAAGGCCGTCAAACGCGCGAACGCATTGAACGCTTTGATCCAGCCGGCCTGCGCATCTGCGAGAGTCTTGTCCTGTGCGAGGATTGGCGAGGCCGATCTGAGGGCCGCCTTTTGTATCTCGCTCAACAATGCGCCGAAACCTTGATTTTGCAGATGGCGGTTCACAGCGCCTGAGTCAAGGGGGCTTGTGGAAAAACTTAAAGACACCAGAGCGCGAACGAGGGCGTCGAGCGCCGGGTCGCCAAGCCCATAGGATTCCAGCGCTTCCATATGATCAAACATCCAGTCGGGATGATCGAGCAGACCCTGCGCCAGCGCCGCCGCCATCGGATCGAGGGCTTTCGATAGGGCGCGCGCGGCCATTTGACCTTCTGGGGTGGCAATGGTTGGCGGCTCGATCAGGCGGCCTTGCGCGTCTCGGTACGCAAAGCGTCCGCGCCCTTGCGCACTTTGAAATCGCGGCTGCAAATTCTGTGGCTGACGCTGGAACAGGGCGTCGTAGCGTGCCATCAGGTCCTGCCGGTAGGAGTCAGCCAGGTCCTTGTCTTCGATCTGCGCCGCCAGTGCCCGCAGGCGCTTGCGCAGGCCGGCCTTGCGCTCGGGTGTGTCGAGCGGCTCTAGCTCCCTCTCCCGCTTAAAGAGCACCTCGACGAAGGGCTGGGTCTCGCTGAGAGATTCGCGCAAGGCCAGAGCGCCTTTTTCACGCAGCACATCGTCCGGGTCCTTGCCGCCGGTAATCAGGCAGACCTTGAATGACTTGCCAGGCTTGAGTTTCGGCAGGGCACGGTCGAGCGCCCGATTGGCAGCACGCATCCCCGCCTTGTCACCGTCGAAGCACAAGGTGGGCTCCGGATGACGACGCCATAAAATGTCGATCTGCTCCTCGGTCAGCGCGGTACCCAAGGGTGCGACGGCGGCTATTTGTGCCCGCTGACACGCCAGCACGTCCATGTACCCTTCGACCACGACGAGTTCCGGCCCGGTCTGGCTTGAGCCTAAGATTTTCAATGCCTTGGGTAGGCCGTACAGCAGCGAACCCTTGTGGAACAGCGGGGTTTCCGGCCCGTTGAGATATTTGGCTTTTTCGTCGGGATCGAGCGCGCGTCCACCGAACGAGACGATTTTTGAGCGGGCGTCCTCAATGGGAAACATCAGGCGGTTGCGGAAACGGTCGTAGGGGGCCTTGCCCTCGATTTCGATCAGCAGCCCGCATTCGACCAGTTCGGAAACCTTGGCACCTTTTTGCACCAGCGCGTCTTTCAGCGCCGTCTGCTCTTTCGGGGCGTAGCCCAGACCAAAATGTGCCACGTCCTGATCAGACAGGCCGCGCTTTTTCAGATAGTCACGCGCAGCCTTTGCCCCTGGGGTATTGTCGTGCAGACGCGCAGCGAACCATCGGGCCGCCAGTTCCATCCAGTCGTTCAGCGATTGTCGCTTTTGCTCGGCCTGCGCCGCCTGCGGCGTTTGCACCGGCAGGGCCATGCCCGCTTCGCTGGCCAGCCGTTCGACCGCTTCGACAAAGCTCAGACGCTCTGTCTCCTGAAGGAAGGAGATGATGTCGCCGTGCTTTCCGGAAGAGAAATCATGGAAAAATCCCTTCTCGTCGTTGACGTAGAAGGAGGGTGTTTTTTCCTTGGAAAAGGGCGACAGGCCGACCCATTCGCGGCCGTTGCGGCGCAGCTTGACCGCCTTGCCGATGACCTCAGATGGCCGCAAGCGGGATTTTAATTCTTCCAGAAACCGATCGTCGAAGCGCACGGTTTACATATACGCCTTGCGCCCGGAAAGGAAAGAGAGGTGACTTTGCTCACGCCGAGAAAAGTGGTTCCACCTTGTCAAAATAACGGTTGGGTTTAACGAGTAGACCCTCTTTGGCGAAGATGTGATTAAAGCGGCCGATAGCGCCCATGCCGATAATGCCGTCATCCAGACCGAAACCGCGCGTGCCTTCAGGGTCCAACAAGGTCACGGGGGCGCCCTTTATCGGGAACCCGCCTATGTCGAGAGAGTCCGCGTGGACATAACGCGACTTGGTGGTGTCGCCGTGTATACCCTTGACAGTCTGCTCCCGAGGATTGGCATAGCGGTCCCAGAGCTTGTTCTTTTTTACAAAACTGGGATGCAGAGTAAGGGCTGGAGGAGCGCCTGTATCGAGCAGGCAATTGGCCTTTATGCCGTCAATCAGGATGTCGACATAGATTTTTTCGCCCGCACCCTGCTGCTCGCGTCGGCTGGGCCAGGGTTGATATCCGGTGGTGTCTATCGTTTCGCTGCCGGACTGGAACCGAATGCGTGAGGACTCAAAATCGAGCTGGCTCGTCACCCCTGTCAGAAAACCCGCAGCCAGAAGGCCCTCGTAATCACGGTTTTCGAGCATCTCCAGTCCGCCCAAGGCCATCGCCTTGACGCGGAAGCTCTCGCCGAAGACCACATCTTTTGCCTCGTAGATCTGGGTGTAATCGCTGCCCCCAAGGCCTAAGGTGCGCATACTCTCAACACGGCGCAGGGCCAGTTTGCGGGCCAGGGACGGGCGGATGAAACTTATGGATGCACCCGTATCTATGAAAAAGTAGAATGGACCTTGGTTGTTGATGGTGAGGCTGGTCATTATCCGCCGCGATCGGGTCACGGCGATCGGTACTGAAATCTCGTTTGCCTGCGCAGAAGATGCGGCGAGCGCAAGACCCGACAGTCCTGCCAGACACTGACGTTTGGTAATCATTTTCCCTCCCCCCGGTATTGCCCCGGTTGCATTAACGCATCCCACGCCTCTAAGCGGGTGTCAACGGACCTGTAAGGCGTGCTGGGTCGGGGATGGCCGCCCAAATCATCGCCCGATCTATGCGCGCCCGCTGCAGATCAGACCTTCGCGTACTCAGCTTGTCGAACCCATTACGGTAAAGATGGACAACCGTTATCACGCATCATGTCTCCACAACGCGCCCCGTGAGGCTATTCACTCGCCTGTGGCGCCTTTTGTGCGCTTGAGTCTGAGCCGCATAACCCGCTCAGGGCGGTTTTTTAGAACCGGATGCCAGCCGATCTACGCAAGGCCGTGCTCTATGTCAGTCTCGGCCCCCCTTGCTGTCTTCGCGTCCGTTCTGAGAGCTCTTACGCGTAAGTTTGGGCGTCAACACTGGCGAACAGGCCTGATCTTCTGGCTGATTTACCCGAAAGCTCTGGTTCCTGACGGTCTCGGCTACTTCGCCATCTTGCTTTTGATAATCTCCATCAAAGGGCTGTCCATCGGCACCTTGTCGCCTTTGCCCTGTTCGCGCAGATAATAGACCTGGCCGGCTGGGTAGGCGGGGGGAATCTCGTAATCCATGGCTTCCCAGACGTCCTCGCGGAAGCTGTAGAACGCCCAGTGTGCGCCGTGACTGTTCAGGGTATCGATGACGTCGCCGAGATAGGCGCCGCAATCGGTCCACACGCGCACGCAGCCGAACTCGCCTGCGACCATGCGATTGGCGGGCACGCCATTGACCCTCGCCCAGTCGAACGGTTTGGCCAGAAAGTCCTGCATCGCCGCCTTGTCGAAGGTCAGGGTCTTTTCGCCCCAGGTGACCTCGGAGCCCGGGTAAGGCCGTTGTGGCTTGCGCTTTATCTGTGGCGTACTGGTGATGTTCCAAGGCTCGTACATATGGAAAGCGTAGAGAACCTTGTCGTCGCTCAAGGGCGTCCAGTAGCTGAAGCTCCACGCATTGGCATACCAGCCGCCATCGACCATGATCGGCGTGGTGGGGTCGACCTCGCGCACCGCTTTGATCAGGTGCTCGTAAAGCCCCGGCAGGTCATGGGTCGTACCCTTGTGTTTTTGGTACCAGGCGATGCGCACCTCAGGCGCGGCGTGTTCGTCCAGGCCCATGCCTTTTTCGGGGGTCGGCTCATTGAGCAGGTTATAGCCGGCGATCGCCGGATGGTCTTTCACGGCGGCGGCGAGATCGCGCCAGAAGGCGGCTGACTGATCCCAGTATTTGCGGTCGTTCCAAAGACGATCATCTGGCGTGTTGGCGTTGTGCTGGACCCACCTGTCACCGGGCAGGGAGAGAGGGGTGAGGACGACCTTGATGCCGGCGGCGTCCGCCGCATCCAGAGTCTTTTTGAGAAGCGCCAGATCTGACGCGGGTATGGCTTTGTAGTCGTCGGCATTACCGATCAGGAAGTCGCGGTCTTCGCCTTTCCATTTCGAGAAGGTGAGGCGTACCCAGGTCGCACCGATGGCCTTCAGCGCACGGAAATAGGCTTCGTCGGGCGCCTTCTCATTGAAGCTGTTGCCGCCGTGGCGCGGGGTGTCCCAGAAGCTGATGTCGGCGGCCATAACCGGCGCGGCCATAAGAAGCGCGGCGGTGCAAAGGCCTGTAAGCAATGAACGCACCCGGGCTCTCCTAGAATGTGTCACCGGCATTTCTCACTTGAACACCCTTCGGCTGATGGGTGAGACGATAGTCTTTAACCGTACCGTCGTGAAGGCGAAACGATGGTGCAGAGGCCTGTCTTCGCAGCGCCTCGATGAACGCAACGATGTCGATCCTATAGCGCACAAAGCTGTCCCACGCCGTTTAATCGGTATGCACTGTTCATTGCAAACCGACTTCACAGGCGATTGACTGTTTGATATTATGGCAAAAAAATGAGTCAGAGCCCTGTGACATGTGGGTGTCTGCGATCGATACAGGTTTCGGGGGAAATCATGACAAATAACCGCATCAAGCGCGTTCTCGCGTGGGCCCTTCTCGCATTGGGGCTGTCGACCCTTGCGGCCATGCCGGCGCAAGCGGAAACCTGGATAAAGGCGGAGTCTGAGAACTTCACCGTCTATAGCTCTGCCCCGGAAAAGACGACACGCGGCTATGTAAAAAAGCTCGAAGTCTTTCGTAACCTGACCAATCTTCTCCTTGGCAGCGGCGATGCCGGACCCAAGGTTCGGTTTGAGATCTATTTGCTTAAAAACAGGGATGACATCCAGGTCGTAAGGCCTAGCTTTTCCAATAATGTCGCGGGCGTTTATTTCAACTGTGGCGAAGGAACGAGCGCCTACGGCACGGCCCCTGGGGACGGCGCCAGTGAGGGCAATGTCGATCAAAGCTTAATTATTCTGTTCCATGAATACAGCCACTACATCATGTTCCAGCATGCTCGCTCCTACTACCCGGCGTGGTATATCGAGGGGTTTGCCGAGTATATGTCCACGGCATATCCTGCCAAAGGGAAGATCACGGTCGGTGAGCCCTCCGTTATTCGTGGCTGGACGCTCGCCGAAGACCGCTGGATAGGTTTTGAGAAAATACTCAATCCCAGTTTTGGCTTTGCCGGCGATAAGTCGAACAGGGATTGGGATGTCGAGCGTTTCTACGCTCAGTCGTGGCTCCTGACCCACTACATGCTCAGCGATCCAAAGCGCGCCCGCGACCTGAACACCTATTTCGCTCAGGTTGGCAATGGCGCTGACCCGATTGCCAGTTTCGAAGAGAGCACGGGCATCAAGGTTAATCAGTTGTCGTCGATCCTGAAGCGGTATCGTGCGAGTATGTCGTACTTAAGCATTCCGATACCTGACTATCCCGAAAACAAGATTCAGGTGACGAAGCTTAATCCGGCCACAAGCGCCTACCTTCTTGACCGTTCGCTTCTTACGACCTGCATGCAAGCTGAACAGGGCAAGGCGGTTTTGGCGCGCCTGGAGAAATTGAAGGGCGATTTTGCCGGCGACATCGCGTATCAGTCTGCGCTCGCACGCGCTCACCTGCTTTTTGGCAAGGCGGAAGACGCTGAGGCCATTATCGGTCCCATCGTCCAAAAGAATCCGGAAGATTTTGAAGCTAACTATCTCATGGGGCGCGTCTATTATCAGATGGGGCAGGCAGCGAGCGGACAAGACCGAACCGACTACACCGATGCCGCTCGCAGTTTTTTCATGAACGCTTATCAGATCAACAAGCTGAATGCCCCCAATCTGTATTTCTTTTCGCAGAGTTATGAGGCCCAGCCCGACTATCCGAATACCAATGCTCTAAACGCCGCCAATGGCGCACATGTCCTCGCACCAAGCGTGCGTGAATACGCGGTCTATGCCGCATATGTGAACCTCGCCAAGGATAAGCGTCCAGAAGCCATTGCCTTGCTCACCCCCTTCGTCAGCAATCCTCACGACCGTGAGTCTGCACAACGGTTTCAGAAGGCCATCGACGCTATCAAGGAGGGAAAGTCTGCGCACGAGGTCATGTCCACTCTGAACTAGGTCGTAAACTCATAAATTCACATGCTATTAGGACCACGGTTCGGCAGGTTTGCCACTGATGGTCACGACGGCGGTGTCGAAGTGCTGAAGGTAGATTTGCAGCGCCCCATTATGAACGATGGTGTGTAGGCCGTAGCCGTCACCATCATGGTCGTAAGTAATGTGGAGCACGTCACCTGGTTTCAAAACGTAGCGGTCCGGATACATCTCGACATCGACGATCAAATCTTCGTCCAGTTTATTCTCGAATATCTGAAGCTGCTTTTTCACACCTGCGATCCCGACCTTCGCTTCGGCAACTGTGTAAGGGGTTTTCCTCGAACGAAAAAGCTGATTCAGCGTCGGCATGCGCCGACATGATCTTGCCGACTTCGGCAGGCTATTAGCTATGGTTGACTTCTCCATCTTGCGGTGGATCAACCTTCGCGCATAGAGGGCTCAATTTCAAAGACAGGCAACGGTGGCGCATTAGCGCTTTACACGCCAGCTGAGGTTGTTGACGCCCGACCTGCGTCTCCGGTGCGCCCTCGCCATACAAGGCTGGGGCCGACGCCTATGGCTGGCGTATCGTTATTGACCCGTTATACCACGTGTGTGCTGTCTACTTATAATCTTGATAGCGCCATACAGACCTGAACTTCTTCCAAGTGCCCGGTGAGATTTTTCCTGTCTCTGTTTCTAATTTAGCATTCTTCAAAAACAGGATAGCCGCCGGCCTTGCCGAATCCCATCCCGGGTGGGTTTTCAATTACGACTGCGCAACGCTTCATCCTGCCGTTCGTGTTGACCTCGCAGGCGACGACAGCGTCCGCGTCCACCTTTGCAGCCTTCGCCTCCGGTGGGAGGTAAGGCTTTGGGAATCGGTAGCGCTTTACGTCCTCCTGCGTGTAGAAAACAGCATTCGGAGGAATGTCGGGAGGCAATGGCGGTTCAGAGCCCACCGTTGCAACCGCCGCTAAAAAAAGAATGTCAGTGATAGCCATGATCCGTCCCCCGTCAAAACTCGCATAAACGGGATAGCAGGCCGAACATGGCCTTCCACGCATTTCCCATTTGGACGCCATAAACGCGCCTGCATGACCTGATGGTAGCGGTTAACTGTACGGTTGTGAAGACGAATGGCCAGAGCGGTGACTACGTGCCCCCTTAGTCTGGGGTTAACAGGTGCGTTTTGGCTCGATTGAAATCGAAACCCTGCCCTTAAGGAGATCCAGTACCTTGAGAAAGGCGCTGAGGGTTGGCTCCTCAGAAAGGGCCGCGTCTTCGTCCGAAAGACCCAAGGCGATCGCTGCCTCGTTTGCGGCAGAGCAATTTTCCGCAATCCCACCGTCTTCAAAGACAGCGGTCAAATAAGCTAGCGCCATCTCCACGTCGCTGAGAAAGGCGGATGTGACAAATGTGTTGAGTTTCGCCAGAAAATGACCCCTTGGGGGTCGAAATTTTCATTTCATATTGCCCCTCGTTTTTGTGATGGACCCGTTACACGAGAAGGGTAGACTTGGGTCAATCCGTGGCGAACATGCAGGGTCAAGCTTAGGTGAAAATCAACAGGGTGTGGCTTCGCGTGTCTTGGGGTTAGGTCAGGTGTGGTAAGCAAAATCTATTACAAAACAATGCCTTGCGCCACACCCGCTGCACCTTTTTGCCGGCACCGTGAATTAGGCGGGCTAGACTTGCTGGGAGGCTCTTACGTGCGCCAAGATTTATCGTAACGGCGTTGTTTTGCCCCTCCTGCAAACGACATTGGCTTGTAGCCGAGGATGCATTTACAGGTGGCATCCTCGGTGTGTCTGCCCTTGCTGTCAGAATTTTCTTACATAAGAGAGCTGGTAGATTTCGCCTTTGAGGTCGTTGCCGAAATCGTAGTGGGTGGCGTCCAGCCGCACACCGTTACTGCCGGCACCCGGGAAATAGCGAAAACCGAGGCCATAAGCGGGGCCGTCTGCGGACTCCTTAATTGACGTTCGGTTCACTGGAAGTGAGGTCTTCGACCACAAATAGCCGGCGCGGGCGAAAATATCGAACTGCTCGCCAATGGGGAAGGTGTAGAGGGCATAGGCACCCGCGGTATAGTCGAGTTTGGCTTTTAGCTTAACGCCATCTAGATCGACTTCTTTGTCGGTCATACCTACATTTGCATCCGTTTCCACAGCGAAGTGGGGCGTCAGATTATAACCAAAGCCAAGTGTTACGGCTTCAAAAGTCTCGTCGTTCACCTTTGCACCGCCAACACCAATTCGTCCGTAGGCGCGGCTGTCGGTTTGGGCGTGAGCTGCAGACGCCGCCACAGCCATAAAAAGTCCGACCAAGGGAAGATAAGAGAATTTACGCATTTAGACCTCCTTTTAAAAAAGAACGATACCGTATCGTATAATTTAGTGCCGATAAGGGGTCAAGCGGCTTTCTCGCGGGCGTGAGTGGAACAAAGTTTTACGCGGGCGGTAGCCAGGTCATTTCATCTGTAATCTTTGGATAATTCGAATGCTGGTCAGTTTGATGCAATAGCTACAATTGGAAGCCTGATGGGCCGCGCGCGGCCCGTGACCCGGGCTATGGGCGTATGCCCCTTAGAAACAGTGACCACGCCGTTTCAAAGTAGGCGGCTCTTTCCGTGGAGTCTCGGAGGCCCGCATCTCCAACGAGTCCATTAAGAAGAGGCCACCCCGTTATCATGCTTGAGAGTACTCGAGCCAGACTGGCAACATCAATATCAGACCGAACAGAGCCTTGCTGTTGCGCAAGTTTAAGGAGTTCGAGATTTTTCCCCTCGACAGGGAGACGCATTCTCTGAACCGTGGACAACACTAAATCCGGGAAGTGACGACTCGCGTCAATCAGGACGCGGTAAATCGCGAGGCCATCTGCTGTCGAGGTCATTTCTAGAAGGACTTCGCAGCGTGCACGCAGCAACTCTAAAGGATCCGTGTTTGCGCTGAGGGACTCGGGACCTCGCCACATCCCGGCCGTCATGTCTTCGAGAACCGCAAGGAACAGAGCTTCTTTTGACTCGTATCGTCGATAGATGGTGACCTTTCCAATACCCGCCAAAGCGGAGATGCGCTCGACGGATGCGCCCTCATACCCGTCATTAATAAAGGTCGATTTTGCCGTCTGAAGGATAAGCTGATTTAACGCCTCAACGTCAATTGCCGCCGGGCGCCCCTGGCGTCGCTGCGTGCCGAGCTTATTATGTGTTCTCAATTCAATGTCCTCTTGATGCGATTATCTGCACTTTAGCGTTTCCTTCTTGACAAATACAGGCAGGTAAAAATAATAAACGAAACCGTTTCGTATTGTTAATGGGTTGGTCGCGCTCCACGATCTCCCTGAAGCCCGTTTTTGGGGAGACGAAATTGAAAATCTCAGTCGTCGTGGCGGTCGGCCTCGTGCTCTTGTGTGGCTGCGCAGGTCCTCATAGGGAGACCTTTGACGCAGCCCAGGCGGCGCTCGCGCAACCCGCGGGATTTAGTAATATCCGCGTTTCGCCCCAGGACGCAGGATTAGCAGCAAGGTTGGAAAATGATCTGCGTAACGGGTTGCGGACCAATCCAAGCGCCGAAATCTCCATTCTCTCTCTGTCGGGTGGCGGTGCTGATGGTGCATTTGGCATAGGCGTCCTGACTGGCTGGTCGGAAAGGGGAGACCGACCGCAGTTCAGTGTCGTTACCGGCGTGTCCACAGGCGCTCTGATTGCGCCCTTTGCGTATCTGGGCTCCAGTTACGACGCTCAGTTGAAAGAGGCCTATCTGGGTGAAGGGGCCTCGAACCTGCTGAAGTCAAAGGGGTTGGGCGCTTTTTTCAGCCCCGGCGCTTACAGCTCTGAGGGTCTCAAAGCGCGGGTAGCCAAATATGTCAGTATCCAGATGGTCGAGGACATAGCGGATGAAAACAGCAAAGGCCGACGCCTTCAAATCGGGACAACCAATCTCGATTCGCAGACGGGTGTAATCTGGGATCTCGGTGCCATTGCGTCGCAGGGGGTGGCCCAGGGGCCAGCAGGGAAAGTCCGCGCCCGTGATCTGATTCGCGAAATTTTGGTGGCTTCGGCCAGTATCCCTGGGGCCTTCGCGCCCGCGTTTATCCCGGCATCCTTTGCGCAAGACGGCGCGTCCCATGTGCTGCAAGAAATGCACGCGGACGGGAGCGTGACCATGCCCCTGTTTATTTTACCGGAGTCGATGCTGACATGGCAGGTACCGCCCGATGTCGCTCTGAACGCGCGGCTTTATGTTCTCATCAATGGTAATATCAATCCACGCTTTACCTTCACGAAGTATGGCGCGGTCGATATCATCACGAGGAGCATCGACACCCTGGCTCGGGCCCAGGCGCGCGCAACCTTGTTTGGGATACAGGCCTTCTCCACTCGCAACGGATTCAAGGTATCTGTCGCCTCTCTGCCAGATGATTTTACTGGAGGCGGCCTGATGGCTTTCGACTCGAACAGCATGAAGCGTGTGTATGACAAGGGCTACAGCCTTGCTCTTAGCGGAATCGTTTTTCAAGACAAATAGACTGTTTGCGCCGAGTTCGGTGCCTCGTTCTTCTCTCGGGACCTTTGCGATGCGGAAACTACTCGCCATTTCTATCGCCGTCACCGCGCCGCTCGCAGGCGAAGTCAGAGCTCAGGCGCAACCATTTAAACCGGTCGGGCCGCAGTCGAAGTGGACAATAGATCTCGGCGGTGGCGCGGTATATGGCTTCAGTCCTAACGGTGGTAACCCAGACAAAGTGAATGCGATCCCTTGGGCCTCTTTTAACTACAGAGGCAGGGTTTACGGCGATCCCTTAAGTGGACTAGGCTACAATGTCGTTCTTCGAGACCGTATGATTGCTGGCGTACAGGTTCGGCCACATTACGGCGGGAAGTCTAATCAATTGCCGGGACTTGAGGTGCCCGGATTAGCGGCTGACCTCGGCGCTTATGCTTTCTATAGAATTGGGGATAAGATATCCGTCGGCGGTCGCTTTACCCAAGACATCAGCAATGTCTATGGAGGAAACGGTCTCTTTCTATCAGCCGCTCGCCAGGACATAACGCGCATCGGAATGTTACAGACCACACTCTATGCCCGATACGGTGATAGAAAAAGCAACCAGGCGTATTACGGTGTAGATAACAGCGAAGCGGCGACAACGGGCCTGCATCCATACCGATTGGGGGCAGGGCTTCAGAGCGTCGGCGCGGCGGTGCTTTGGGCTGTGCCCGTCCGGAAGAGGTTCGTCCTAGTTACCTTCGTAAATGCTGACCAGGCTCTTGGAGATGTGGCGGACAGTCCGCTTTTGCAAACAGGGAAAAAGGTCGCGTCGAGTTATCGTGCCGGCGTGCTCCTCATCAGGCGTTTTGGGTCAGGAGAGCACTAGTCTATGGGCCCGCGCTTTCTCCCCCGTGACGGGGTCCGGATGGGAGCATGTGAGCGGCGCCAAGGAACTTTGACGGTGCACCAACGACACTAGGCATGCGCACGGGAGGCGCTAGCCTCGGCCCTGATTCGATCGCAACTCTTGTTACACTCCCAAGCCCAACGCAATGAAGAATCGTCTGCAGGTTCAATAACCGTCAGCTTGTGGGCAGCCCGTTGTCAACCGATCACGCCGCTCCTGATGCTATAAATGTGCTTTCTGAATTGAGCGCATTCAGGTGATGGCGTTGTAGCTAAAGTCTTTCGCTTTTACGCTTCCTGTCCCGGTGCAGTAAATCCCCGGTTTCAGGCTGAGAAAGCCACCGAACACATTGTGGTGCATCCCGGAAACCTCCATGCGCGTCGGGTGGCGCGTCCAGTTCTGACCGCCGTCCACCGAAGAGTGCCAGGTCACGACATTAGCTTCATTGGTCAGGCGCAGGCGCACTGTGCGGCTCTTCAGCCTCTGGCGGTTCCACGCCTGATCTTCGGCATATTGCCAGGTGCGCGTGCGTTCGCCGTCAAAGCCGATGCCGACGAAGGCCTTGTGATTATAGAACAGCAATAGCCCCGCCTCGGCCTCACCCTCCAGTTCCAGCGTCACCTCGATGCGGTAGGACTGGTCCCCGACGCCACAGGTCAGGGGCGCGCTGTTGGCGGGCGAGGTGCCACGCCCGGCGATGCGCAGGCTGCGGTTTTCCCGCTTCACGCGCGTCATCTCGTCCGGCTTGGGGTCGTGAAAGGCCCACTGCACGCCAAAGCGGTCCTGACTGAAGTCATCCGACAGCGCAAAGCCCGCCGTGCCTGTCTTGCCGCCCTTGGGCTTGGGCAGGGGCTTCGACAGATCGCCGCCCTTGGCACGGAACCAGCCGTCCTTCGTCCATTCTATCGGCTCCAGCAGGGTCTGACGGCCCAGCGTGCGGTAGCCGTTTTCGTAGGCGTGATAGACCATCCACCAGTCGCCGGCAGGCCCTTCGACCAGTGTGGCGTGACCGCGCGACCACCACGGTTCGGCGTCGCTTTGCGTGCGGACCAGCGGATTATGCGGGCAATGGGTCCACGGCCCATGAATGGATTTTGAACGCGCGGCAATGACCATGTGCCCGGTCACGGGACCGGCCGTGCCGCCCACCGCCGTGATCAAGTAAAAATAATCGCCGCGCCGCAGCAGCTTGGGGCCTTCGGGGGCAAAGTTTTCCGTCACCCAGTCGTCGGGATAGGTCCACGGCTGATAGGCGGGCTCCAGATCGCCATCGGTGGCCAGACCGTCATCGGTTAAGCGGATTTTGCGGATACCGTTGACGAACAGATAGCGCTTGCCGTCTTCGCCAACCATGTGGCCGGGGTCGATGCAGCCCTTGATTTTGAGATCGACCGGCTCGCTCCACGGGCCTTCGATGCGGTCCGCCCAGATGGCGTAGATCGACCATTCACCGCCGTCGGGGGCGGCGGGGATATAGATGAAATAGCGGTCGCCGTGCTTGCACAGGTCCACGGCCCAGATGGTGCCCAGCGGCTTCGACAGGGCCGGGCCTATGGGCGCCCAGTTCACCAGATCGGTCGAATGCCACAGGATCAGGCCCGGATAGGCATAGAAGGACGAAAACGTCATATAGTAGTTTGCGCCGTCCTTTAGCAGGGTCGGGTCGGGGTGGTCTCCGGCGATGATCGGATTGAGATAGGTGCCATTGCCCAGATCGGCCTTACGCTGACCCTCGATGCCTTTGCCCCAGCGCGGTTTGACGGCGGGCGCGGCGGTGGCGGGCAGGGCGACGCTGGCGGGGAGTGTGGCCGCTGTGGCCAGGCAGGCAGCAAACAGGTGTCGGCGGGAGGTGATAGTCATAGGTGCCATCCAAGGAGCTATAGACCCTAGCCCTAACCCGCCTAAATCACGGTGGCGGCAAAAAGGTGCAGCGGGTGTAGCGTAAAGCGTTGTTTTGGAATAGATTCTGGTTACCACACCGAACTTAAACCAAAGACCGCCAAGGCCACACCCGCCATGGACCAAGATACCGATCTTCCGTTCGATTTGCCAAGCGTTTCGCGCAAGAAAATCACGGCTGCCTTTGATGGCGGACGCATCAGTTCGGATGGCGGTGTCATGCTGTTGTCTGCGGTTGAGCGCCGGATCGGGATCATTGATCGGCTTTGGCGGCTGATACCGGATCGACGCAACCCCTTCCTGGTAACCCATTCCCTTGCCTCCATTCTCAAGATCCGCATCTTCGCCATCGCCTGTGGCTATGAAGATGGCAACGATCTGGCTTTCCTGCGCACCGATCCGGCCTTCAAGCTTGCGTGCGGACGCCTGCCCGAAGGCGGCAAGGACCTGTGCTCACAACCGACCTTGTCGCGCCTTGAGAATGCGCCGGACCTGCGTAGCTCGATCAAGCTGACCTACGGTCTTATCGACCAGTACTGCGCCAGTTTCGGTTCGGCTGTTCCCGCCGCCGTAACCCTCGATATCGATGACACGGTCGACGTGGTTCACGGCCGCCAGCAGTTGTCGCTCTTCAATGCCCATGAAGGGGAATACGTCTTTAAGCCCATCCACGTCTACGATGTGAGCACAGGCCGACCGGTCGTCGTCATCCTGCGACCCGGCAAAACACCGTCAGGCAAAGAGGTGCGCGGCTGGGTCCGTAGGATGGTGCGCCAGATCCGCAAACACTGGCCCACAACCCACATTACCCTGCGCGGTGACAGCCACTATGCCCGACCCGAAGTCATGGCATGGGCTGAGCGCAAGGGCGTTGACTATATCTTCGGGCTCGCCGGCTCAAAGCCTTTGCATGCTAAGGTCGAAGCCTTTGCTGACCACATCCGTGTCGTTCGGGCCGAACAGGACGCCGCGGCCGTGCGCGGCTACACCGAAGTCCGTCATGGAGCCAAATCCTGGGGCTGTGAGCGCCGCGTTATCGCCCGCATTGAAGCCACGCCTATGGGCCTCGACAATCGCTTCGTCGTCACATCCCTGACCGATCCCGATCCCGATCCCGATCCCGATCCGGAAACCCTCTATGCCAAACTCTATTGTGCCCGAGGCAATGCTGAAAATCTGATCAAGCTCCACAAGACCCAGCTTAAAAGTGATCGCACCTCTTGTCGCTGCCCTCTGGCCAACCAGATGCGCCTGATCCTTCACACCGCTGCCTACTGGCTGATGCTGGCTGTCCGGGATCAGATCCCCAAGGCCCATAAGATGGCGACCGCTGAGTTCAATACCATCCGCTTGCGCCTTCTGAAGATCGGGGCTCGGATCAAAGAGACCGCCCATCGCGTAAGGATTGCCTTCGCCGCAGCTTGCCCGGAGGCCTCGCTCTTCCGCGATATCATGGCGTCCCTCAAAGCCGCGCCCGCATAAACGACGGGGCTACGCCCTCAAAGCCGCCGCCATCACCGTCAACCCCCATCGGAGCAAAATCAAACCCAGCGCGTGGCGGAAAACACGACGCCAACAAGCGCGTCTGTGAAAAAGCCGTTCTAAACGGAAAGGCTAACGCCGTTACGATGAATGAAGCGGGTTAGAAGCCCAGTCCTGGTCGTTCGCGCATTCGATGTGAGACAATATCTGCGGCGTCAGGCCGGGGTTTGAGTTGGACGGAAATGAGCCGTCTTTCGCAAGGCCTGGAGGTGTCGCATAACAGGCGCCATCGACGCTCAAAAATAGTCTAGACCTGAACCGATGGAGCGATGGTAGTCGAGCCGCCGGTAAAACGCCTCCGGGTCCTTCGGTTTGACCACCCACGAGGGGTCATGGTTTAGCAAATCATAGAGCCGCGTCAGGGTGAAACGCACGGCAGACCCGCGCGCAAACAGCGGCAGGGCGGCGATTTCGGCCTCTGACAGAGCGCGCTCTTCGTGATAGCCATTCACAAAGGCGGCGATCATGTCGGGCAGGGGCTGCCCACCGGGCGTAAAGCCCCAGGCGTTGAGCGCTACGGCCAGATCGTAGGCATAGAAGTCGGTGCAGGCGTAGTAATAGTCGATAACGCCGGTGACCTGCCCCTCATCGTCCATCAGCACATTGTCGGTGAAATAGTCGGCATGGATGGCCCCCGAGGGCAGATCCGAGGGCCATCGTGTTTTCAACCACGCCACCTCGTCGCGGAAATCGGCCAGCACGGCTACAGCGCGTGCCGATTGCGAAGCGCGCGGTTCGCAGCGGCTGATCAGGGCCTCCCAGTGCGCAATGCCCATGCTGTTCTCGCGTGTCTGCGGGAAGTCTCGGCCAGCCTCATGCAGACGGGCCAGATATTGACCTGCCGAGGTGGCGTGCCTCGTATCGGGATTGCGTGGCCAGCGCCCGGGCAGCCATTTGATCAGTGCGCAGGGCTTTTCATTGATGCGACCGACCGTTGCCCCATCTTTCATGATCGCCGGCCCTGGCGCCGGGTAGCCCTTTTGATCAAGGTGCAGGGTGTAGTCCATGAAATAGGGCAGGTCTTTTTCAGGCGTCGCGGCCTCAAACAGGGTCAGGGCATAGAGACCGGTCGTCGTCTCAACCTTGAAATTGGTGTTGGAAACGCCTTCTTCGATGCCTTCCAGATGGATCAGGTCGCCGATTTCATAGCGGCTCAGATAGGCGCGGGCCTCTTCCAGAGATACCTTGGTGAAAACGGCCATATGCCCGAACGCCTCTAATGTCTTGTGTCTCTCCTGATCCCCAGGCGAGGTGAAAAGCCTATACGCAATGCGACGCCCTTTCGACAATAGGGCCGTTGATTGAGGGCGCTTCGTCATTCGAGCTGTGCACTGCCGATTGACCATCCTCAAACCCTTGTCTTATAAGGGCGCGCGCCGATCTGTAAGTCGCGCTAAACCCGCCGGTAAGAATCTATCGCTTGGGATTGCGGCTTAAATCCCATAGGCGCAAAGGCGAAAACAGGAGTTGTTTCGTGGCCAGGACCGTTTCTTCCGTACTCGACCTTGTGGGCAATACGCCGCTGATCCGCCTCAAACGCGCGTCGGAAGAGACCGGTTGCGACATCTACGGCAAGGCGGAATTCCTTAATCCCGGGCAGTCGATCAAGGACCGCGCCGCTCTGTGGATCATCCGAGATGCCGAGGCGAAGGGTCTTTTGAAGCCCGGCGGCACCATTGTCGAAGGCACGGCGGGCAATACCGGTATCGGTCTGGCCATGGTGGCCAATGCGCTGGGCTATAAGGCTGTGATCGTCATTCCGCGCACGCAGGCGCAGGAAAAGAAGGACGCCATCCGCATGTTGGGCGCGAAGCTCATCGAGGTTGATGCCGTTCCCTATTCCAATCCGGACAACTACGTCCGATATTCCGGGCGTCTGGCCGAAGAACTGGCCAAGACCGAGCCGGGCGGGGCCATCTGGGCCAATCAGTTCGACAATGTCGCCAATCGTCAGGCCCATATCGACGGCACGGCCCCGGAAGTGTGGGCGCAGACTGACGGCAAGATCGACGGCTTTATCTGCTCGGTAGGATCGGGTGGTACGCTGGCCGGTATGGCCCTGGGGCTGCGGGCGTTTAGTCCGGAGATAAAGATCGGTCTCGCGGATCCGTTCGGTGCGGCTCTGTTCAGCTATTATACGACGGGCGAACTGAAATCTGAAGGCACCTCGATCACCGAAGGCATCGGTCAGGGGCGCATCACCGCCAATCTGGAAGGCTTCACGCCCGACTTCACCTGTCAGGTGGCTGACGAAGACTGGCTGCCGGTGCTTTATGATCTCGACCGTTACGAAGGCCTGCTGGTCGGCGGGTCTGCGGCGCTGAATGTCGCCGGCGCGATCAAGATGGCCAAAACCATGGGGCCGGGCAAGACGATCGTGACCGTCCTGTGCGACTATGGCAACCGCTATGCCTCCAAGATTTTTAACGCTGAGTTCCTGAGGTCCAAAGGCCTGCCCGTTCCCCCCTGGAGCGAAGGGTGAACGGGAGGGATTTATATTCCCTGAGCGGCAAAGACCGGTCTGTCCTGCGGCGCCGCCGAGGCGTGGCCGAGATCGCGCGCCTGTGCGCGCAGCCAGTCCATAAAGCGTACCTGCGCCATCGAAGGCTCGCGCGTCTGTGGCCAGACCAGATGATAGCCGAAGCTGACCGGTGCGTCCTTTTCGTTGAACAGACCCCGCAGACGACCCGCGCGCAGATCGGCCTCGGCAATGGTGCGTTTAGCCAAAGCCACGCCCCGGCCGGCGACCGCCGCTTCGATCACCATATGGCTCTGATTGAAGCGCGGCCCGCGCGAGGCGTCGATCTCCTCGGCACCATGCGCCTTAAGCCACATAGCCCAGTCGGGGTCGGACGGATCGAGGTCCGAGGAAACATCATGCAACAGCGTGTGGTGGGTGAGGTCCGCCGGCTTGCGGATCGGGGCCGCCTCATACAAGGCGGGCGAACAGACGGGCAGGACCGCTTCTTCGAGCAGGTGCTCGACATTCAGCCCGTTGTAATTGCCCGTGCCATAACGGATGGCCAGATCAATGTCGGAGACCGCGAAATCGGTCGGGGCCATATCCGCCGATACCCACACATCGATGTCCGGATTGGCCGCCGAAAAGTCGCCCAGACGCGGCATCAGCCATTTGGCCGCGAAACTCGGGGCCACCGACACAGTGACACGGCCCTTTTGCTGCGTCTGACGCATGATGCGCGTCGCCTCGAACATCTTTTCAAAGGCTTCTTTGAGAATGATCGAAGAGGCCTTGCCCGCGTCGCTCAACACCACGCGGCGACCGTCGCGCACAAACAGCTCGACACCGACGTGTTCTTCCAGCAAGCGGATTTGCTGAGATACCGCGCCGGGTGTAACGAACAACTCCTCGGCGGCGTGCTTGAAACTCTCGTGGCGCGCGGCGGCTTCGAATACCCGAAGCGCCGACAGCGGCGGCAGACGGTCACGCGACATTGAAACCTATCCAATCTAAACCCTGCGCTCTATATAGCGCATCCATCGTTTAACAAATCTAATCTTTGCGTTCCGGAGACAAAAATGAGTGACGCGCACCCGTCCCCCGCTATCGAAGTCCTCGAAGCCGGTCAGGCCTGGGAAACCGATGCCGTGATCATCGGCGCGGGCCCGGTGGGCCTGTTCGCCGTGTTCGAACTGGGCCTGCTCGATATCAAAGCGCACCTGATCGACATTCTCGACAAGGTGGGCGGTCAGTGCGCCGAGCTTTATCCGGAAAAGCCGATCTATGACATTCCGGCATGGCCGATCATCACCGGTCAGGAAATCACCGATCGCCTGCTTGAACAGATCGCGCCGTTTGGTGCCAAATACCACCTCGGTGAAATGGCTGTGGCCGTTGAAAAGCTTGAGCAGGACGACGGCACGACCAAGTGGAAGGTGACGACCGATCAGGGAACGTCGGTCATCGCGCGCTGTATCCTGATCGCTGCCGGCGGCGGATCGTTCCAGCCCAAAAAGCCGCCCATTCCCGGCATTGATGGCTTTGAATACATCGGCGCAGGCATCGGCGTTCACTACGCCGTGCGCAAAATGGAAGCCTTCCGCGGCAAGCGTATCGTGATTTCAGGCGGCGGGGATTCGGCGCTCGACTGGACGCTCAACCTGCAACCCATCGCCGAGCGCGTGACTCTCATGCACCGCCGCGACGACTTCCGCGCTGCCCCGCACAGCGTGGCTCAGATGCGCAAGCTGGTCGAAGAGGGCAAGATGGATCTGATCATCGGTCAGGCCACCGCCCTGTCTGGTGAAACGGGACACAAGCTGACCGGCGTCACGATCGAAGACAATGACGGCAAGGAAATCCACATCGACGCGGATACCTTCCTGCCCTTCTTCGGCCTGACCATGAAGCTCGGTCCCGTGGCGGAATTTGGCCTCAACCTGCACGAAAACCTGATCCCGGTGGATACGGAGAAGTTCGAAACCTCGACCCCGCAAATCTTTGCCATCGGCGACATCAACTACTATCCGGGCAAGCTGAAGCTCATCCTATCGGGCTTCCACGAAGGCGCGCTGGCAGCCCAGGCCGTCTTCCGCTACGTCTTCCCGGACAAGAAGCTGCGCTTCCAGTATACGACCTCCTCGTCGGACTTGCAGAAGAAGCTGGGCGTGAAGTAGCAAGGCCCGGAAAAGAAGGTTGAGATTAAAAAACCCCGCTTCAGATACCTCTGAGGCGGGGTTTTTCACTTGGTGTCTCAAATGACTCCAGGGCGTTGGCAGCGTCACAACACGCAGGCTGCCAGGACGCGTTTTGTTGCAAGCCGTCAACTTGACCGATTTCGCTGGAAACGGACTTAGGACCTCAGGCGCTTCGGAGTTGATCGACAAAATGGCTCACTTCGCTCTCAAGTGAGCGGGCCTGCCCCGCCAGTCCCTCTGAAAGGCCCTGCAGGTGTTCGGCGGCCGCGCCTGTGACTTCGGTTGCGTTAGAGACCTTAGACATTTCGTCGGACACACTCAGAGCCTCTGAGGCCGCCTCGGCAGCGTTCGTGGCAATGTTTTGCGTGGCGCTGCCTTGTTCACCAATAGCTTGCGCAATGGCGGCGGTACTGTCGGAGATATTGTCGATCGTCGAGACAATTCGATTAATGGAGCCGACCGTCATCTCTGTTGCCGCCTGAATTTCATTGATTTTTGCAGCAATCTCGTCGGTGGCCTTTGAGGTTTGGTTCGCCAGCGACTTCACTTCCGTTGCGACCACGGCAAAGCCTTTGCCGGCCTCACCGGCTCTTGCGGCTTCAATGGTCGCATTGAGTGCGAGCAAATTGGTTTGTGACGCGACCGCCCGGATAAGCTCAATCACATCGCCTATCCTGGCGGCGGATTCGGAGAGATTGACGACGTTTGTTCGCGTCGTCTGCGCTTCCTGAGCTGCCGTCTGAGCGATGGAAGCCGAACGCGAAACCTCCTTGTTGATCTCTTCAATCGACGCCGCGAGGAGGTCGGACCCCTCAGCCGCAGTCTCCACTCTCAACGAGGCAGATCGAGCCGATTGGGTAACGCGTTGAGCGGTCTGGTGGGTCTCAGCCGCCGATCCGCTTAAGCTTTTAACCGCTGTAGAAATTTCAGACGTGGTGTCATTAAAGTCCTTAACGAGACGCTGAACCTTTGAAACGAGATCTCTGGCGAGACCATCGCGTTTTGTCGACTGACGCAATTCCTCTTCCTTGGCCTCGTCCTGCAATTTCGCGAGCGTCAGCGCTTCGGCTTCAGCGCTTTTAGCGGCGTTTAGCGCACGCTCCGCCGCGCCAAAAGCGGTTTGCATGCGGGCAACCAGCCAAACGAGAAGACCTGTTTGCAAGACGAGAATAACGGCGTGTATCAGAACGCGCGTGAGGTTTGGCTGCGTTTCGGGAAACACCGCAGAGGGCAGGAGATAGGTCACTCCTAAATGGTGAACGGCCACAAGTCCGGAATAGGCGATGAGCGCACGCCAGTCGCACCAGCCAGCCAAAAATGCCAGGCAGGCAAAGAAGTACATGTGCATGTCAAGCTGATAGGCCCGGCCGTCAAACTCATAAACAAGAAGGGCGACAATTGTCGCTAAGGCCAGCGATGACGTCAGGCGTGTTCGCAAACCTGTCGGGTCGACCTTCCAGGAAAATGTCACGACGCCGCATAATAGGGCCGAAATTAAAAGAGGCCCGACCCCTACGCTCCCCGCCCCCAGTACGACCGGCATGATCCCCAGGAGAGCGCAGTTTAGCCACAAAAACCCTATGACGGCCTTAGAAAAGGCAAGCTGTACGCTTCTCAACTCGTTCATGATTTGGGTGCTCCACATCCCGCAAACACACGCGGGTTAAAAATGATCAACGCCCCTTCGGCCGCGAGTCTGCGCGCAAAATCGGGGTCGTCAGACTGAGCGACAATCAGCCCACCGTTGTAGCCGCTCTCCAGAAGATTCCCCCCCGCGCGGGCGGCAATTTCAGCGGCTGTGCGATCTTGCCAGGGAGAGGAAACAATGGCGACAGGTTCGCTCACGCGCGGCGCAAGGTAGACGAGCCACAGGGCAAGAAGGCAAACCATGGCCATCGCACAAACGACAAACATGTCGGCTGCGCCCAGCTTTTCGCGATCAGAGACGTCTTGTGGCATAGGGATACCGGGGTATTACTCAGTACTCAGATACACTATCCCGCCACCCCTTAACTCCGCTTTAACAGATTGATACTTGGTAAGAAATTGCGGCGTCGGCGGTTGCGTTCTTCGGGCTGAAACAGAAGGAGTGGCGGATAAGGGGCCGCTTGCTCCGGCATCGAGCAAGAGACCTCTAGCGGGCCCCCAGAGAGATGAGAACGTTGACCGCCTCTCCAATCGTTGTTTGCCGGAGCGCCACGTCCTCGATCTGCATTATGACCACATCTGTTATTCGCTGAGCGGCCTCATCATCTGAGCCCCCATGGGGGAAATGCGACATCAGCCAGGACAGGCTTTGAGCGGGTGTGATGACGCCTTCCAAAAGCTCTTGAAAGGCGCAATTGAGCGTATTGGGGACGTAAAGCATGGGAACTCTCAAAAGAACTATATACGTACGGCTTGGGGACAGGTTCAGATTTTCGACCAGCTATGATCTCAATTGAGGGGAATGGCACGTTAGTCCGGCATTCCTCGGCGGCACTGCGTCTTGATGTGTCTCATTTCGAAAAGTCTAAGGACGTAATCGGAAAGCGCATCTGCGGCCTGTGAAGCCTCTGTTGAGGTGGTGGTGGGCGTTAACTGTCGTAACGTCTCAAGCCGGGCGATTTCATTGAGAACCCGACCCAATGTCAGGGTCAGATCTTCTGCGCGAACAGAGTCTGGGAGCCGAGCCTGAGACAGCGGGATCCGCATCAGCGGGGCAGTGACGTCTCTTTGTGACCAGAAATGGGGGTGAAAGAGGACGGCGGCGCTGTGCCTCTCGGTTTCTTTGTCAGCCTCAAACTCGTAACCAGCACTACGTTTTTCCATAGGCGACTTCCTGTCTTCGGATTTCTGCCAATCTGATCCTGGTCGGGTTCTGACACGCAATCGGGCCACAGGCGTCAGAACGCCTTAGACCTCAGCATGGGAATAACCCGTAACCAGGTGAAGTTTCTGTCGTCTCCTTCGAGCCTTCTCATGTATAAGCGGGCGCTCTTCGGATTACACCGTTATCCAATTTTGTGAACGTGTGGTTAACGGCAATGCGCGCTTTACGATATTGTGATCGCAAATTGAAAACATCGGTCTTTCGGCTTGCGATACGAACGAATCGAGATATCGTCGTTATGCATCAATTTTCCGATGCGCTACCGGTTCCGGCGCAGTCCTTGCAACCAACCTCCGACTGCGCCGGTACTGACCGTCCAGGCTGGCATTTTTGGCGTCTTAGCGCCTTAGACCTCGGATAGAAGCTACCCAGTCGTCCTTATCCGCTACGAAGGTCTTAAGCGTGGCCATAGTAAGCCGCCTTTTAAGGCGCTGAAGGCGTCTTAGCGCGGGGTTTCGATGAAGGTCTGTCAAAAAACCGTTGCCAAATGGGTTCATCCTCGCCGCCATGAGCCTGTTGCGCCACCTCTTCGTGATCTTTGGTCCGCTCCTCTTGAGCCTGTGCGCCTTAATCCCGCCCTTTGCCGCCTTTGCGCAGGAGGATTGGGCCGATGAGGTCGTGGTGCGTGGCCGGGCCGCGGTCGGTCCGGCGTTGTGGCGCGTGTCGGATGACGACAGTCAGGTCATCATTATCGGTGTTTTGCCGGTGTTTCCCAAAAAGCAGGCGTGGAAGACGACACGGATCGAAAATGCCCTGCGCGGGGCCAATGCTCTGATCACGCCGCCCGATAACAGCACAGGTCCCGGCGACGTATGGTCCCTGATGCGCAACAAGGTCTTACCCGATCGTGGTAAACTGAAAGACGCTTTGCCCGGTGAGCTCTATGCCCGGTACGAGGCCACGGCGCGCCGGGCGGGCGTGCCCATAAAGGATTTTGCCAAAGACAAACCGGTCTGGGCAGGGGCGCGCTTGCGCCGTGAGGTGCTTCAAAAACATGGGTTAAGTGAGAACGAACCGCTGACCACGATCAAACGTCTGGCGCGCACGGCCGGTGTGTCTTCTCGCGCCGTCGGGCGTTACGACAGCGGACCATTGTTCAAGGCGGTCAATGCCATGAGCGAAGAGGCGAGCCAAGCGTGTCTGCGCTATACGCTCGACGATATCGACTTCGATATGGAACGCGCACCGCGCGCCGCTCAGGCCTGGTCCGTCGGGGATATAGCTACCCTACGCAGCCTCTATCAGGGCTCGGTCCTCATGAAGTGCCTGTCGGGATCGCCAATGGCCACAGCGACGCTGAACCGCAGCATTACCGATTCCGTCAGCGCCGTAAGCGAGGCCCTGAACAAACCGGGTAAGACGGTGGCCGTCTTGCCGTTAGGCCAATTGTTGCGCAAAGGGGGTGTGCTCGAAAAGCTGCGCGCCAGAGGCTACCGGGTGTCCGCGCCGCAGGACTAGTCTGTGCAGGCGGCCAGAGGCATGGCGCTGTGCGATTGTCGTGCAGGTCGACATCGTTGGTCTTAAAGGGTTTGGGAGCGTTAACCCGTCTTAACCGATTTTCCTAAGTTTCAAATAAAGTTTTGCGCGCATAACGCCACTTCACAGTGGAGTGGTTATCGTGTGGTCGTTTCGCGTAAATGAAGCTTGCCTGGGTAATGAGGCGTCGTTGAAGGCGCTTGTTCAGGCTCAGTTAATCCTTCTTTTTGGTACCCGACAGGCCTTTGAGCACAGCCTTACAGGCACTTGCGATCATCTTTCGCGGTTGTGCCAGGCCGCGCCTGACGCGATCATCACAGGTACGACCACGGGTACCTTGATCGAGGGGACGTCGCTTGATGAGGAGGGATGGAGCGGCATCGCACTTTCGTTTGACAAGGTTCGCTTGCGCCAAGCCTCTGTTGAGCTGCAAACAAAAGCGCAGTCCTACGAGGCTGGCAAGCGCCTTGCGGCCTCTCTCCTTGGACAGGACCTACGCTACATTCTCCTTCTCAGTCCCGGTCTTGACGTAGATGGATCCGCACTCATCAAGGGGCTTTCTGAGGGTGTCGGTGAAGAGGTTATCATCACAGGCGGGCTTGCCGGTGATGGCGCGGCGTTTGAGAAAACCTACGTCTTGAACTCTGATCACATTTCATCAAACGAGATTGTCGCTGTTGGCTTTTATGGTGAGGGATTAAGGGTCGGCACAGCCACGGGCGGTGGCTGGAAGGCTTTTGGTCCTGAGCGCGAGGTCACATCCGCTTCGGGGACCGTCCTTGAGGCACTTGACGGCGGCCCGGCGCTTGATCTTTACGAAACCTACCTTGGTGAGGAAGCCGCCCAGCTCCCGGCCTCGGCCCTTATGTTCCCTCTAAAGATCCATGATCCTGACCATCCCACGCGAGAAGTCGTCAGAACGGTTTTGAGCATAGACAGGTCTGCCAAAACCCTCACCTTTGCCGGGAGCATTCCGCAAAACTGGCCCGCGCGCCTTATGAGGGGGCAGCCCAATCATCTTGTTTCAGGCGCGGAAGCGGCCATTGAGAAAGCCTTGTTGAATCTGAGAGCGCGTGATCCTGAACTGGAGCCGCAAGTGTGCCTTGCCGTGTCCTGTGTCGGCCGACGCCTCCTGATGGGTCAGCGAACCCTCGATGAAGTTGAGGCGGTTGGGCAACGCCTTGGCCCAACGGCTTTGCAGTTTGGCTTTTATTCCTATGGGGAAATTGCGCCCTATCCCGATTACTCGACGGCAGGCCTGCACAATCAGACCATGTGTCTTACACTCCTTTCGGAGGTGGCGTGATGCACAGATTGCTCCACCGCCAACTTCAAAAAGCCACCGACGAAACCGGTGCACTGGACCTGAACACGCTCCTCGACCTTGTAGACAGAGCTTACGGCGAATACGAGCTTGAAAGTCGAAGGGTGGATCGCGCCACTCAACTGATGACGGACGAGCTTGAAACGGCAAACGAAAAACTTCGTCAGAGCTTGCGGGATCTGCGAGAAAACGGTCAACGCTTTCAAGCGACGATCGAGACGTTGCCGCACGGAATATGTCTCTACGACAGGGACGGTCATATCTGTGAGTATAACCGGGCCTATTTGACCTTTTTCGACGTGGATAAGGCAAACAACGCCCGAGGTTTGTCACTCGTCCAGGCGCTTGAAGCCGCGGGGCGACGCATGAGTGCGAGTAATGCGCGCCTGATGCAGTTACTGGAATACCTGGCCATACCGAAGACAGGGCACAGTGAAGGGGAGTATGTGTGGCCGTCTGGGCGTACGGTGCGGGTGTCGCGCACCGGCGTTGAGGGCGGAGGCTACCTCGATGTGATTGCCGATATTACCGAGTCGCACCTCGCACGGGCCACTATCGAACGCATGGCCAATTTTGATGCGCTCACCGAACTTGCCAATCGAAACCTCTTCCAAAAGCGTCTGGCAGACCTGGTGGCGCGTGCGAGCGCCCGCTCCATGGCCGCCATACTCAGTCTCGATCTTGATCGGTTCAAAGCGGTCAATGACCTCTACGGTCATGGCGTCGGTGATGCGCTTTTAGCAAAGGTCGCGCGCCGCCTGGTTGACGTGCTGCGACCAGGGGACCTGGCGGCCCGTTTAGGAGGAGATGAGTTTGCGGTCCTTCTCGAGAAGGTGAGCGCGCATCACGACGCGCACCAGGTGGCTAAGCGGTTGGTGAGCCACTTAAGCGCACCTTATGAGATTGATGGGCTTGAGATTGTGATCGGAGCGAGTGTGGGTATCGAGTTTATCGACGATCCTCATGCCGCCCCGATTGATTTGATGCGACATGCCGATCAGGCCTTGTACGCGGCAAAAAGGAGCGGTCGCAACGATATTGCCGTCTACGATGCGAAACTTCATGAAACCTATCTGGAAAGGCAACAAATTGAGGCGGATCTGCGAAAGGCTGCGCAAAGCCGCGAGTTTTTCCTTGTTTATCAGCCGATCTTTTGTGTGAAGTCTGCACGGGTGTGCGGCTACGAAGCCTTATTGCGCTGGCAATCTCCGGTGCGCGGCATTGTTTCGCCCAATGAGTTTATTCCGGTGGCCGAAGAAACGGGCATTATCGAGGAAATCGGATCGTGGGTCATTCGTAAAGCCTGTAAGGATGCGGCCGCTTTACCCGAACACACGACGATCGCGGTGAACGTTTCGCCGGTACAGTTTCGCTCACGCGCCTTTGTGAGCGTCGTGACCCGGGCGTTACAGGACTCGCGGATAAACCCCAACCGGCTCGAGATTGAGATTACCGAGGGCGTGATGATCGGTGATGCGGGGGAAGCTCTCAAGATCTTGCGTGCCCTTAAAGCCTTAGGGGTACGTATCTCTTTGGATGATTTCGGAACGGGCTATTCGTCTTTCAGCTACATAAGCGCATTTCCGTTCGACAAGATAAAGATCGACCAGTCGTTTGTGCGCGATCTCGGTCAGCGATCTGAGTCTCTGGCCATTATTCGAGCGGTTTCGGGAATGTGTTCAAGTCTTGGGATCGTCTCGACCGCTGAAGGGGTTGAGACTGAACAGCAGTTTGAAATCCTGAGAACAGAGCACTGTGATACCATGCAAGGGTATCTGTTTGGCAAACCTGTCGCTCTTAATGAACTCAATGTTTCGAACGCGGATCGGGTCGCTGCAAAAGTGGCCTGACGTTAAAACAGAGCGACCGTCGCGCCCTGATAAGCGCGTTTGGTGCAAGGTCAAGCGGCGCGAGGGTGCATCAGCGCGGCGGCGAGCGGCGTTAAACGACCTCTAGCGTGTGGGTTTCATCGAGGACCGCCGCCACGACCTCGACGAGGTCAAATGCCTCGAAGGGCTTTCTGAGTTGCGCGTTTACGCCAAGCTTGGCCGTTGCCGCCAGCACATCGTGATTTTTTACCGCCTGATCGATGCCGGCAGACATGGCAATCACCGGAACCTTCGGCCAGGTTCTCCGGATCGAACGGATGCCTTTAAACCCGCCCATGCCCGGCATGAACATGTCGCATAAAACGAGGTCGACGTGTGCGATATCCACATTGGCAAAGGCGTCCTCCATGGTCTCACTGATAGTGACCCTATATCCGATGGAGGCCAGAACACGTTCACAGATGGTTCTGATCGGCGCGCTATCTTCTATGACAAGAATGTGTTTGCGACGTTTGAGCCCGGCACTTGTGTCAAATGTCCGCGCAAATATGGCTTCGATATCTGAGGGGTTGAAAGGCTTTTTGAGTACGAAATCGGCACGCGCGAGCCTCGCCTTGGAGAGCGTGACCTCAACACACTCCGTTTCTGAGCCGGCCGTCATGAGGACAAATACCGCCAGGGGGGCAAGCTTTCGGAGCGTGTCAACAAACTGAAGGGCGTTGTGGTCGCCTACAAAGATGTCGAGAAAGACGGCATCGACCTTCAAGGTTCTCAAAAGTCCGGATGCCTTAGTCAGATTTTGCGCATAATGGACGTCGAAGCCCAGTGATGTGATCATCCGTCCAATTATCCTGGACTGGATCGGACTGTCTTCGATGATAAGTGCCCTGGCCACGTCGCTACACCACCTCTTTCGGGTTGCTTATGCGGTAACTATTTAGTCCCCGGACCGGGAGTAGTGAAGATTGTTCAAAAAGACCTTAATGCGTTTCGCGATCGTGTCCCGTGACGTGGTGTAACTGAGCGCTAGGCATCAGTGGTTTCCGGACGGGTCCGGATTTTCGTCAGCTTGCCACGGCTGGCATGCTGAGAACGGGATCATCGCTGAGTTGTGCGATGGTTTCAAGGGTGATGTAGCGGCCGCGTTGAACCGTCCACTCGTCGTTCTGCTCCAGCAAGATGGCGCCCACGAGGCGGATAATGGCATCGTCGTTCGGGAAGATGCCCACGACATCGCAACGGCGCTTGATTTCGCCATTGAGACGCTCAATCGGGTTTGTGCTGTGAAGCTTGATGCGGTGCTCCTTTGGGAAGGTCATGTAGGCCAGGACGTCATGCTCAGCCTCGTCCATGATCGTTGCCAGCTTTGGCATTTTGGGCCTGAGCTGATCGGCGACGTTTCGCCATTGTGCGCTGGCGGCTTCAGGCGTTTCCTGAGCGAAGGCGGTACCGATGAAGGCCGAGACGACCCGGCGGCCACTCTTGCCTGCATGGGCGCAGACATTGCGCATGAAGTGTACGCGGCACCGCTGCCAGGTGGCGTTCAAAACCTTCGATACCGCGCCTTTGATCCCGATATGTGCATCGGAGACGACCAGCTTGACGCCGCGCAGACCACGACGGGTCAGGTTGCGTAAGAACTCTGCCCAGATCGGTTCAGCTTCTGACGTGCCGACCTCCATGCCAAGAACCTCCCGGCGGCCGTCGGTATTGACGCCCACAGCGATGATGACGGCGACGGAGACAGTCCGGGCCCCACGGCGAACTTTCAGGTAGGTGGCATCGATCCAGATATAAGGCCATTCCCCCTCGATCGGACGATCGAGAAACGCCTTCACGCGCTCATCGATTTCCTCACAAAGGCGGCTGACCTGGCTTTTCGAGATGCCGCTCATGCCCATGGCCTTGACCAGGTCGTCGATAGACCGCGTCGAGATGCCCTGAACGTAAGCTTCCTGGATAACGGCAGTCAGTGCCTTCTCGGCCATGCGCCGTGGCTCCAGAAAGCTCGGGAAATAACTGCCTTTGCGAAGTTTCGGAATACGCAGTTCGACCGTGCCGGCGCGTGTTTCCCAATCCCGATCGCGATAGCCGTTGCGCTGGACCATACGTTCGCCGCTCTTCTCGTGGTAAGCCGCGCCGGTCACAGTGCCGACCTCCATTGCCATCAGGCGCTCGGCGGCAAAACCTATCATCTCACGCAACAAATCGCTGTCGGAGGTCTTTTCAACAAGCCCTTTCAGGGCCATCATCTCTTTGGTCATCGGTGGTTCTTTCGTCTCTGGAATGAGTGTAGGAACCCAAACCATATCCGAAAATCACTGATGACCAACCCGCGACGCTTCAGGCTCGCCTGGCCCTTGAATGGGGCCGCGAGCCTAGCGCTTCGCTCTTACCCAATTACACCACCCGGTGGGACACGACCCGTTTCGCCTTCGGTTGCTTTTAGAGATCAAAGGACTGTCGCTGCGCTGAGTGAATGACACATGCCGGGCCATATGCGGTTTCAACCCGCATTTTACACAGACGGTGGTGTTACGAAAATGCCGTTACAAGAGCGATCGCAAGCTCAGTGGGCGCCGCCCCTTGCGTCTCGGCGTCTCAACCAAAGCCCTTTGTTTGAAGGGGCGCGGCGGCAGGCTGTGGCCAGTTGGATGATAAGGGCTGCCTTAGGGAGGGCTTGCCCAGGTAATATCCCTGAATGAGGCTAACCCCCATGTCGCGTAAGACCTCGAATTCTTCCGCTGTCTCCACGCCCTCGCAAATGACCTTGACGTCAAGGTCGTGAAGCATGCGAAGCGTGTTTGCCAGAATGATGCGTTTGGTTCGGTCTTTGTCGATGTTGCGGATCAGCTCCATGTCAATTTTGACGAGGTCAGGCTGAAAGTTTGAGAGGAGGCTCAAACCCGCGTAGCCAGAGCCAAAATCATCAATGGCGGTCATAAAACCCATGGCCCGGTACGATCTCAATATATTGAGGAGGTGGTTCGTATCGAGCTTTTCAGTTTCGGTGAATTCGAAAATGATCCGATTTAGCGGAAAACTGAACCGCATAGCGGTCGCCAAGGTCAGCCGAATGCAGGCGCGCGGTTCATAGACGGCATTTGGCAAAAAGTTAATCGAGAGCCGTTCGCCCTCGTGAGTACTATCCCACTGCGCCGCCAGCTCAATGGCCTTGACACGACAAGACTGATCAAACGCGTAGCGATTTTGATCTGAAACCTGATCCAGTATGAACCCGGCTCCCTCACCATTTACGCCCCGAACAAGGGCTTCCTGGGCAAAAACCGTTCCTGACCACATCGACAATCGGTTGGAACGCCATGGTTATCGGTAGCTCAAAGCCTGTCCCGTCGCGACAGCCGCTACAAATCGTCTCGCCACTCATAGGCCGCTCCCTAAACGCTTCTGCTCAGGGATAGCGCAAATGCTTAAAAAAAGCCTTTCGCCGGGTGAGGGCCAAAGGTTTGAAAAAAAGACCGCCGGGCCTCGCCTGACGGTCTTCCTTCACTCGTGATGAGGCGGTGCAGCGATGGATGCGCGGCCGCGGGCTTTTTGCGCCTGACTAATCTATCCACTCAATAAAGGCCTTAACGGTCGTGACGGCCGCGGTGATGTCTGCTGGCATTTCGGTCAGGGTTTCGGTCAGCCCATAAAGATCGGTGATGGCGTCCGGGGCCTTGGGCTCAAAGCCCAGCGCCTCGGTCACAAAGGCCGGGAACTTGGCGGCGTGCGCTGTGGCCAAAACGATCTGTCCGCCCGTGCCTTCGCCAGCTTCGCGTCGAGTCAGGGCCGCCGAAAGCGCCACGGCGGTATGCGGGCAGATGACCTGACCCCAGCGCTCATAGGCCAGTTTGATGGTGGCCTTGGTCTCGTCTTCAGAGACGCTCGAGGCCGAAACTTCAGATTTCAGGGCCTCTTGCAGATTACCGGACAATGCCACTTCACCGGACTGTCCAAAGGCATCGAACAGGTTGCGCGTTGCGTCCGCGTCACGGCCGGAGGCTTCAAAGACCAGCCGCTCAAAGTTTGACGGTGCCTGCACGTCCATTGAGACCGAGGCCGTCTCGACGGCCTGACGGCGCACATAGCGGCCGTTATTGATGGCCTGATTAAGGGCATCGTTGCGGTTTACGGCAGCGTGCAGGTGACCGACATTCCCGCCGATCTGACGCGCCACCCATCCGGCGAAGGCGTCACCGAAATTGCCGGTCGGCACGATAAATTCCGGCGTGTTGAGGCCCGAATGAGCAGCGGCGGCCAGATAGTAGGGGACCTGCCCCAACAGGCGGCCCCAGTTGATCGAATTCACCGAGGAGATCAGGCCCTGTGCTTTCAAGGAAGGCTCAGACAGCAGCGCCTTGACGATCTTCTGGCAGTCGTCGAAATCGCCGTTTACCCCGACATTGAGCACATTATCGGCCTGAACCGTCGTCATCTGAAGACGCTGTACGGGTGAGACGCGGCCGAGCGGATGAAAAACGATCAGCTTGACGTGTTCAGAACCTGCAAAGGCGCGCACAGCGGCTGCACCGGTATCGCCGGAGGTGGCCGTCACCAGGGTCAGTTTTTCGCCGCGCTGTGAAAGGGCGGCATCGGTCAGGGGCGCCATCATCTGCATGGCCATGTCTTTGAAGGCGTGGGTCGGACCGTGATAGAGCTCGAGCAGATAGAGATCGTCTTCCAGCCGCGTCAGCGGCACGGCCCCGTCGCGCAGAAAGGCGTCCTCGGTGCGCTGAGCTGCCGCCTTGACCGCCTGATCGCCCAGAACGTCCACGCCAAACAGCTTGAGTAGTTTTACCGTCAGGTCGGCATAGCCGCCCTTTGACACGCCAGACAGATCGAAATCCGGTGTCGGCCATGCCTGCGGTACATAAAGCCCGCCGTCGGGGGCCAGACCGTCGAGCAGAGCGCCCGCAAAACTGCGTTGATCTTTGAAACCGCGCGTGCCGATATAGTTCATTTTGTTACCATTTCTTAAAAGCATTCAAACCCTTCTTGCTTCAACAAGGGATTGTCCGCTAATAGGCGCAAGGGTTTCGCCCGCGATAAAAAGCTCGCGGCGGGCCTATCATTTTCAGACGCCTGAGAAAAGACTTTCCATGACGGTCGCGGCTATAAAATCGGACTTTCCGGCGCATATCGCGCAGGCGAAGCGCGTGACCCTGAAGGTCGGCTCGGCCCTGATCGTCAATCCGCAAACGGGCGCGGCCAACACGCTGTGGATGCGCGGTCTGGCCGAGGATGTGGCGCGATTGCGCAAGGCCGGTGTGGAGGTGATGATCGTCTCCTCCGGAGCGGGCGCTCTCGGCCGGCGTTATCTGGGGCTTAACACAAGGCAATTGCCGCTTGATCGTAAACAGGCGGCGGCCGCCGCCGGGCAGCCGATCCTGATGCGTGCCTGGGACGAGGTCTTTTCTGAACATGGGATCAAGGTCGCGCAGGTTCTTTTGACGCGTGAAGACACCGAGCGCCGCCGTCGCTGGCTTAATGCGCGCGAAACGGCGGACACCCTGCTCAAGCTGGGCGTCGTGCCGATCGTCAATGAGAATGACACCGTGGCGACCGAAGAAATCCGCTATGGCGACAATGACCGGCTGGCGGCGCGCGCGGCCATGCTGGTGCGGTCTGAGGCACTGGTGCTGCTGTCGGATATTGACGGGCTCTACACCGCTGATCCGCGTAACAATCCGTCAGCGGAACATATCGGCGTGGTCGAAACCATCACGCCGGATATCGAGGCCATGGCCGGGGGAGCCAATGCGGCCGCCGGCGTCGGCACAGGCGGCATGGCTACCAAGATTGCCGCAGCCCGCATCGCCGGTGCGGCGGGATGTTCGACCACCATCATGAACGGTCAGGGCCTTCGGCCTCTTTCGGCGCTGGGGCAGGGCGCACGCTACACCCTGTTTGTGGCTCAGGCTTCGTCGGGGGCGGCCTATAAGGCGTGGATCGCCGGGACGGTGGTGCCTGCAGGGCAAATCCATATCGATGCCGGGGCCGCTAACGCGCTGGCTTTGGGAAAATCGCTTCTACCTTCGGGCATCAGCTCGGTCGCGGGCGTCTTTGATAAGGGCGACAGCGTATCGGTCCTGCACGACGGGCGCGAACTGGCGCGTGGTATCGCGGCCTATAGCTCCGATGATATCGCCAGCATCAAGGGGCGCGCCAGCAAAGAGATTGAAGCTCTCCTGGGCTACACCTCAGGAGATGAGGTCATTCACCGTGACGATCTGGTGATGGTCTGAAGGGGTGTGGAATGTCAGAAGTTCATATTTTAGGATTGGTAGTCCTTTTTCTCTTCCTGTCTCTGCAAAGCCTTTTCTGGTGGCGAAAGTCTGCGGAGCGTCTACATCCAATCTCTGTTACGGTGCTATCCGATGGCTTTGAGACGTCCATGCTTGGCGAAAAGGAAGATGGCGTTTTGGGGCTGGCTTTCAAATGGGCGGATGTAGAAAAGGTAACACTTGAAGCAACCGTTAAGGCTAAGGGCCCGTGGAAGGATAAGCGGTTCTATCATGTGTATTGTAAGCGGGGGGCATTGATTAAACGCTCCGGGTTGCATCCTGTGAACGCTCCGCAAAAGATAACGCTGCCATCGGGTGCAAGGGGAGTGACTTACTGGCTTGATGCTTTAATGCAACGGCCCGGTTTTGATGCGCACTCATACGAACGAATTTTGGCGACGGCGGATGATGCAACCGCGGTAATCTACAGCGTGACCCAGTAAGTTCACACAGGATAAGGCAATGGACACTTCCGGTAACCTCACCCTCACCCAACTGATGACCGATCTGGCCGCCAAGGCCAAGGCCGGGGCGGAAGGCTTGCGTCTGGCGGGTCCGGAGGCGCGCACGCAGCTGATCCTTAGTGCCGCGAAACATATCCGCGCGCAGCGAGACGCTATTTTGAGCGCCAACGCGGCCGATGTGGAGGCGGCGTCACAGAAGGGTCTGTCCAGCGCCATGGTCGAGCGTCTGGTACTCAATCCGGATCGCGTCGAAGCCATGGCCAGGGGGCTAGAAGACGTGGCGGCTCTGCCCGATCCTGTGGGTAAGGAACTGGCGCGCTGGGAACGGCCGAATGGGCTCGATATTGCGCGCGTGTCCACGCCCATCGGCGTTATCGGCATCATCTATGAATCACGGCCGAACGTGACCGCCGATGCGGCGGCTCTTTGTATCCGCTCCTCCAACGGGGCTATCCTGCGTACCGGGTCTGAGGCATTGAACTCGGCCAAAGCCATCTTCGTTGCCTTTGAGAAGGCTTTTGCCGAGGCCGAACTTCCTGCCGCCGTTCAACTGGTGCCGACCGCTGATCGTGACGCCGTGGGCTTGCTGCTGGGGGGGCTCAATGATGCGGTCAATCTGATCATTCCGCGCGGAGGCAAATCGCTCGTGGCACGGGTACAGGCCGAAGCGCGTGTGCCGGTTCTGGCTCACCTCGAAGGTCTGAACCACACCTATGTCCACGCCGAGGCCGATGCGGACAAGGCGGTCTCTATCGTGCTGAATGCCAAAATGCGCCGCGTGTCGGTGTGTGGGGCGACCGAAACCTTGCTGATCGATAAGGCGGTGGCCGAAACCCTGTTGCCACGTATCGCTCTGGCCCTGATCGAGAAAGGCTGTGAACTGCGCGGCGACGAGGCGGCACGCGCCATCCAGCCGATGGCAGCGGCAAGCGATGACGACTGGCGCACCGAATATCTCGACAAGATCCTGGCGGTGCGGGTGGTCAATGGGCTTAGTGAGGCGGTCGCGCATATCCGCACCTATGGCACGCAGCACACCGAGGCCATTATCACCGAAGACCCGCAAGCCGCCGAAGCCTTCCTAAACGAAGTCGATTCCGCCATCGTCATCTGGAACGCCTCCACGCAGTTTGCCGACGGCGGGGAGTTCGGACTTGGGGCGGAAATTGGCATTGCTACGGGAAGGATGCACGCCCGTGGCCCTGTTGGGGCCGAACAGCTGACCACCTTCAAATACGTGGTGCGCGGCAGCGGTCAGACCCGTCCTTAGGATAACGAGCAGCGTCCGGACAATCCGTTTCGCTTTTTAACCGGCCTGTCACGCCCCTGTCTTCAAATCGGCTTAGGTCCTGCCCATAAAAACCGGGGCGGAGGCCTTTGATGGATAACAGGTTGTTAACGCACGCCGGGGTCTTATGGGCGCCGACATATCAGGAGCCGACATATATGGCGGCGCAACCCCGCAAGCGCATCTTTCTGCCTCTTGTTCTGGGCCTTCTGGTCCTGATTGCGCTCGCCCTGATGGCACCGGGTGCGCAGTGGCTGGTATGGGTCGCCGTCGGTGTTTTGGCTGTCAGCCTGTTTATGACCTATAGCGAGTTGCAGAGGCTCAAAAACGCCGTCGTCCCGGATGCTTTGCCGGTTCCGGAGCGCACACGCGTTCAGCCGGAGGGGCCTAGCTTTCAGGAGGTGCTGCGCGCCATCCCTGATCCTGTCATGATCGTGTCCGGGATTGAGCCCAATGACATCGCCGGGCGCTGGATCGTCTTTGCCAATAAGGCCGCCGTCGAAGCTTTTGGCATCGCCAAGGAAGGCGGTCTGCTCGTCTCGTCTCTGCGGTATCCCGAGGTGCTGGAGGCGGTCGATGAGGCTCTGTTTGGCAATATGGAGCGCGACACCGTCTTTGAAACCTCCGGCGCTCAGGATAAGTTCTGGCGCGCCTGGACCTCACCTCTGCCGGTCGCCGAAGGCGGGCTGAGGCGTCTGGCGCTGCTCGTCATCCGCGACGAGACCGACATCCGTCGCATTGAGCGGATGCGCGCTGATTTCCTTGCCAATGCTTCGCACGAGTTGCGCACACCACTGGCCTCTCTGACAGGGTTTATCGAAACCCTGCGCGGCCATGCGAAGGACGATATTAAAGCGCGCGACAAATTCCTCAACATCATGGCGTCGCAGGCCGATCGCATGGGGCGTTTGATACAGGACCTTCTGTCTCTTAGCCGCATTGAGATGAACGAACACGTGCCGCCGTCGGGGGAAGCGGACGTCTCGCTTTGCGCCCGTGACGTGATGGATAGCCTTAGCATTTTGGCTCAGGAAAAAGGTGTCGGGCTTTCGCTCAAGGCGCCGCCACCGGGTGAGTATTCCCTGACGGCTGATCGCGATCAGGTGTTGCAGGTGGTGCAGAACCTTTCTGACAATGCGCTCAAATACGCTCCGGCTGGTTCGACCATAGAGATCGAAGTTTTCAATGACTGCACCCTGGAAGAGGCGTTTGGTGCGCGCGATCCGTCAGCGGCCAAACTGGTGCTCTTAAGGCCTGATCAGCGCGGATCCTGGTATACGGTTGTGCGCGTTACCGATCGCGGACCGGGCATCCGTCGCGAATTTTTGCCGCGACTGGCCGAGCGCTTCTACCGGGTTGAGGGCCAGAAATCAGGTGACAGGCTGGGCACAGGGCTGGGGCTGGCCATCGTCAAGCACATCATCAATCGCCACCGCGGCGCGCTGGGGGTCGAATCCGTGGCGAAACCGTCTTCGCTCGACGACAAAGACCTTCTGCCCTACGGCGGGCTTGATGTCGCCCCGACCGGACCGGTCGAGACCTACACCAGCTTTACCGCCTGCTTCCCACAGCCTGGCCGCTACAAAGAAAGCGCGGCCATAGGGTTTGTGAACGCGCGCTAAGCGAAAAATGACAGTTTTGCCGCTGTAGGCGGCATGGTGTAATAAGCTTGTCACAAATTCAACATATGGGCTTTCGCTAAGGAACTTTGCGCCATGAACAATCACATCGTCAGAACCTACGGCGAAGAACTCGACCAACTCAGCGCGGAAGTGATGCTGATGGGCGGGCTTGCCGAAGCTCAGGTCGCCGACGCGGTCGAAGCCGTGGCGCGCCGTGATGTGGCTTTGGCGCAGAGCGTCATTGAACGCGACCGCAAGCTCGATGAGCTGGAACGCGATGTTGAACGCAAGTGCATCCGTCTGATCGCTCTGCGGCAACCCATGGCGGCGGATCTGCGCAAGACGGTGGCGGCCATGAAGATTGCCACCTCGCTGGAGCGTACGGGTGATCTGGCAAAGAATATCGCCAAGCGCTCGCTGGTGATCGCCGAGGCCGAGCCTATGTCGCCGTTGACACGATCGATTGAGCGTATGGGCAAGCTGGTGTCGTCGCGCCTGCGTGATGTGCTTGATGCCTATAAGTCCGGCAAGCTCGAAATGGCCATGGCCGTCTGGTCGTCGGACACCGAGGTGGACGAGCATTATAACGCGCTGTTCCGCGAACTTCTGACCTACATGATGGGGGATCCGCGCACGATTTCGGCGTGTACTCACATTCTCTTTATGGCCAAGAATCTGGAGCGGATCGGTGATCACGCGACCAATATGGCCGAACACATCCATTACGAAATCACGGGCGAAGACTATGTCGAGGATCGCCCGAAAATGTCCACCCTATAGGGGCTATCAGGAACAGTCATGAGCGTAAAACCCTACATCATTATCGCCGAAGACGAAGACGCCCTGTCCACGCTTCTGCAGTATAACCTCGAAAAAGAGGGCTATGAGGTAGGGGTTGCCATTGATGGTGACGAAGCCCTCATGATGATTAATGAGCGTCAGCCGGACCTTCTGGTCTGCGACTGGATGATGCCGAAGGTGTCGGGTATCGAAGTGACGCGCCGTCTGCGTGCACAGACAGAGACCCGCAACCTGCCCATCGTCATGCTGACGGCGCGCTCGGAGGAAACCGATCGTATCCGGGGCCTTGATACGGGTGCCGACGACTATGTGATCAAACCGTTTTCGATGGTCGAACTGGTCGCACGCATCCGCGCCGTCTTGCGCCGCATCCGTCCGGGACTTTCGGAAGACCGCGTCACGTTTGGCGAAATCGTCATTGATCGCCTGTCGCACCGTGTACAACGTTCGGGCCGCGACGTGCATCTGGGGCCAACGGAATATAAGCTGCTCGACTATCTCATGCAGCATCCCAAGCGCGTCTTCAGCCGCGAACAGCTCCTTGATGCGGTGTGGGGGAATGATGTCTATGTCGAAGCCCGCACGGTCGATGTGCATATCGGTCGTTTGCGTAAGGCGCTCAATGCCGATACCGACTATGACCCGATCCGTACCGTGCGTTCCGCCGGCTATTCGTTAGATCTGCAGGGCTGATTAACCGCGTTTGGTCGCGGTTGCTTCACCGATCCATGTTATGAAAAGGCATGGATGCACAAAGCTCTGAAGCTCCGGATGAGGTGATCCGTCTCGGCGGACCCATGCCAACCTTTATCCGATGGATGCTGACCGGCGTTGGCTTGTTTGCCTGTGTGATGGTTGTCGTCGAACTGGGGCGGGGTCTTTGGCCTCTCTCTGTGTTCAGCCTGTTCTTCGGTTTCATTATGGCCGGCGGGCTGTCGGTCGGGCTGGCCTTTATGGTGTTTGGCGCTCTGTCTCCGGATGAACAATGGGAGATCCGGCCGGGGTGTTTAACCCTGACCGTGGCGCGCGGACGGCACCGTTTGGAGCGGCAGTTTACCCCCGATGATTTTGAGGACTTAACAGTCGTGCGCGATGACAGCGGGGATGGCCCCGATACCTGGCATCTGATGGCGCGGATAAGACTTGATAGCCCGAAGCTGATCCTGCCTGGGCACGAGCCGGTTTTTGCGGGTCTGGTGTTTCTTGATATCCTAGCCTCGCCGTTGAAGGGATGGCGTGAGCGCCCCCGTTTTCACGACCGCCTGCGCTCTCCATCCCTCACGACAGAGGCCGCGGCGCATAAGGCGCTGGCGTGTTTTGTCAGTGCGCCGAAACGATTGCAGTAGCGCGATCGCTGAGACTACCGGTAAGGTGCGGTCAAGACCCTTAAGAGGACCGCATGGACACGCCGCAAACCTTTACGCCTGCCGAGCGCCGGGTCACAGTCATTGCGCTGATGATCGTCTTCCTGCTGTCAGCTCTGGATCAGACCATCGTCTCCACGGCCATGCCCCGCATCGTGGCACATCTCTCCGGGCTTGATCTCTACGCGTGGGTGACGACGGCCTATCTACTGGCCTCGACCGTCATGGTGCCGATCTATGGCAAGCTGTCGGACATCTATGGCCGCAAACCGATTCTGGTCATCGGCGTCATCATTTTCATTATCGGGTCAGGCCTGTGCGGTATGGCCGGAGAATTTGGCGACCTGCCCGTACTGGGCGGCGGTATGGTGCAACTGATCGTCTTTCGGGCCATTCAGGGGCTGGGTGGCGCGGCGCTGATGACCTCGGCCTTTGCGGTGATCGCCGACCTCTACCCGCCGCGTGAACGTGCCAAGCTGGGTGGGTTGTTCGGCGCGACCTTTGGTGTTGCGAGCGTGGTAGGTCCGCTGATCGGCGGCTTCTTTACCGATATGGGTACGGTCTACCTGTTCGGTCTGCCCATAGCGGGCTGGCGCTGGGTCTTTTATATCAACCTGCCGCTGGCTGGGCTGGCCCTGTTCATGATTCTGGTCAAAACGCCGAAGCTCCTGCATCGCACGGGCGGCAAGATCGACTTTGCCGGGGCGATCCTTCTCTTGGCAACCTTCCTGCCCTTCCTGCTGGGCCTAAGTCTCGGCGGCACAGACGGCTGGACCTCGCCGGTGGTGATGGGCCTGTTTTTCGGTGCGGCCCTTTCGCTGGTGGTCTTTCTGATTGTCGAGGCCAGGGTCGAAAACCCCATACTTTCCCTGTCTTTGTTCCGTAACCGCACCTTCGCCAGCGCCAATCTGGCTTCGGTGCTGATCTTCATGGCCTTTATGGGCCTGGTCTCCTTCCTGCCGCTGCTGATGCAACTGGCGCTCGGCCTATCGGCTACAACCTCGGGGCTGGCCCTGATGCCGCTGACCGTGGGGCTGATTGCCTCGGCCACCTTATCGGGTCTTCTGGTCCATAAGTTCGGAAAGTACCGACTGATCATGCTGGGCGGGGCGGCCCTGACGGCGCTCGGCGCTCTGTGCCTGGCCACAATGCCCAATACCGCCGGGGTATGGGACGTCGTGTGGCGCGTGGCCCTGGTCGGGATTGGTCTCGGGCCAGCGCAAAGCCTGTTCAATCTGGCGGTACAAAACGCCGTCGAGCGGCGTGACCTGGGGGTGGCGACCAGCGCCGGTCAGTTCTTCCGCCAGATCGGCTCTACCATAGGGGTGGCGGTCTTCGGCGCGGTCCTCACCCACAATCTGATGGTTATGGCTCCGAAAGCCAGTTCGGCGCATGAACAGGTCCTGTCTCTCGCCGAACTGGAACGCATGGCGCTGGCCAGTCAGACAGAAATGTCTGTTCATGGCGGCGGCGCACGAGCACCGCTCGATCCGGTCGTGCGCGATACGATCTCTGACGCCATCAAAGGCGTAATGTTTGCCGGGTTTTTAGTGTCGATTCTGGGGCTTTTGGCGACCGGCCTGATCCCGGAACTGCCGCTCAAATCCTTCCGCGACCCGGAGCCTTTGGGCGAAGCGCCCGGCGAGCCCGCCAGAGAGCCCTCACCGGAATAATTCAGGCGCGACGCCTTGCGCCGATTGCGTTGGCTTCCCATCCTGAGTAGGAAGATGTCACAGAATAAAGGTTGAGCAGATCATGGCCTTAAGCCCCCATATTATCGACGGCTCCGACGCGACTTTCGTGACCGATGTGCTCGAAGCTTCGCAGACGGTTCCCGTCATCGTCGATTTCTGGGCGACCTGGTGCGGGCCCTGCCGCCAGCTGGGTCCCGCGCTGGAAAAGGTTGTCACTGAGGCCAACGGCAAGGTGAAGCTTGTAAAGATCGATGTGGACAAGAACCCCGCCATTGCCGGTCAGTTGCGCGTGCAGTCGATCCCCACTGTCTATGCTTTTGTCGGTGGCCGGCCCGTGGATGGCTTCATGGGCGCCAAGCCGGAATCGGAGCTAAAGGCTTTTATCGAAAAACTGGGCGTCGGTGGTGACGACGGGGCGCCATCAATCGAAGACGCGCTGGCGCTGGCGGCGCAGTCGATGGAGCAGGGGGATCTGGGCGGCGCGATGGAGGCCTATTCCTTCGTGCTGGATCAGGACCCGCAAAACCTGAAAGCCATCGCCGGTGTGGCGAAGATGTATATGAAGGTCGGACAGCCCGAACAGGCGAAGGCCGTCCTCGATCAGGCACCGGCTGATGCCAAGGATGCCGATATTCAGGGCTTGCGGGCCGCACTCGAACTGGCGGACGGTGCACCGACGCAACTGGACGGATTGCGCGCGCGTCTGGCCGCAGACCCCGCTGATCATGCGGCCCGTTACGATCTGGCGCGCGGTCTTGCGGGGCAGGGCGAACTGCCCGCGGCGATTGATGAGCTTCTGGCTATCATCAAGGCCGAACCCGACTGGGAAAACCAGAAAGCGCGTGACTATCTGTTCAAGATTTTTGCCGCAGCGGGGCAGATGTCCGACATCACCAAGGCTGGGCGTCGCAAGCTGTCGACGCTGCTGTTTAGCTAAGGGAAAGTCTATGTCCGAAATTGAAATCGAAACACCAGCGAGCGACTCGCCCGTTCCCGATACGTCAGAAATTGACCCGCGTCTTCTCGAAGCACTCGTCTGCCCCGTTACGCGCCGTCCCCTGACCTATGACAAGACGGCGCAGGAACTTCTCTCGCCAACCGCGGGTCTGGCCTTCCCGATCCGTTCGGGCGTGCCGATTATGCTGGTCGATCAGGCCCGACGCTTCGAGCCCCAAAAGGCTTAGGTTTAAGCTTAAGCTTCTGTGTTTTGGAACGAAAGACATGTGAGGCAGACGTGTCTGTCTCTGGCAAGGGGCGCGCCAGAAGCGGTTCTGTTGGCGGTTCCGCGTAGTCCAAAAACGACTGCGATTGCTGTGCGAAGTGGTCTGTCATGCGCGCCTCCATTCACCCTCACGGCAAACCTGACAGGGATGATCTAAGTTTTCGCTAGTCCAACCGGGCTATTTGCATAAGTTCGATGTCGTAAATTTGCGATTTTAATAAAGATTGCTTATGTTGGCGTCATGCTACCGACCCTGCGCCAGCTCCAGTATCTCAAGCTGCTCAATGAGCATAAAAGCTTCGTCGCTGCCGCCGAAGCCGCCTTTGTTTCGCAACCCGCCCTCTCTTCCGGCATTGCTGAGCTTGAAAAGGCGCTCGGTGTGCGCCTGATCGACCGCTCACGGGGGCAGGTTATCCTGACCGCCGTCGGTGAAGACGTGCTGCGCCGTGCCGAGGACATACTGGCGCGCGCAGAAGATCTGGTTGAGGCTGCCAAGGGCGCCAACCGGCCGCTGGCCGGACGATTTCGTCTGGGCGTTATCCCGACCATTGCGCCGTTTTTGTTACCTCAGGCCTTACTTAAGCTGCGTCAGGAGTTTCCGCAGTTGCGGCTGTTCCTGCGCGAAGATCAGACCTCGCGCCTTATCAGTTCACTGAAAAGCGGCAGTCTGGATGCGGCGGTCATCGCCTTACCTTATGATCTGAGCGGGCTTGATCACGCCTTTATCTGCAAAGACGAGATACTGGCCGTTATGCCGAAAGACCATCCGCTATCGCAGCAAGCCGAAATCGAGCCGGAGGCGCTGAAATCGGCGGAGCTGATCCTGCTTGAAGACGGGCACTGTCTGCGTGATCACGCCCTGGCAGCCTGTCAATGGAATGCGCCGGGTGCGGGTGACGTTAATCAGGCGCTCAATGGCGGCTTTGCGGCCACCTCGCTCAACACACTGGTTCAGATGGTCGATGCCGGGTTGGGCGTCTCGCTCCTGCCCGAAATGGCTGTCGAGTCCGGACTGGTTGAACGCTCCTCCGTCGCCATCCGCCATCTGCGTTCTGACCACGCCTATCGCGACATCGTCGTCATCTGGCGCGCCGGGTCATCGCGCTCGGCTGAAGCACGCCTGCTGGCTGGCGTCATCGCAAGACGATAGACGCGCGCGACGTGGCGGACCCCCGGCATACAAGCACGGTATTGTGCCCTCGGTACCAGATATTACAGAAATCCGGGTGCGAAACTCCCCCTCTTAAAGGACGTGCGCAGCGAGACTCTCTGGCGACGTTTACATCAGAGGCCTAGGAAAACCGGGTCGCTCCCCCACCTCTAGGTATCAAAGCGTGTGCCTTATTGAAAACGGTTTGGGTAGTCGTCCCGATACTAAACGGTTTCGCCGCGCAACAGCTTCGGAAGGTCGCCGGTCGCACCGCCGGCATCCTCCATGAAGAAGCGCCGCGCGGGAGCGATATTGTTGACAATCCCCATACCCAGATCGCGCAGCGGGCGCACCAGCGGATTGTTATTTGAGAACAGGTGCACGAAGGCATCCATGATCATCGATGTTGAGACATTTTCAAAGCGCCGCCACTGGGCATAACGTTCAAGTACCAGTTCCGAGCCAAGGTCTTCGCCAAGCCGCGCCGCTTCGATGATAACCTCGGCAAGGGCAGCGGCGTCTTTGAGGCCAAGGTTAAGCCCCTGACCGGCAATGGGGTGGATGCCGTGCGCCGCGTCCCCCAAAAGCGCGATACGTCCCCGATACATGTGCTCGGCCAGCGCCATCGACAGCGGATAGATGAATTTCGGGCCTGTAAGCTCGATCTCGCCCAGAAAATCACCGAAACGCTGCATCAGGTGGGCATGGAACAGTTCGGGTCGCACCTCAAGTAACGCCTTGGCCTTGGCATGACTTTCCGACCAGACCAGACAGGCGCGATTTTCGGTCAGTGGCAGTATGGCGAAGGGGCCTGACGACAGGAAATACTCGTATGCCACATGGTTATGCGGGTATTGCATCTTGACGGTGGCAACAACGGCGCTTTGGCCATAATCCCGGCGTATGGTGCGGATGCCCGCATGTTCGCGCAGCCCCGACTTTCTGCCTTCTGCGGCCACAGCGACGGGGGCGCACAAGGTCTCACCCGTGGAGAGTGTCAGATCAATGTGGGTCGTCGTTTCTTCGATGCCCGTCACACTGGCCGGGCAGATGACGCGAATACCGGCCTTTTGGACAGCTTCATATAGTACCGCACGGATATGGCGGTTTTCGAGCATATAGCCCAGCGGTTCATTGCCTGAGCGGTCGGATATCTCGCCGGCATTGAAATGCAGAAAGAAGGGGGAGGGTCTCTGAGTTGATGCGCCGGGCAGATGGGCATCCGTGACCATGATCTCGTCCATGCGGCAAGCCAAAGGCTCCAGCGCGTCGCCAACGCCTAAGGCCTGCCATTGCCGGAAACAGGAGTAGGCGATGGCCGAGGCGCGACCATCGAAGCTTGGCTCTACCTGTTCGGACAAAGGCTGCCGCTCGATTAGAACCGGTTTAAGTCCGCCCTTGGCCAGAGCCAGAGCCGCGGTCATACCGGCCATACCGGCGCCTACGATGATAAGATCAGCCTTCGTGTTCATGGTGAGAGTTTAGCCCTTGTCGCAAGCCGCTGCATTACAATTATTTCAGTAGCGACCTGATGCCGCAATTCACTATGCTTGGTACGCACAGGGGAGGATTTCCGATGATGACACGCCGTCAGATGCAAACGCTCATGACCGCTTTTGGTCTGATGGCGGGCACAGGCGCCCTAGCGGCCGACAGCCCGTTCTATGGACGCTGGACGGGCGTGCTTGAGGCGGGGATGGTGCGTCTGACCCTGCGGCTGGAGATAGACGCCAAGGGCGCGACCCTTTTCAGTGTTGATCAGGGAAATGCGCGCATCCCGGCCTCCAGCGCCTCCATTGAGGACGAGCGCATCAAACTGACTTTTGCAGCGATCAAGGCGACCTTCGAGGGCGTGCTGACGGATGAGCGCCATGTCGACGGCACGTTTACCCAAGGTGCCCCTCTGCCGCTTCGCTTCACGCGCGGCGAGGTGGCCGAAGCGGCACCAGAAGCCGTCCATCCGCCTCTGACGCGTGAGTTGCTGAACGACAAGCGGCTCGCAGCCTATACGCCCGCCATGGCGGCCGCGTGGGCACGTGGCGCGCAAACCGAGATCTTCGCAGCCGGTGCGCGCTCCAGTGACGACGAGATTGCCGTGCAGATGGAAGACCAATGGCACTGGGGCTCGATCACCAAGTCGATGACGGCGACCCTGTGCGCGCGTCTGGTCGACGCCGGTGTACTCAAATGGACGACCAAGGTGGGCGACGTGCTGGATGAGAACGGCCGTCCCGTCCCGACGGCTTATCGTGACGCCACCCTCTTGCATCTTCTGAGCCACCGTGCGGGGCTTCAGCCCAATCTCGACGGGATAAACACGGTTTTCTACAGCCGTGATCCCCTGCCTGACCCCCGGGCGGAGCGGCGCAAATGGGCACTGACGGCGTTGAAACAGAAGCCGGTTGGCCCCGTAGGCGCACAAAACGTTTATGCCAATAATGGCTATATCATTGCCGGGACCCTTCTGGAGCAACTGACGGGTAAAAGCTGGGAAACCCTCATCCAGGCAGAGCTGTTCACACCTCTGGGCATCACAAGTGCGGGGTTCGGGGCGCCGGGCCGTCCTGGGCAGGTGGATCAGCCTCTGGGGCACGCCGTCAATGGCCACACCCGTAAGCCTTTGCCGGTCGGGCCTGGACGTCCGACAGACAATCCCGTGGCCCTGGGGCCTGCCGGGCGAGTCCATATGTCGATGAGCGATATGCTGACATATCTGCAAGCGCACCGCGATCGACCCGTAAATTTGCTTAAGAGCGAGAGCTGGGATGCGCTGCACACGCCGCATTTTGGCGATGACTACGCGCTGGGCTGGGTGGTGCGACCCGACGGGACCTTGTGGCATAACGGGTCAAACACCTTCTGGTATGCGGAAGTCCTCGTCGACACGAGATCAGGCAGTGTCGCTGCGGCTTGCGCGAATGATGCCGCATCAGACACCCAGGTCGCGGTAGGCCAGGTCCTGACGTCTGCGCGCCAGGCGGCAAAGGCAAGCGCATAATGAACCGACAGGGCGCAATGTGCTTGCCTGCGCTTAAGACGCCTCGGGATCTTTAGGGGTTTCATTAATCCAAACGGAACGGCTATGAGGGCGCGAGGCCTCACACGCCCTGCGCGAAGCGTATAAAATTACAATGGGATTTGCCGGGGTGATTTTTATCTCTGAAGCAAAACTTTACTAAAGAATTGATGGTTAATCGGTTGTCAGGCGACGTTCAAAGCTTGCAGCGGCGTTAGCTGGGGATTAAACGTTAGTGATTATTCAGCCTGGGGGGCATGCGTTTCCCAGAACATTATCATTTAACGGATTTCACATGACACAAAAGCGCGTGCGCAAAGCCATTATTCCCGTTGCGGGTCTGGGCACCCGGGTTCTGCCGGGGACAAAGGTCGTCCCGAAAGAGCTCCTGAACGTCGTTGATCGTCCCATTTTGTCCTATGTCGTGGCCGAGGCCCGCGCCTCAGGCATTGAGCATTTCGTCTTTGTGACGGGGCGATCCAAAGGCGCTATCGAAGATTATTTCGACCATCAGGTCGAGCTAGAAGCGCAACTGTCAGCCAAGAACAAAACCGCAATTCTGGACGAACTTCTCGCGGAACTGCCGCAGGCTGGCGAGATGAGCTTTGTGCGTCAAATGCAGCCCAAGGGGCTTGGCCACGCGGTCTGGTGCGCGCGCGACATCATTGGCGACGAGCCCTTCGCGGTGATCTTGCCGGATATGGTGATGGACGCAGACGTGCCCGCGCTGAAGCAGGCCATTGACGGCTATGACAAGGTGGGCGGCAACATCATCGTGGTAGAGCCTGTTCCTGTGGACCAGACCCATCAGTATGGCGTGGTTGCGCTAGAAGCCCAAAACGGCCGCCTGAATAAAATGACGGGCATGGTAGAGAAGCCGGCAAAAGGCACGGCGCCCTCCAATCTGATTGTGTCTGGGCGCTACATTCTCCAGCCTGAAATCTTCGAGCTTCTCGCCACTCAGGAAAAGGGCGCAGGGGGGGAAATCCAGCTCACGGACTCCATGTTCCGTCTGATGGAGACCCAAGACTTCCACGCCCTTGAGTACGACGGCGTGACCTATGACTGCGGCGATAAGATTGGCCTTCTTCGTGCCAATGTTGCCCTGGCATTGAAGCGCGCAGACCTTGGCCAGGCCGCCCGTGAAGCGCTCAGCCCGTTTTTTCAATAAATTCAGTATAATATTTTCGGAAAGAAATTCATGACCTTGCTTTTACCGCGCACGGACCTCGTTGAGAACACGTTTGAATTCGAGACAGAGGCCTTCGTTAAGACGACCGGATTTCGCGAGTACGACGCGCGCTGGGTGTTTGGGAAGGAAATCAATCTTTTAGGCATTCAGGCGCTCGGCCTCGGTCTTGGCACCTATATTCACGAACGTGGGGTCAAGCCACGCATCGTTGTGGGTCATGACTATCGCTCTTACTCGATCAATATCAAAAATGCGCTCATCCTCGGTCTGATCCAGGCGGGATGTGAGGTGCTGGATATTGGCCTGTGCCTCTCACCGATTGCCTATTTTGCTCAGTTCGACCTTGAAGCGCCCTGCGTCGCCATGGTCACCGCGTCGCACAATGAAAACGGCTGGACGGGCGTGAAGATGGGGTGCCAGGCCCCTCTGACCTTCGGTCCTGACGAAATCGGCCGTATGAAAGAGATCATCATGGCCGGTGCCGCTGTCGAGCGGGCGGGTGGTTCGCTCAAGCTCGTTTCGGGTGTCCAAGAGCGTTATCTGGCCGATGTCGCCGCCAAGGCGCAATTGAAGCGTAAGCTGAAGGTCATCTGCGCTTGCGGCAACGGTACGGCCGGCGCTTTTGCCCCTCAGGCCCTGCGTGCCATGGGCGCTGAGGTCATTGAAATGGACACCTTGCTTGACAGCACGTTCCCGAAGTATAACCCCAACCCCGAAGATCATCACATGCTGATGGAGATGGCCAAGGCCGTTAAAGAGCATGGAGCGGATCTGGCTCTGGGCTTTGACGGTGACGGTGACCGCTGCGGTGTTGTCGATGACACGGGCGAAGAGATTTTTGCGGACAAGATCGGGCTTATGCTGGCTCGCGATCTCTCCGCTATTCACAAAGACGCGACCTTCGTTGTCGATGTGAAGTCAACCGGCCTCTACAAGACGGACGAAATTCTGAAAGCCAATGGGGCCCAAACCGTCTACTGGAAGACGGGGCACTCCTACATCAAGCGCAAGACTTCCGAGCTGAAGGCGCTGGCCGGTTTCGAAAAGTCTGGCCATTTCTTCTTCAATAGCCCGATCGGTCTTGGCTATGACGATGGCCTAGTAGCGGCGGCGGCGGTACTGGCTATGCTCGATCGCAATCCGGGTAAGGCCTTAAGTGAACTGAAAAACGCTTTGCCGGTGGCCTATACCTCATTGACCATGTCGCCTCACTGTGGGGATGAGGTCAAATATCAGGTCCTCGAAAAAGTCGTACAGGAATACGTCGACTTGCATGCCAAGGGCGGCGAGATCCTCGGTCGCAAGATTGTCGAGGTGATCACGGTCAACGGGGCACGTGTCCATCTGGAGGACGGATCCTGGGTTCTGGTGCGCGCCTCGTCCAACAAGCCGGAACTCGTCGTTGTCGTCGAGAGCCTGAATTCTGCGGATGACATGCGCGATCTGTTCCGCAAGGAGGTCAAGCCTCGTCTTGCCGCGCATCCTGAAGTTGGCGCCTATAATCAGGAAATCTGAGGCGTTGGATTTGGGGAGGCGTGCGGTCGCTGATGGGCCACGCAAGACGGCGCTATCGCCGGAGCACGGCACATACGACCCGCTCAGTCCCACTTATTAAATGAAGAGGCCGGAGTATCTCAGAGATGCTCCGGCCTTTTTATCATTGAGCGCCGCTCCTAAAGGAGGTGGCCTGTTCTGAGTGATCTCGCGTCGGATCAGTACGGGCGTGTCTTCTGCCACTGAGCCGCGGTTCTGATGATCGTGTCCGCGTCTGAGTAAAGTGGTGACCAGTTAAAGGTCGAGCGGATTTTGCTGACGTCGGCAACGAGTATCTCAGGGTCGCCTTCACGGCGTGGACCTACGCTGTGAGGCACGGGCATGCCCATTATCGACTCGGCCGCCTTGATAACTTCGAGAACGGTCAGACCCTCTCCGGTGCCGACATTGAAGGCATCGCTTTTGCCGCCGTTCAGAAGGTAGCGGATGGCTTCAACGTGCGCGTTGGCGAGATCCACGACGTGGATGTAGTCGCGAATGGGCGTGCCGTCTTTCGTCGCATAATCGTCGCCAAACACGGTGAGCGCCTTGCCGGTGCCGAGTGCGGCCTGGCAGATCAGGGGAATAAGGTGCGTTTCACAGCGATGGCTTTCACCCACCTCACCGTCAAGATCGGCTCCGGCGGCATTGAAATAACGAAGCACGACATAGCTCAGGTCGTGGGCCTGCGAAAGCCAGTGCAGGGCCGTCTCAAAGGCGAGTTTGCTATCGCCATAGGGGTTAATCGGCTTCTTCGGATGGTCTTCGCCGATGAGGCGCGTCTGCGGCACACCATAGGCCGCGGCGGTTGACGAGAAGACCAGAGCTTTTACACCGCCTTCGATGAGATGAGAGGCAAACGCGGTCGCGGCGGAGACGTTGTTATCATAGTACTTTGCCGGATCTTTCGTGCTTTCCCCCACGAGCGAGAATGCCGCGAAGTGGATGGCCGCCTTGATATCGTAATCGGAGATGGCCTTCTGAACGGCTACGGCATCACGAATGTCGGCCTCAATCAAGGGGCCCCATTTGACGGACTCTTTGTGTCCGGTCGACAAATTGTCGATGGTTACCGGTAAAAACCCGTTAGACGCCAGAACCTTACAGGTTTGTGACCCAATATATCCGGCGCCGCCGGCAACCAATACGGCTGTGCTCATAGAAACCTCAAAACGAAAATAATCAAAAAATGAAACTCAGGTTAGATCAGGGCTGGATCCCCAGCAACTGAATCTTGAAGACAAGTACACTGTTAGGCGGAATGGGTCCCGCGCCTGTTTCGCCATAACCAAGCTGTGCAGGCACATAAAGTTCCCAGGTTTCACCCGTTTTCATCTGGGGCACCGCGATCTTCCAGGCTTCGACGAGGCCATCGAGGGGCATAGCGGCCGGCACCCCGCGCTCATAGCTTGAATCAAAAACCGTTCCGTCTACGAGACGGCCCTCGTAGTGGATTTTGACGGTATCGCGAAGAGTGGGTTTGGGCGCATTTGGGTCGCTTGCCGGCGAGATAACTTTGTATAGCAGGCCCTTAGGGAGTTTTTGAATACCAGGCTCTTTGGCCTTTTCCGCCAGAAAGGCTTCGCCCGCCTTGATGTTCGCCGCTGCGGCCGCCTCGGCGGCAGGATCGGTGCGATTGCAGGCTGCCAGAGACAGACTTGAGGTCAGAAAAAGAGACAGACAGACCGGTCTTACCCATTTTAAACGCATTGTTTTTTCTCTCTATTCCATTCTCAGGGCGTAGCCCGTGGCACGCAGACCATCTGCAATTTCATGGGCGTGACGCGCATCTTGCGTCTCGACCAGAATATCGAATTCTGCCCCTTTGGCAGGGACATCCAGCACAAGACGATTGTGGGCGACATCAACGATGTTGCCGCCCTTGCGGGAGATGACATCGGCCATCAAAGACAGCATTCCGGGTCGGTCATCGCCTAATATGCGGTAGGTGACCAGTCGCTTCTCGCGAACGAGCTCACGTTGCAAAACCGACGCCAGAAGGCGCATGTCGATATTGCCACCGCACAGAACCAATCCTGTTTTTAGTCCTTCAAATTTCTCCGGATAGCGCATGACGGCGGCGAGGCCAGCCGCACCGGCACCCTCGGCGACCGTTTTTTCAACGTTCACAAACGCCGCGATCGCCCGTTCAAAATCGGCCTCGTCGATCACGAGGACATCATCCACCAGAGGATTGGCCAGAGAGAAGCTTAAGTCGCCCACTTCGCGCACCGCGATGCCTTCGGCGATCGTTGAGCCGCCCGTCGGCATGTTGAGGCCACGGCGGCGCGCCACAAACGACGGATACATCGCCGCTTCCACGCCGATAATTCTGATCCAGGGCTTCAGCGCCTTAGCCGCGGTTGCCATACCGGCGATAAGCCCACCGCCGCCGATCGGGATGACGAGGACGTCGAGGTCGGGAACCGCTTCGAGCATTTCTATGGCGAGGGTGCCCTGGCCGGCCATGACGTCGTAATCATTGAACGGGTGGACATAGACCCCGCCCACAGCTTCACACATCGACTGTGCGTGGGTTGACGCCTCATCATAGGTTGCGCCCTCAATGACGACCCTTGCACCATAGGACTGTGTTTTTTGGACCTTAACGAAAGGGGTCCCGTGGGGCATCACGATCGTGGCCGGAATCCCTAGTCTTTGAGCGTGGTAGGCAACGCCCTGGGCATGATTTCCAGCTGAGGCGGCAAAGACACCGCGCGCGCGCTCACTATCGCTTAGCATGGCGAGCTTGTTGAGTGCGCCCCGCTCTTTGAAGGCGGACGTGTACTGCTGATTTTCGTACTTAATCCAAAGCTTGGTGCGCGTCATTGCGCTCAGCTTTTGTGAGAACGCAATTGGGGTTTCGGCGATGTGTCCCTTGAGCCGCTCGGCAGCCGCCTGGATCGCTTCGAGATGCAAGGTCATGACGCTCACGCACACAGTTGGAGTTGCGATCCCTTACCAGACCTCACGGCAGCAACCCAAGTCAAAAAGGTTTAACGGGTCAGGGCATCGAATAATGTTTCAACGGAAACCAAAATGCCAAAAGTGAGGATGAAGATGTCTACATTTCTCGGTTTTTTGGCCTATTCTCATAATCGTGGCCTGTGGCTTTGGTAAAAATGGGCGTATATAGCCGTATTCGTTGATCCGAATGAGGGCGCAATGACAGAATCTGGCCAAAACTTCTATTCTGCAGCGACGCATGGTTTTGTGCGCGTGGCGTGCGCGACTCCAAAGGTTCAGATTGCAAACCCTAAAGCCAATCTGAGTGAGCATCTGAGTGTGGCTGCACGCGCTGACGCGGCCGGCGCGGATGTCGTTGTGTTTCCAGAGCTGAGCCTGACGGGCTACACGTTAGACGACCTCTTCTTGCAAGACGCCCTTCTTGACGCCGCGAAAGCGAGCCTGGAGGCGTTGGTACAGGCCTCAAAGGCCTGGCGTACGATTGTGGTCTGCGGGGTCCCGCTGCGCATTGAGGGTGTCCTTTATAACTGTGCAGCGGTTTTACATCATGGGCAGATTCTGGGTCTCGTCCCGAAGACCTTTCTGCCCAATTATCGCGAGTTCTACGAGAAACGGTGGTTCGGCAGCGGCCAAGATCTCAACACCCAGCTTGAAATCGCCGGTCAGAGTGTAAGGGTTACGCCCCACCAGATTTTTCAGGCCCGCGGGTTTGAAAGCTTCGCGCTAGGCGTCGAAATTTGCGAAGACATGTGGTCGCCGCAAACCCCCTCAACGAACCTTGCCCTTAAAGGTGCCACTTTAGTCGTCAATTTGTCGGCGTCTCCGGTGACGGTTGGCAAATCCAGGGTGAGAAAGCGCATTTGTGAGGCGACGTCTGAGCGGCTGATGTGTGCCTACGCATTTACAGCTTCGGGGCCCGGAGAATCGACGACGGATCTCGCCTGGGATGGACAGTCACTGATTTATGAACTTGGCGAACTTCTGGCGGAAGGTGAGCGCTTTTTAAGTGACACGCTGACGATTGCGGATGTCGATGTTGAGCGTATTCAGCAAGAGCGCCTTCGGACGGGTACGTTCAGGGACGCGGGCCATATCACTTCGGGCGCAGAGGTTTCGCGCCATCTGTTCACTCACCTACCCCATACGCTTTCAGACTTTTATCGCCTCGTTGATCGCTTCCCTTATGTCCCAAACGCGCGTGAGCGTCTGGACGAAGACTGTTTTGAGGCCTTCAATATTCAGGTTCACGGCCTGATGCGCCGGATTGAGAGCACAGGCGCAAAGAGCGTCGTCATTGGGGTATCGGGCGGTCTTGATTCGACCCATGCGCTTATCGTGGCCTGTAAAGCCTTTGACCGTCTGGGGCTGCCGCGCGCCCAGATACGTGGCTATACCATGCCGGGGTTTGGCACCACCTCGGGGTCAAAATCGGATGCGCATAAACTGATGCGGGCACTGGGCGTCAGTGCCGAAGAGATTGACATTCGTCCGGCGTCAAAGCGGATGCTCATCGACATTGGCCACCCCTATGGCAAGGGTGAGCCGGTCTATGACGTCGTCTTTGAAAATGTTCAGGCGGGTTTGCGAACGGACTTCCTGTTTCGTCTGGCCGGACAGCATAATGGGTTTGTTGTCGGTACAGGGGACTTGTCTGAGCTTGCCCTCGGCTGGTGCACCTATGGCGTTGGCGATCATATGAGCCACTACAATGTGAACTGCGGGGCACCCAAAACGCTTATTCAGCACCTGATACGGTGGGCTGCCCGCACCGAGTTTGACGCAAAGGCCGGTCGGGTGTTGCGATCGGTCCTGGAGCGGGAGATCTCGCCCGAACTCGTGCCTGTACAAAACGGACAGGCGCAACGCACGGAAGACAAGGTAGGGCCCTATCCCTTGCAGGATTTTACCCTCTACTACCTGACGAGATATGGCCTTAAGCCCTCAAAAATTGCCTTTCTTCAGTATCACGCCTGGAAGAACGAAGCACTCGGTGACTGGCCACCCGACTATCCGCAGGCCGAACGCCGCGCTTATACTCTCTCGGAGATCCGAAAGTGGATGGAGGTCTTTCTCTTCCGCTTCTTCACGATTTCGCAGTTTAAGCGCTCCGCCGTTCCCAATGGCCCCAAGCTCATTTCTGGCGGTGCCTTGAGCCCCAGGGGTGACTGGCGCGCCCCTTCCGACGGGGATGCGAGCCTTTGGCTTGACGAGCTGAGAACGAATGTACCCCTGACGTGACCGGAGTGCGGCTGTCTTCGCCAGTGCAACGGCTGAAGGCGCGAACATCGCCTGCTTTTGGGCGGCACTGTTAAGTCGGCCGGACTGTTCCTCTCAGTCGGCAAGACTTTAACAACGAACTTATGTGTATGTGTGAGCGGAACCGAGGCGATCTTTTGGGTACACGCCTTTTCATTGGTCGCAGTTTGTCCGTGATCGATCATCGCTCACATGGAGCAGAGTATGTCGCGTACCCGGGTTTTCGTGAGGAGTTTTGCCGCGGTCTTTGCGGGCGTGGCCGCCTTATTGGCCTCGTGCGGCGGCGGTGGCGGCGGAGGTGGTAGTACGGCCCCCGCGACCGGTGTCTCATCCTCAAGCGCGTCCTCTTCATCCTCTTCGTCTGCGAGTTCAGGCACCTCGGCCTCGTCTTCAAGTTCGGTTGCAACGGGCATGGAAAAGGCCGGCTACACGCTGACTTTCAACGACGAGTTCGACACCATAGATGTTTCCGCCAACGGCCCAGGCACGAAGTGGACGGCTCACACGCCTTGGCACGGTGATTTTGGTGACGCGCTCTTTGCCGATCCGGTCCCGGGGTTTCCGTTTAGCGTCGACAACGGCATTCTGCGCATCGAGGCCCGCAAGCGCGCAGACGGCAAATGGGAGTCTGGGTTACTGGCAAGTGTCGATGCCAGAAATGTAGGGTTTAAGCAGCAATACGGCTATTTCGAAATGCGCGCCAAGCTGCCTCCGGGGGAAGGTGTATGGCCAGCCTTCTGGCTAGACAGCATGGTCCCGAGCCAGTTTGACGATCCGAGCCTCGAAATAGACGTGATGGAATATTACGGGCAATTCAACGACGTCTATCATTCGACGGTAAAGCTCTGGCCAAAGGATCGAACACAGATAGGCCCCTTCTGGAACACACGGGTGCCTGTCCGGGCCAATAGCCTCACGACCGATTTCCATACGTGGGGTGTGTCAGTAGAACCAGACCTCATCATCTTTTATCTCGATGGCGTTGAGACGTGGCGTACGAAGACGCCTGAAACGCACAAACACGAGATGATGATCCTGGTAAATCTGGCGCTGGGCGGAGGCTGGTCCATCGCGAATACGCCAAACCCGTCTTACATGTATGTGGACTATATCCGCGCTTACAAGAAGGCCGCTTGAGGTCACGAAACAGCGTGACGGGCTGAGGATTAAAGGTCCCGGCGTATCTATGCCTTCAGCATCAGCCCTGGGCCTAGAAGGCTTGCCAGAAGATCCTTTCGCTCATCCCAGCGCGACAGAGGCAGTTTCGTCGAACGATAGATACCGAGCTTGCGCAGCCCAAAATACCGGCGGGCGCGCCTGATGGGGTTGGTATCGAGATAGAGCGATAGGCGAAGCTCGCCAATGTTTGCGAGATGTCTATAGCTTTCAAGGGCCGTTTTGGCCTGCGTATGCTCTGTTGCGAGGCGTTCCAGTATCTCGCAGCGGGCTCGCAAGACCCGCACACGCTTTCTCAGATTCAGGCCCGAGTGCTGAAACGACGAAACCAAATCCATGAAACCGTGTTTACGACGAAAGCCCATAGCGTTCGTGCCGTGTAAACGATAGCGAACAAGCGGGTCGGGAAGATACATAACCTCACCGAAAACACTGGCGAGGAAGGTGTACCACTGGTCATGGGCAGCCACTTGCGTGTCATCCGTGTCGTCAATGCTCAGGTAGTGGTGGTCGTCAAACTGGCAAAGTGTCCGTCGGAACACCATGGAAAAGCCCAGCACCTTTACGAACGCATCGAGCTCTAAGGGGCTGAAGGTCCTCGTCGTCGACGATATGCGGCCCATCTCACCTATGTCGGTTTCGGCGCCGTCTATGAACTGCGCGCCGTGAAACACCATGGAAACGCCGGGGCGGAAGGTGTTCATAACCCGCTCGAGTTTTTCGGGATCCCAGATATCGTCCTGATCACAAAAGGCTATGAGATCGCACTGGCATAATGAGGCGGCCTTGAGAAAATTACGCCGAAATCCAAGACGGTCTTCGTTCCTGAAAATATGTACGCGGGTGGGGGCGGTCTCTTTCAGGCGCTGCAAAATCTCCCAGGTCCTGTCGGTCGAGCCATCGTCGCAGACAACAACTTCGTCAGGGGCACGGGTTTGTAAGAGCAGGCTCTGAAGCTGGCGCTCTAAATAGGTTTCGCCATTATACGTCGTGACGGCAACCGAGATCGTCTGCATTCTGCCTCCCGCGCCATGCCTGTTGTTCCGATCATGGAGCGGTGTTATTTTTTCAGCAAGGCAAAAGTAGCGGGCTGTTCGCGCCCGTCTTTCCTACGGTTTCAATACTTGGTCGTGCAAGAGCCCGGTTGAGCGCGTTCTGACCTAAATGTCGAAGATGCGCGCGCGATCGGCCAGATTTCGAACCGAGATATTCAAATCTGTGACATGCCCGTTAGCGATTGAGTACACCCACCCGTGGATCGCAACCGGCTGTCCCTCGCGCCAGGCATTCAGAATGATGGGGTTGGTTGCGACGTTTCTCACCTGGGCAATCACGTTCAGTTCGCACAGTCGGTCAACGCGCTTGTCTTGCGACGTGCAGCCTTCAAGCTCATGCCTGTGTTCATGCGCGACATCGCGTATGGGAGACAGCCAGTGGTCTATAAGCCCATGATCTGTGGATTCAATGGCCGCTCGCACGCCGCCGCATCCGTAGTGGCCGACGACGAGGACGTGCTTAATCTTGAGCACGTTCACCGCGTATTGCAGGACGCTCAGATAGTTGGCGTCCTGCTGGGGGGCCAGGTTGGCGACGTTGCGGTGAACGAATAACTCGCCCGGATCGAGATTGACGATTTCATTGGCAGGCACGCGTGAGTCAGAGCATCCAATCCAGAGGTATTCGGGGTGTTGCTGACGAACAAGGCGTGAAAAGAAATCAGGGTCAACCCGTGTCTTTTCGAGGGACCAGCGACGATTATTCTCGATAAGGTGTTGAACCATGTCCGCCTCGATGCTCACGAAATGCATTGCGCATTAAGAGGGTGAGGCCTCCTGGTCAAGCCTTTTAGCCTAGGGCTGGCCGGCTAAACCGGCGACGACGGCTCCGATAGCGGCAATCGCCGCATCAGCCTTTTGCCCTGCACCTGAGAGGGAGCCGGTCACAAAATACAAAATGAGCGTTACGGCACCAATCAGGCCAAGGAGTGTTTCCAAAGACGCAATTAGCAGTTTTGGAGCGTCGAAACGCGCTGTAGGCTTATACGAGTCTTGCATTCGGTGTCCCCCCGATCAGGTCGTCTTGTGAATTCTAATCGAGTGCTGTCGGCTGGCAAGTTATTTGTGAACAGGGAAGGATCTCCTTTGAATCGTGTTTGCCTAGTGATTGCGCGGTTTCATCCTCTAACGCGTGCCTGCGAAGCGCTGCTTAGAGCCAAGATTGATGCCGGTTACGCCGTCACGGTATGCCTCATCGGGGCAGACGCGCCTCGATCCCATCGCTACCCATTTACCGTCGATGAACAAATGGAGATGCTGGGGGCGATCGGTGTTCGTGGGATCGCCATTAAAGAGGCTCTCAGTCGCCAGGAGCGCAAACGGCAATTCTCGGAGATCAGCCCCGAGGCTGACATCCTCCTTTTTGATCCTTTCTATGCAAACGTCCTGAAGGATGATTGGCGCAGTGGGAATGTGGAAGTCGTTTCTCAGGGCGTCTTAAAAGACATGGACGAAGCCAGGCACACATGGCTTGCCTCCGGCGGATGCAGTCTCGTCTCCCCTGAGGTTCAGCAGCTGATGGCCGCCGCCGATGGCGACGGTACGCGCGCCCGTCTTTGGGAGGAAGAACAATACGTTTTAAACTATCGCAGAAGCTGGGAAGCCGCGCCTTACCCGCCTGTACTCGTCACGGCAGATGTACTTATCCAATGCGAAAACAAAGTCCTTCTCATCCAACGAGGGGGGCTGCCTGGCAGGGGGCTCTGGGCGCTTCCCGGAGGATTTGTCGATGAGGGCGAAACACTTTTCGATGCGGCTCTGAGGGAGCTGCGGGAAGAGACGGGGCTATCTCTTGGCTATGATTATGCCAGATCCTGCATGGTTCAGAAAAAGACCTTTGACGATCCTAACCGCAGTTCGCGTGGACGCACAGTCACGCATGCCGTCCATTTTGATTTGACCGGCCAGACGTTAGATACGCTTGAGGCCGGTGACGACGCTGCCGCGTTGCAATGGGTCGATATTGAGGCGGCACTCAAAATGAGATCAGTGATGTTCGAGGACCATTTTCTGATGCTTGAGTATTTTCTGAAGAAGGCTCAGGAGGGTGTTGCCCTCGGATGCTGATGGGAGGCGAGACCAGGCCCGGAACATCAGCCCTTTACGCATGCAGCACCCCAAAATCTGCCTCCCGAGTTTATGGGAGGGGGGGAGATTTTCATTGTGCGGTGCAAAATAAAATGTTAACGTTACGTCATTCTTTTGTTTCTTTGATCGTCAGTCATTCTTGAGATCGAGGTCACCTTCCGGGTGACCTTTTTTTTGCGTTGGTCTGTGCGTTGCTTCAAAATGCAGGCAATATGCACTAAGGCAACGTGTTGCCATATTTGCGGCCCTGAGGAGCACGGCATTGGAAGCACTCAATAAAGTCGATGTGCACGTTGGACATCGCATTCGCTCGCGCCGCAAAGAAATAGGGATGAGTCAGACAGATCTGGCTAATCATTTATCGCTGACATTTCAGCAGGTGCAAAAGTACGAGAGGGGTTTCAACCGGATCAGTGCGTCTAAGATGCATGACGCCGCACGCGCCCTGGGTGTGCATATCGAATATTTTTTCGAAGGGTTGGATAACGAAACGGAGCTTGATCGCTCTGAAAGCGAGGCCTCTGTCACGCAGTTTCTGTTGACCCGGGAAGGTGCTGAGCTCTCTTCGCATTTCTCGAAGCTCTCGGCTAATCAGCGTAAGGGGGTCTTGGCCCTGGTTCGCATGTTAGTGCTGGACTGATTAGATAGTCGCGTTCTCTCAGCGTTCACCATACCGATGAAGAGCGCAAACAGCAGCATATAGCCCGACCAGAAACCGTTGTTCGAGATATAGGCGGGTAGACTTACGTCATCCGTCAGCATGACAGAGAAATGACCTGCGACGCCCAGCAAGATTGATGACGAGGCAAAAAGCACCCATAACTTCCGGGTGCGGCAAGACAACCATGTTAGAAGGACGAAGACGACCAGATCGACGCTGGTGGTGCCGAGATCCAGGCCTACAACTCCTTTTGACTGTAGCAATGGCGTGATGACCCAGCCCAGGCCCACAATTGCGGTTGCAGTTCTTTCAGTTAATCCGCCTCGGAACAATGCCCAGGCAGCTAGGGCACACATGAGAATGTGCCCTAGCCAGCTCCAAGCTAAGTTTGCCTGTCTCAGGTCCATTATGCCGCCTGTTCCTTCTCCGGCACAACGAGCAACCCCTTCGGCTTTGGAGGCGATTTGTTTTCGCCGGTCCCTAGGGCAACCGTCGCGCACCCCAGCTGGCTCTTGACGGTATTGAGGTTCTCGTGAACCAGAAGAATCGACGACCGGGCTTCAGAGAGCGATGTCAGCGTAGCGACCAGGTTTTTCATCGCCCCTTCGCCTACCTCGAGGGCTATCTTTTGTTCCATGCGCGTGCGACCAAGATAACTGATCAGATCGGCAGTCTCGCAGATTGCCGTTTCAATTGCGGCTTCTGTCTGAACTAGCCGCGCAGCGCCAGCGTGTACAATTTCAGTCCGTTTCATTTTACGTCTCCTGCAGTCAGGCCGGACCTCCGGCCATTAGGGGATCATCCCGTCGATGGTTTGAAGCATATGCGCACTGATAAACAGGAGTGAGCTGACGGTGAGGCCAAGCGCGATTGAGACAAAAACAAGTATAGCAAGCCATTGAGCCGTACTTGTTGTTTTAAGCGTCCTCTCAAGCTTGCCCCACGTCATCACAGACGATCTGTCAGTGGACTTAGAGATGGCTTGGCTAAGACCCTGATCGAGCGGGCTGCTTTCGGCATCTGACAGTCTACCAAGGGCGTCCTGCGAGCGTGACACTCCTGTCAGAGCAGTATCGTCACCAGACGCGGAAGCTGGGATCCTCTTTGTGGGAGGTCCTCCTTCAAGGAGGACTGCCGCCGCGGTGGCTGGGGATAAGCATTCGTGCTCAGCGAGAATGCGGGCTGCCGCGCGCGTTGTGTCTTTTCCGAGTTTCATGCAGGCCGCTTTGGCGTGCGTTTTGACGGTGGTAGGCCCAATATCCAGAAGACGCGCGATTTCCTTCTGGGTGTGGCCTCCTAAGGTAAGGCGAAGAACCTCTTTCTCACGAGGAGACAGCTTGAAAAGACCTGGGTTTTGCTGTGACATTTTCTTTTGCTTTGCGGGGATAAGCCAAGAGAACGTCTCACGTTACGTGTAAACTCGCGTTTTAAAAAGTGTCACAATCATAACTTGATCAAGTGTCAGCGGATTTGTGACATTTTCGTTTCTTAAGTCGCCATAGTGGACAAGCCGCGTTTTGGCTTTTGGCGCCATTGAGCAGGACGCTAAGCTGCGTATTGATTCGACGTTAAGGGAGAAAGCAAATGTATGGACGATTGACGGTCATTTGCGGCCCTATGTTTGCCGGGAAGACGACGGAGCTCCTCAAGCGTATTCTCTGGGCGCGGAACGGAGAGCGTAAGGATGTCCTCGTTTTGAAGACGGCATTTGATGTGCGCTATTCCCGGACAGAAGTTATCACTCATGACGGGCTTGCCGCTGAGGCGGTTGTTTTGCACGCCTTTTCAGATGTCGAAGCGCGCCTGCAAGAGGCCGATCTCGTGTGCTTTGACGAGGTTCAGTTTTTCCAGAACATGGACCGTGACGTCGTCGAGCTGATCAGGGACCTCCTTGCAAGCGGCACGGACGTTGTGGCGGCAGGCCTTGATACCAACTGGAAAGGCGAAGCTTTCGCAGCGACAGGGCTTCTCATGGCAATGGCTGACGAAGTCGTTAAACTTAAAGCTCACTGCGCGGTATGTGGGCAACCGGCGCACAAGACCTTCAAAAAAGTTGAAGATAATGTCGAGATCCAGCTCGGCCATGGCGATCTTTACGAACCCAGATGCAATCGGCACTGGTTTGATCATTTGCCTCTTTTGAGTCTCTCTCGTGCCCCCGCAGAAGGCGAAATTTCAAATGTCTGATGTCTCGCCAGCAGATATCCTCGCCGCCCAGGCACGGATAGAAGGCTACATCCATCATACACCCCTTTTTCAGTCTGAGACGCTCAACCAGATCCTTGGCCATCGGATCGTCTTTAAGGCAGAGAACCTTCAAAAAACAGGTGCATTCAAGCTGCGCGGCGCGATGAACACGCTGCTTTCACTCCGCGAGTGGGGAGAGCTTGCCGGTACCGTCTGTGCCTTCTCATCCGGAAATCACGCCCAGGCCGTTGCCTACGCGGCCCGGACCCTTGGCGTGAAGGCAAAAATCTTCATTCCAAAACAGGCCTCGGCGGTAAAGATCGCCGCTACTCGCGCGTGCGGGGCGGAGGTTGTCGTAACCGAAAATCGTCAGATCGCTGAAGCTTCTGTCGCGGATCTGATTTCGCAAGGTGCGACCTTCGTGCACCCCTACGACAACCCTTATGTCATCGCTGGCCAAGGTACTGCTTGCCTGGAAGCCCTCCAGGACGGCGTACAGGCAGATGCGGTTTTCGCGCCTTGTGGCGGTGGTGGCCTAATGTCCGGGACATGGCTTGCGACCCGGGTGTTGCGGCCGCAGGCAAAGGTCTTTGCCTGCGAACCATCGATGGCAAATGATGCGCATCAATCTGTTCAATCCGGCAAAATCGTTCGCTTCCCTGAGACGCCTATGACGATTGCCGACGGCGTTCGCACCCTGTCCGTGTCCGAAAGAACGCTTGCCTATCTTCAACAGATTGACGGGTTCTATGAGATTGAGGAGGACGAGATCACCTACTGGTCCCAGTGGCTGTCGCATCTTCTAAAGCTTGTGATTGAACCTACGTGCGCGATGTCCATGGCGGGCGTTACGCGCTGGCTGAAAACCCAAAACGCGCAAAAGACGGTTTTGGTCATCCTGTCGGGTGGGAACATTTCTGCAGAGACACACGCACTCATCTGGAATGAGGACAAGCTCGGTCTGGTGCCCACTGGTTTTGTGTAAGGCAGTCCCTCTCGCGGTCACAATCAATCTGGTGTCAGCTACAAACCTTGCCACTGCGGTCACCTGAAAACTCAGGCCGAAGACGAGCGCCGATAGCCGGGCGTGGTCTGCAATAATCCCAACGAACATGGATCCAGCGTGTTTCTTGACCCTTTATTCATTGCCTACCTGGGACGTAATTGAACGATAGGCAAGAACGTTAACTCTGAGCTCCGAGGTCTTAGCTGTCAGCGCAAAGCAAGGTCCAACGCGCAGACTATGGTGAACCGCATCGAATGTGCGGGCCGGTTCATAAGAGAGCTTTTGAATCGCGCCGCGATGAAGGAGTATCCATCTTTTTCACTCTTCTTAAAATAGAAGTTGACCAATATACAGGCGATGATAGATTTCCCCCCTTGGGAGGATGATCATGACAGAGCACAATTCCTGGATTCAGGCTCAACTGGGACCGCTGAAAAGCGAACTGCTCGCCTACGCTAAGAGCAATGGTTTGACACTGTCGGAAGCGGTGAGAATAGCTCTCATCAATCTGGTTAGAGCCGAGGGGCCGCCACGCTTCACATTTGAACCGGGACTCAGCGAGAAGGTGTCAAAAACGTGCGCAACCTATCTCACGGCCTCAGAGTATGCCGCGATCAGCGCCGCTGCGCAGGCCGTGGGTCTAAGTGAGGCAAGATGGCTCCATTGGCTCATCAGGGCACATTTGACGGGAGAGCCACACTTCGGCCAGTTCGAACTCGAAGCGTTAACGTCATCGAACTTAACTCTTCTCAAGCTCAATCGAACCTTGAGGTCACTATCCTCGAAGGACGTAGCGCAGCAGGTTGAGGATGTATCCTGCGAAATTGCACGCCATACTTATGTCGTAGCTGAGCTCGTTCGTGCCAATCAAATGAGGTGGGCGCTTAGAGGCTGAGGCAATGCCAAAGAAACGAAATGAACCCTTTTTCAACGACGGTGAGGTCGAGGCGAAAGGCTCCCGGCGCATAAATCTTACGAGCGGTCTAGCGGTTCGCACGGTCATCTTGTCCGCCGGACGTGGTGACTGGCTAAAGCGCAGGCACACGGAAATGTTCTACGCGGCAAAGGGCGCTCCGGAGGCAGTGGTAAAGATGTGGAGCGGAGGAAAGACTTTCCGAAGTGTCGCGGGGGCATTGGACTATGTCAGCCGATCTGGACACCTTACGCTTACAAATGAGGACGATGAAAAGATCCAAGGTCCTGATCAGCTGCACGCACTCGCTCTTGAGTGGCGCGATGGGGGAAGTCCTATCCCTGACGAAAGTGCATATAAAGAATACGAATGCTTTGTTTTCTGTGCCCCGAAGCCCGTAGATCCTGGCACCGTCTACTCCGCAGCCTCCGAAGTGATCTCGGAGGCATTCGAGGGTTTTCAGTATGTGAAAGTCATGCACACGAAAGAGACGGACCCTTCCCCTAGAGCCAGTGAGTACCCCCACCTGCATCTCATTGTAAAATCGAGGTCTTTGGCAGGCGATCGTTTTCGTCCAGGTTGGCGCTCGGTTATGTACCTACGTGAGCGATACGCACAGGCGCTTAGAGACCGAGGTGTTGAGATGGCGGCTACAAGAAAGTTTGCGCGATTTAGAGACGCTGGCCATGAAAAGCCGCTCGGGGCGGAAAAACCTGGATTTGAAATCCCCGCCGAGGATCGCTGCGCCTTTAATGCCTATAGTGCGCTTTGGGAAAGGCTGCAGACGGGAGGAAGTCTGGAGCGGCTTCAGGCCGGAGTGATCGCGGGTTATGTTCATACGCATACAGGAATTGATCTTGAAAGATCCATTGATCGTGGCGGCCCCTCAAGGGAGCGATAAACCATCCTCATCGGTTCTTTATATCCGTGCCGATTTTACGGCTTAATGAGGGGCGATAGCTGCCTAGCTAACATCCGCATAGAGAGACTTCATGACCCACAAACTAGATCCCGTGACTTCGCTCGTCGTTACGGCCTTTGGCTCACCGGGTATCGCGCTCAGTCTTGCCGGCTGCATACTCGCCTTCACAGTCGGTCTTGTTATCTACTCAGGATTTAAGGCGCATAAGCCTTTGGTTTCTGAGCTGCGTGATCGGTGGAACCTCCTCAATGCGCTCGATGGCCGAGGGAGAACATCATCGTTCTATAAAGGTTTTCCCGAAATCGACCGGCGGTTTTCCTCCGCTGCCGGTGCGGGTAACTCTGGTGCGACGCTTTTGCTTGGCTGGTCAAATTACCGCAGTGTTCTCGTAGAAAACGGCGATAGTTTTGTTACCTCCGTGCGCGCGGCAGAGGCTTTTGATCACCTTGATGAGTCCTCAAAAGGGCTCGAGTGGTGGGCAAACATTATGGTGGCCATCGGTCTCGTTATAACCTTTCTCGGCATTGTTGCGGCCCTTTCCGAAGCCACGCTTGCTATGTCGGCCGACTCCAGCGGGGCGACGATGCAAGCTTCTTTGATGGGGCTATTGGCGATTGCGGCTACAAAATTCTGGACGTCTATAGCCGGGGTGGCCTCCTCAATCATCCTGAGGCTCGTTGCGCGTTTAAGGCGCTCATCCATCAAAAGCCAGGAAGCCGAGTTCTTTGTCATGCTGGACAGCTGCGTGAATTTCATGCCGCCGGAGAAGGTCGCGCTTGAGCATCTTAAGAGCCTTCAGCGCATCGAGACCACACTTTCACGGGATCCGCGCTCATGATGCGCTTCAGGCACAGACGGTCTGAAGAGGCCCATGAGAGCGAAAGCTATTACATCTCTATGACGGACCTGATGGTCGGGGTCCTGTTCATATTCATCATCATGCTCGCCTATTTTGCCCTCAATTTCAGGGATACGACCTCTGAACTCACCAGAGCGAAAGATCCACAAACCACAGCGCTCTTGAAGGTTGCCACCAGTTTGCAGACGAAAAATGCAGCCATCGATATCGACTACAAAAACCGCATTGTTTGCCTTAATGACTCCGATCTTTTTGAATCAGGCGGCGCCGGAGAAAAAAAGTGCTTCGCTTATTCAGGTGTGTCTCCAGCCGATGTGCAGACTGAAGATTCCAAAAGGGTTGCCGCTGCACAGGCCTTGTTTGCTTCCGCGCTCAACGGCGATCTAAACCGCACTGTGCCCGCCGCGAACGTTAGTCTGTCGGATGGCTCAACGACCTTTGACGCCGATCGGATTTTTGTGGCGGGCACAGCCAATCTATCAGATGAGGGTAAGAAGGCTGTAATCGATCTGGCGAAAAGTCTGGCTTTGCGCCTACCTTGTTTTGCGTATGGGGTGGACGCGCAAGGATGTAGTAATGATGCAAAGATGGCGTCAGTCGCGATTGTCGCAACCGCCGATATCAATGCTTTCACGGTCGAAGGACGCGCGGCTCAAGCCCTCTCTTTGGAGCGCTCGGTGGCCTTTCACCAAGCACTTGTCGGAGAGCAACCCATACTTGAGCGACTGCGTAACCGGCCCGAAGGTGGGGATCCGCTTATACGTGTCGTTACCATAGGTAACTCGAGCCTAAATGCGCCTGTTGGGGGAAGCGGAAAAGTCATCGCTATCCAGTTCCAAATTCAGCCCCGGTAAGCTTTTTTTGGTTGGTATCCCTTAAGGGCTCAGGTATCTCTAAATCCAATTTCACCGGTCGAGGCATTTTTATGAGCAATTTGAACGAGCGTTTGACACAGACCCAAACCAGACTGAAATCGTGGCTATTTGACGCGGCGCTGCCGATTTGGCGAGATGTGGGAGTAGATAAAATCAACGGGGGGGTATTTGAAACTATTAATTTGAAAGGAATTCCCGAACGGTCAAATCGTCGAACTCGCGTCGCTGCCCGACAAGTTTATAGTTACGCCCAAGCCCGCCTCATGGGTTTTCCTGGGGAAACGGACGAAGTCATAGATGCCTGTCTTGCTTGGCTTAACGGACCAGCGCTTAGAGATGACGGTTTGCTCAACGCTGTCGTATCTGCAGATAAGGAGGTCGTCCGAGCAGAGTTCGATTTTTACGATCACGCGTTCGCGCTCCTCGCATATGCGACGGCATTCAAAGTTCGCCCGCAAGATAAAGATCTTGAATCGAGAGCCATTGTAATCCGTGAAGCGCTGATAAGCGGATACAAACATCCGGTTAGGGGCTTTGAGGAAGCCAATCCTCGTATGCTGCCGCTGAAAACAAATCCTCATATGCACCTGTTCGAAGCCTGCCTTGCATGGGTTGAGGCAGGCGGCGATGCCCGGTGGAAGGAAATTGCGGCGGAGATTGCTGAGCTTTGTCTCGATAAGTTTTTGCATCCGGAAAATGGTTCCTTGCGCGAATACTTTGATGGCGACTGGAACCCGATTGAAGGGGAAATGGGGCGCATCATTGAGCCTGGTCATCAGTTTGAGTGGGCGTGGCTTCTAATTCGGTGGGCAGCGATAAGCGGGGACGACAAGTTCATCGCACCAGCCAAACGGTTGGTTGAGATTGCCGAAAATTACGGCACGGACCATCACCGTAATGTAACGATATTCGAACTCTGGGATGATTTTTCGGTCAAAGACGCAAAAGCGAGGCTTTGGGCCCAAACAGAGCGAATGAAAGCGTATGTCGCTCTGCAATCTGTAGCCGGTAGCGCCGAGGAGAGGGAAGAATGCGTCTCAAAACTCATCAAGGCGGCCGAAGGCTTAGAATTATATTTCGATGTGCCGATTGCAGGACTATATCGGGATAAACTTACACCGGACGGGTTATTTGTTGAAGAACCCGCTCCAGCCTCATCGTTGTATCATATCATTTGTGCGATAGATGAGATGACTAAGGCTTCAATCTGAGGCCGTGCCGTGCGCTTGCGGTTTCTTTAATGCCTAGCCTGCGTGCCTTGGAGTTCGAACGTGACAGAGATTTCCCCGATTTTACTTAGCCTTATCGCCTTAAAAGCGGGGGCAAAGATCATGGAGATCTATGCATCTGATTTTGATATCTCAACAAAATCAGATGCATCACCTGTTACCGAGGCCGATGCCGCAGCCGAGCACATTATCCTGTGCGAGCTCGAAAAGCTCTCCCCGGAGATACCGGTCGTCGCGGAAGAAGCAGTTTCAAATGGGATTGTGCCAGAGATTGGCGACCTCTTTTATCTCGTTGATCCGTTGGATGGGACTAAGGAGTTCGTCTCAAAAAATGGCGAGTTCACGGTCAATATCGCATTGATCAAACAAGGCGAGCCAGTCGTCGGTGTCGTCTATGCGCCGGCACTTGGGGAGATCTTTTGGGGCGTTCAGGGACGCGGCGCACACGCTGCCCGGGTGGAAAACGGCAAAGTTGGATGCCCTGTATCCCTAAACGTGCGTTCAGCCCCGCCAAAGGTCGTAGCCATAGGTAGCCGTTCGCATGGCAGTGCCGAAACCGAGGACTGGTTGTCGCGTTACGAAGTGGAGAGCTTTGTAGCGGCGGGATCCTCTCTGAAGTTCTGTAGAGTGGCGCAAGGCGCTGCGGATATCTATCCTCGCATGGGGCGAACCATGGAGTGGGACACGGCCGCGGGCGACGCCGTTCTACGGGCGGCCGGCGGGATTGTGACTACGCTTGATGGGCAGCCCCTTTTCTATGGTAAGCGTGGGCGCGCCGAGGCCTCTGATTTTGCCAACCCCTACTTCGTGGCATATGGGGACATCTCACTGAAGAAAGATTAGCTTCGCTGAATCGAGCCGCTAGGCTTTTACGTTTGTTAGACACCCTCAACCTTCGTAAAAGCCGGACAGTTGGACAGCGGGATACCCCGCGATGAGGCTCTGTGGCGAAGCATGTCGATTACTCCTGAACGTTTGACGCACCTTAGGCGGCTGGAAGCTGAAGCGATCCACATTATGCGTGAGGTCGCTGCCGAGTTCAAAAACCCGGTCATGCTCTATTCGATCGGCAAAGACTCGTCAGTAATGCTACATCTGGCATTAAAGGCATTCTATCCGTCCAAGCCCCCCTTCCCCCTGATGCACATCGACACGACGTGGAAGTTTCGCGAGATGATTTCATTTCGCGATGAAACGGCGTCGCGTCTTGGTTTGCAGTTGATCAAACACACAAACGCTGACGGCGTACGCGATAACGTCAATCCCTTTGATTACGGCAGTTCCGTCTACACCGGCATCATGAAGACCGATGCGCTCAAACAGGCGCTTACCCACCATGGCTTTGATGCGGCATTCGGCGGGGCACGTCGAGACGAGGAAAAGTCACGGGCGAAGGAACGCATTTTTTCCTTTAGAACGCAGAACCACGGTTGGGACCCCAAAAACCAGAGACCTGAACTTTGGAATTTGTACAATGCCCGCATTCGTCCAGGGGAGTCGATCCGAGTCTTTCCGCTGTCGAACTGGACCGAACTCGATATCTGGCAATACATCCTCGTTGAAGAGATCCCGATCGTTCCCCTCTATTTCTCAGCGCCGCGTCCCGTCGTTCAGCGCGGGGGGCAGTGGATCATGGTCGATGACGAGCGTCTGCCACTGGCAGATGGCGAGGTTCCCGAGATCCGCAACGTCCGTTTCCGTACCTTGGGATGCTATCCGCTGACAGCGGCCATCGAGTCTGAGGCGTCGACGCTTGAAGAGATCGTTGCGGAAATGCTCGTGGCACGCACATCTGAACGGTCCGGGCGCCTAATCGACCACGATGAGGCGGGTTCGATGGAAAAAAAGAAGCGCGAAGGGTATTTCTAATGACCGTTCTGGGAAAGATCGATACCTCAGTCTTCACCGAGTATCTGGCGACACATGAGAAGAAAACTCTTCTCAGATTTCTTACTTGCGGCAGCGTGGACGATGGGAAGTCCACACTCATTGGCCGTCTTCTCTACGACACAAAGCTCATTTTCGAAGACCAGCTTGCTGGGCTTGAGAAGGACTCAAAGCGCTTTGGAACCGTCGGTGAGGAAATCGACCTGGCCCTACTGGTTGACGGGCTTCAGGCTGAGCGCGAGCAGGGCATTACGATTGATGTCGCCTACCGCTTTTTCACTACAGAAAAGCGCAAGTTCATTGTCGCCGATACGCCCGGGCATGAACAGTACACGCGTAATATGGCTACCGGGGCCTCCAACGCCGATCTTGCGGTAATCCTCATCGACGCCCGTAAAGGCATCCTCACGCAGACCCGCCGGCACTCCTTTATCGTTTCATTGCTTGGCATTAAGCATGTGGTGCTGGCGGTCAATAAGATCGACCTGATGGACTACTCCCAGGAGGTCTTTGACCGGATTGTCAGCGAGTATAAGGATTTCGCAGCGGGCTTTGGGTTTGAGAGCCTGAAGGCCATACCTTTGTCCGCGCGGTTTGGCGACAACGTACTTGAGCGTAGTCCCAATATGCCCTGGTATGACGGGCCAACGCTCGTTGATCATCTCGAAACGGTCGAGATTGAGCGCAATCTCTGGGAAAAACCGTTCCGTTTGCCAGTGCAGTGGGTAAACCGCCCCGATCTCAACTTCCGTGGTTTCACAGGCACCATAGCCTCAGGGGTGTTGCGTCCGGGTGATGACATCCTCGTCGCCGCTTCTGGCAAGACCTCTAAGGTTAAGGCCATTGTCACCTATGACGGTGAACTGGCTGTAGCTGGCGCTGATGAAGCCGTAACTGTGACCCTTGAGGACGAGATTGATATCTCTCGCGGTGACGTGCTGACGTCCCCGTCGGCGCGGCCTGAAGTGGGTGATCAGTTCCAGGCCACGCTCATCTGGATGAACGAAGACGAGCTGTTACCTGGCAGACCTTATCTTCTTAAAATCGGTGCAAAGACGGTGTCGGCGACTATCACCGATATCAAGCACAAGACGGATGTGAACTCGTTTGAGAAGCTCGCGGCCAAAACGTTAAAGCTGAACGAAGTCGCAACCGTAAACATTGCCACCCAGTCGCCAATTGCTTTTGATCCGTATGAGGACAATCGGGCTACGGGTGCCTTCATACTGATTGATCGAATCAGTAATCTGACGCTGGGCGCGGGTTTGATCGATCATTCGCTTCGTCGTGCCAGTAATGTTCATTGGCAGGCTCTTGAGGTCTCAAAGGAGGCGAGGGCCGGGATCAAGCGGCAAAAGCCTGCCGTCCTCTGGTTTACCGGGCTTTCGGGTGCTGGAAAATCTACGATCGCTAACCTGGTGGAAAAGAAGCTTCTCAGCCTCGGTTATCACACGACCTTGCTTGACGGTGACAATGTCCGCCATGGGCTGAATAAGGATCTTGGCTTCTCCGACGCCGATCGCGTCGAAAACATCCGTCGCGTGGCAGAAGTATCTAAACTGATGACGGAGGCGGGACTTATCACGCTTGTCTCGTTCATTTCGCCCTTCCGGGCGGAGCGTCAAATGGCGCGCGAGCTCTTAGGGGCTGGTGAATTCGTCGAAATCCATGTGGCGACACCACTGGCTGTTGCCGAAGCGCGCGACGTTAAGGGGCTTTATAAGAAGGCGAGAGCGGGCGAAATCCCCAACTTTACGGGGATTGATAGTCCCTATGAGGCGCCGGAACATCCGGAAATTGTCGTGGCAGCGAGCGGTGAAACGCCGGAGGCGGAGGCAGAACGCATATTCAAATGGCTGTTCGATAATGGATACCTGCCAATAGAGCCGAGCTACGTGATCTGACGCGCGTTGCTGGGTTGTAAACGGCTTTGAATGGCCCCATTTCTCTGCTTCAAAGCGGCGGGTTGAAGTGCTGTGCGTTATGCACTAGACCCCATGTGTTTCTGGAGTGCAGATATGTCCGAATTGCGAGCCAATCCCGTCGTCGAGCTCAAGTCCGCCAGGTTTGGCAATCACCTGCCTATCTCGGTGATAGCGGGCCCCTGTCAGCTTGAAAGTCGTGAGCATGCACTTGAAGTGGCGTCAGCTCTGAAGGAGATCTCAGAGCGATTGGGCTTCGGGGTCATCTTTAAGACCTCCTTTGACAAGGCTAACCGGACCTCAGCGAAGGCAGCCCGTGGCATTGGGCTCAAAGACGCTCTTCCCATTTTTGCGGAGATCCGGGAGAGTTTGGGTCTCGCAGTACTGACCGATGTGCATGAATCTCAGCAATGCGCCCCGGTGGCGGAAGCCGTTGATGTCTTACAGATTCCGGCATTCTTGTGCCGCCAGACCGACCTTTTGCTTGCCGCTGCCGCGACGGGGCGCGCTATCAACGTCAAGAAAGGTCAGTTCCTGGCACCCTGGGACATGAAGAATGTCCTTGATAAGATTGTTCTCGGAGGCAATCCCAATGTTCTTCTCTGTGATCGAGGGACGAGCTTTGGATACAACACTCTTGTCTCTGATTTCCGCGGTCTGCCTATCATGGCTTCGACTGGCGCCCCGGTGATTTTCGATGCGACTCATTCGGTGCAACAACCTGGTGGGCTGGGCGGTTCTTCCGGCGGCCAACGTGAGTTTGTCCCGGTTCTTGCGCGTGCGGCGGTCGCCGTCGGCGTCGCGGGTCTCTTTATCGAAACACACCCAGATCCCGACAACGCCCCGTCAGATGGTCCCAACATGGTGCCGTTGGCATCTTTTGAAGGTCTCATGCGTGATCTCATGGCCATTGATCAGGTTGCCAAGGCGATTACTGCGCGCGACGCGGTGAAATAAGCGATGAAGCCGGTTATCCTTATCCCGGCGCGCATGGCCTCTACGCGACTGCCGAACAAACCTCTGGCGGACCTAAATGGCGAGCCCATGATCGTTGCTGTGTGGCGCCGTGCTATGGAAGCTGATCTGGCTCCAGTCTGGGTGGCAACGGACACAGCTGAAATCGCTGAAGCCATCAGGGCCGTCGGCGGCAATGCGGTCATGACTAAGCCAGATCATCCCTCTGGCTCAGACCGCATCTATGAGGCGATCTCGCGCATTGACCCAGCAAAAGACTTTGATTTGCTTCTCAATGTTCAAGGTGATCTGCCCACCGTCGCGCCCGAGACCATCCGCGCTGTATTCGAGCCATTGAAAGATGCAGAGGTCGACATATCGACGCCGGTAGCCCAAATTCATTCTGACGACGAGCGGAATGCGTCCTCGGTGGTCAAAATGATCGGTACGCCTTTGGCACCCGGTCGTTTTAGGGCCCTCTACTTTACGCGCGCTACAGCGCCGTGGGGTGAGGGGCCGCTATATCACCATATTGGTCTCTATGGGTGGAAGCGCGCGGCCTTGGAGCGCTTTGTTCAGATTGCCCCTTCTCCGCTTGAGCAACGCGAGAAACTCGAGCAGCTTCGCGCCTTGGAGCACGGCATGCGCATAGACGCGGTGGAAGTCGCTGAGGTGCCCTTGGGGGTTGATACCCAGGCCGACCTTGAAGAAGCGCGTCGCCGGCTCGGCGGGAGATAGATATGGTACTGGAAACAGCCCTGAATGCGGCCTCTGCACTTCAAGCGGCTCAGCAGACAGTGGAGATTGAGACTGCAGGCCTCCAAGCTATGCGAGACGCGCTGGACGGAGAGCTTGGGAAACGCTTTGAAGGGGCGATCTCGACGATCCTCGATGCCCAAAGCAAAGGCGGACGGATCATCGTTACTGGCATGGGGAAGTCTGGTCATATTGGGCGCAAGATAGCCGCCTCACTAGCTTCGACCGGCGCGCTGTCGCACTTTGTTCACCCGGCTGAAGCCAGTCATGGTGACCTCGGTATGGTCGGGGGCGATGACGTCGTCCTAGCGTTATCTTGGTCGGGGGAAGCGCCTGAACTGGCCGATATCATCGCTTATACACGGCGTTTTTCCGTACCATTGATTGCGATAACCTCTGGCCCAAAAAGTGCCTTAGGCTCAGCTGCGGATATTGCACTTGTCTTGCCGAAGATGGCTGAGGCCTGCCCAAATGGGCTTGCGCCTACGACGTCTACGACCATGCAGCTTGCGATGGGGGACTGCATCACTGTCGCCCTTCTGTCGCTGAGAAAGTTTACGGCACAGGACTTCCGCCAGTTCCACCCTGGCGGAAAACTTGGCTCTCGCCTACTTAAGGTGGGGGATCTAATGCATAGTGGCGATGCCATGCCGCTCGTAAGCGATCGGTCGTTGCTATCAGAGGCGATTGTGGAAATATCGTCAAAACGTTACGGAATGACTGGCATTGTGGATGCCGGGGGCCGTTTGATTGGCATTGTTACAGACGGCGACCTGCGCCGGGCTTTCAGCGAAGGTTTCAATGACCGTCCCGTGTCAGAAATCATGACCCGGGCACCACGTGTAACCACGCCCGATACTTTGGCGTCTCAGTTGTTGGCCGAAATGAACGCGCGGAGCATTACTGGTCTGTTTGCGGTTGAAAAGGAAAAACCAGTTGGGGTGATTCATCTGCATGAAATACTGAGGGCGGGCGTTGCTTAATCGTGTGAGAAGAGCCGTTTCTTAGTCCATTCGGAATTAAGTTTGGTGATTGAAGCGCGACCACGTAGCCCCAATTCCCTTCGAAGATTATAATCGGTGCATAACTCAACTAATGCTTTCGCTGCAGAATTTACGTCGGGGTCAGCCCATGACGCGGATGGTCCATTGTGACGTTTATTTGCTGGTACCAAGGTGTAGCTAACAAGTCGGCTGTTATCCTTGTTCATAAAGCTGAGATTGCCTGACCAGCCTGTCGCGATCACAGGAATCCCATTTGCCATTGCTTCTGCCATGGGCAACCCGAAGCCCTCAGCCCGATGTAACGAGACTAATACATCACTTGATCGAAGCAATTCGGCGTTTTCGAAATCGGATAGGTTGCGCGCCAAGAAACAAATATCCTGCCGGCTTTTTGCCAGCATTTGAAGTTTTGAGTACTCGGGATATTGTTCTGATTGGAAATGCGACTTCACAGTTAGCCGCGCCGATCCCGGTTTTGGGAAGGCTGCGAGCCATGCTTCTAAAACTTTACTTGTGTTCTTACGCTCAAAATCACTACGAGGATCGAAAGTCGTAAGAACGCTGACGGCGCTGTCTGGCCTTTCAACCGGGTCGGCAATTTCTACGGGATGGGGGATTACCCTAAGCTTGGATACAAAATCACCACCATTCCATTCTTCGAAGGCACGCTTGAAGGCGTTATATACGAACTCACTTGGTACCCAAATCTCGTGAAACCAATGCGCCACGTTAACCCAAGCTCGAGGTGCAATGTCAGATTCCCATACCCAGTAAGCTACACGATAGTGACTCGCCCACTCTTTGTTTGAGTGTGTCAATAGCGCGATAATTGATTCTGGAGGATTGGCTTGGACGATCCAAATGGCTTCAGTAACGCCTAATCTTCTCGGTTTACTAGAAACAATTCGGGCGTAGTAATTTCTAAGATCGTCTCTTATAACATCGTATCCCGCTTTACTTAATGCAGCGCATGTTAACTTTGCGGCTCTGCCTATACCTAGATTTTCGTTTAGAAATCCGGTGACAATAACGGGTGCATTTTTGGCAGGAGAATTTAACTCGCATCTCTTCCAAAAATATTTACTCAATGCGTACTTTGCTCTGAGGGCAAATGTGTGAACTTTCTGAAGGAGAAAATACTTCAATATGGCTCCGTTAGGCTCTCGATTTTATCTAGTGTGTTTACAAGGGCGGGGTTCAGCGGGCTAAACTAAGCGTCCTGTTCAAATGTCCACGGTGTACGTGTACGTCGGATCAATCGAAACCTCCGATAGTGCTTGTCGCAAAAGGGGGGGTCGGCTAAATCCAAGTCTTAGATGAGGCCTCAGGCGGAATGTGGCTACGGGCATCCGCGAGTGGGTTGGATTGCGAGTTATAGGAGGTTTTTTTGCAGCAAGTAGTGCGAACTCGAGCCCCACTCCGTTTGGGCCTAGCAGGTGGCGGTACCGACGTTTCTCCTTACTGTGACAAATACGGTGGAGCTATCATCAATGTAACAATCGATAAGTTTGCCTACGCAAGTGTTAGATTCGCACAAGACCATAAAGTGCGTTTTCAGGCGATGGACCTTGATCTCAGCGAAAGTTTCGAAACCACCGGGCGCGTTCCTGAGACGTCCTTACTCAAATTACACAGAGGCGTTTATAATCGGATTATAGATCAATTTAACGGTGGTGTCCCGATCGCTGTTCACCTGTCAACGCATGTAGACGCACCTATGGGGTCAGGGCTGGGTTCATCGTCAGCCCTCGTGGTATCGATGGTTGCCGCGTTCTGTGAGTTACTGTCTATACCCCTTGGCGAATATGAAATTGCCAGGTTAGCCTTTGATATTGAAAGAATAGACTTGAAACTGAACGGGGGTCGGCAAGATCAGTATGCGGCAACCTTCGGTGGCTTCAACTATATGGAATTTGGAGCTGATGAGCGTGTAGTTGTAAACCCGTTGCGTATTCGCCCTCATATACATAACGAGCTCGAGGCTTCAATTTTGTTGACATTTACCGGAGCTTCGCGTGAGTCGGCGAAAATTATCGACGCTCAATCCCAGTCTGTAACTGGTGGAGGTGTGTCCCTTGAGGCAATGCACCAGCTAAAACTTGAAGCCAATCAGATGAAAGAGGCTCTTTTATTTGGCCGAATTGGCCAGATGGCCGAGATTTTGCGTAGTGGTTGGGAGGCTAAGAAAAGGACGTCAAAGACAGTGTCCACTCCGGAGGTGGAAAAGCTTTTCGATACCGTACTAAAAAACGGAGCGATGGCGGGAAAACTGTCTGGCGCCGGCGGGGGAGGGTTTGCACTGTTTTTAGTCGATCCCGATCGTAGACCCGCCTTGATGAAGATAATCGAGGAAGAAACGAACGCTACACCTGTCGTGTGCCGATTGATAGTCGAGGGCGTGAACTCTTGGGTCGCGCCGGGATGACAATGTCTTCAAATAGATTAGTCTTCAAATAGATTAAGGCCAGTCCTTTAAGGGCTGGCCTTAATCATAGAGTTATCTGCTTTGCATTCTTTCAATTATCGAATGGGCTAGCTTAACTCCCATGCCCTTAGAGTTGTTCTCCTTAACGAACATTTGCCCTTGTTTCGACATGTTCGTCCACTTGTCTTCATCGCAGTAGAGCTCGACGATCGCGTTTGCAAATTCTATCGGGTCATCCGCCAAAATGAAATGTTCATGGTCAACAAGACTCATACCCTCAGCGGCACATGTCGTTGCCACTACCGGTAAGCCATGAGCCATCGCTGTTGAAACTTTACCTTTTACGCCAGCTCCAAACCGGATTGAGGCAGCAAAGACCCTGCAACGGTCAAACCAGGGTCCAAGATCGTCAATCATGCCTGTGACCAATACTCGGTCATCGGCATACTCGCGGATCTTGTCTGGTGGGTTTGCGCCGGCAATGATGTAGCGAGCCTCTGGCAGCTTCCGTTTCAAATGAGGCCAAATGGCTTCCATGAAGTATTCAACGGCATCTTGATTGGGTGTGTGCCCAAACCCGCCTAAAAACATAATGTCTTTTCGGTTGGCGTAGGGCACGTCCGTTCCAACGAACTCAGTCATATATGGAAAAACTTCTACGGGCGTATCGGGCAGTAACTCATTAAGTATTCTCGCTTCTAGCGTTGAGGGCACGACCGTGAAGTCAACGGCGTTAATCACCTCAAGTTCCCTTGTCTTTACGGCATCAGCAGCCGCTAATCCTGTTGGATCGCCAATAAGCTCTGCCTGTCGTTGAAGTCGAAGGAAGTGAAGGTCCATATTGTTAAAGATAACTTTTGCTTGCGGAGCAAAAGTGCGAATATCATTCAAACACTTTTCGGCAACAGAAAATCTAAATACCTGAACTATATCGAACAGGTGTCCGTATTTCGCCATATATGAAGTGAAATTGACCTCATAAGGTGCGTACGCACATTCTACGCCCAGGCGTTGGAGGGCCTGGACAGAGCGTCTTTCATACAGAAAATTATCCTGGGGCACAAAGTATACTTTGTATCCAAGTTGTTGAAAAATTTGGATTGTAAGGGTTGTTGTGACCGAGCCTGCATCAGCCCAAGGGGTTGGGTTCGTCGCATCAACAACAAGAACGCGCTTTTGAATGTTGCGTTCACGCTCGAATTCTGGTTCGACGCCGTTCTCGCGGTGTGCAGAGAGTTCTTCGCTCCAGCGCTCGAATAGCTTCCGACTGTTTGTCACCTGAAACGCTTTTACACTCGTCGTAACGTCTGTACCGGAGGTTTTGCCCTCATAGTGAATGACCTTGGCCAAGGGTTGATACCAGGTTTCATATCCGGCGGATCGTACGCGGAAAGCAAGGTCTGAGTCTTCACAATATGCAGGGATAAAATGCGTGTCGAAGCCGTTGAGTTCCCTCCATAGTCGACTTGGTAGGGCGATTGCACAGCCAGAAGCGTAGTCGATTTGGCGGGCATGATTGTATCGAGGTCGATTGGGGTCATCGTTCCGGCCGTAGTTCCAGGCCGAGCCATCTTGCCAGATTATTCCACCGGCTTCCTGCAAGCTTCCGTCGGGATACAAAAGTTTTGATCCAATTAAGCCTGCCCGCGGAAAGGCTTCAAACGAGTCGATGAGTTCATCGAGCCAACCATCAACGACCCGAACATCGTTGTTAAGAAGTACGATCCAGTCACCTCGGGCATATGATGCGGCGCTGTTAGAGTTCTGGATGAACCCAGAATTCACTTCCTGTCGCACGTAACGGATATGTGGTATCGTCGGTAGTACATCCTGTGTCGAGTCGAGACTTGCATCATCACCAACGATTATTTCGAACGAATATTTACTGGTATGGCTGAGTAGGGAGTGTATGCAGTTTAGAGTATACGGGAGTTGTCCGTATACCGGGATAACAATAGAAACGTCGACTGTTTCCTCGTCGCTCGCGACAACTTTGGCATTGGGTATCTGTTCGCCAAGGTTAGCCGCGGCATCGACAAAATTTGGCTGTTCGCCCAAAAGTTCGAATTGTGTGAGGAAATGCGTTCCGACTTCGGCGGCGATTAGGACATCATCATCAGGTCTGATGTCATAAGGGCCTAACCCCTGCGCCGTCGACGGCCCGTATTTCTGGTACAGCCATTCAAATGTCGGGCGGTCCTCCAACCCACAGGGCACGCCCTTCTCTTGCGGAATTGAGTGGTTCTCGGCGAACGGTGATTGCGAAGGGACAATCGTCCGGTTTTCGCGGATGCCGAACTTTAGATAGTGCGCATACGGTTCTCTTCCGGATGCTTTCACATCGTCATAAAAGGTGAGGTACTTCTCGGCGCTAAAGTTGGGTGAGGGATCAAAGCCGCAACGTGATCCTTCAATCACGTAATGCCAAACATGATGCTTGGGCCTAAGCCTCAAGCCTACCTGTTCCGCATAAAACGCCTGATTGAAATTGCCTTGACGGCGTATGACTTGGACCGAGCGGTATCCATCGACAGCTCGCTTGATACCGTATTTTATAGCCGTCCGTACGGACCAATGAATGTCATTGATAAGCGTTCCCTTCGAGGCCTCGTTCGATAGGGGCTCCGACAGCGCGGTCTGAGGTAGAGTTTCTAACTGAGGTTCTTCATTCGACGCGTCGGTTTGCACCTCAGTGGATTCGCTGGGCTGAGTGACGGCTTGTGCGGCGTCTCTCGTTTCGGCATGCAAAGGTTGAATGCTAATAAACGCGTCATCTAGAAGAGGTGCGCTCGAGCGCCCTTCAAAACGCCCACTTTGGATGTAGTGAACGAAAGGATTTATTCCGGCACGTAATACATCGGGATAATTATGCAGATAAACATGAGTATTGAAAGCTGAATTGGGATTTAATTGGTTCTCGGCCCCGTTTACAACATAATGCCATAAAAGATTACTGTTTCTTGTGCTAAAATTTAGCTGAGACTTGTAATATCTTTCGTCAAACTGCCCCGATGCCCTCAATGCGATTACGCCTAGAAGGGCGCTTAATGCCTTTTTCGGACCCACTTTGAGCGTAAGTATAACCGTCCACTTGATATCCGTTAAGAGTTCAGTTGTGCATTCCTGCCGCTCTTGGATCAGTGTATCCGTTAAGCGTGAGTAACGCTCTTCTAGTTCATAAATGCGTAATTTAAGAGACTCCCCCATCTCCTGAAGAGGATTGAATTCTGATGAGATATCTTCATATCTCTTTTTGTAAAATTGATTAGATGTCTCGAGTTCTGAAATCAGAGACTTCAATTCCGCATTTTTTCGTAGATCTGAATCTATTTGTTTTACTAATAGAGAATTTCTTTTAATAAGTTCTGAGATATCAACTTTTAAATTGTATATTTGAGACTTAAGTTCAATTTCCATGGCGTCAATTGAGCGAGATTGAATCCTCGCCTTGGTGATAACGTTTGAGTTTTTAGATTGTTTCGTTTTCATGCTGTGTCGCCAATTTTTATATTTTTCTATAATAGACAGTTATTTGTCTGGCCAAATAGACGCGATAAATTCCTCTAAGTTTCCCCCTTGAAACAAGTAACCTCTAATCCCTACGGCTCCTGCCGCTTGGATATCAGTCGCTTGATCGCCAATCAAGATCGATTGGTCTGGCGATAGTTTATGCTCGCCGATAGCCCGTTGAATCATGCCGGGGTTCGGCTTTCGGTCAGGATGATTGGCGTGCCGGTAATGATCGGTCACGGCGTCAGCATGATACGGGCAGTAATAAAACGCATCTATAAAAGCTCCAAAATTGAAAAGTTGCAATTGTATGTATCGATGCAAAGCTTCGACATCGCCCTCGCTATAAAACCCTCGCGCGACACCAGCTTGATTTGTCACCACAATAACTGCAAAACCGGAGTCATTGGCTCTTCGGATGGTTTCTTTGGCTCCATCTACCCATATAAAATCTTCTATGCGGCCAACGTATCCGCTGTCGATGTTGATTACCCCGTCTCGATCCAAGAACATCGCTGGACGACGTTGATAGGGTAGATCCTGTTTGGCGATCGCGAGCGTTTCCGGGAGGCCAATGTCCAGAAAATAGCCATGAGACGCAATGCCTCCAAGTTTCCCTGCTTTTGCGAGCAAGGGGAAAAGGTCATTTTCGATCGAAGAAGGACCCTCGGGAAGGAAATCTAATACCGTCCTATCGAGTGCGTATATTCCGCCATTGATTACCCCTTCAACTGCTTCCGGAAGATCGCATTTCTCATTGAATCCGACGACAGTTTGGCCGTCTAACGTAACCGATCCAAACCTGCGCACGTCGGGCACGCATCGCAAAGCGATGACGGCGGCAAAATCTGAACTGGCCTGACGCAATTGGTCAAGCGCCCGAAAATTGATATCAAAAAGTGTGTCCCCGTTGGCCACCAGGAACGAGTCATGGAGATGATCTCTCGCAAAGTTCAGAGCGCCGCCAGTACCCATGGGGTGCGGCTCGATCAAAACCGCCACTTTTGCGGTGCCAAAAACGGCTCCGTGATATCGGTTGTAGACTGCGTCACCGAGATGGCCCGCAAGCAGCAAAATCTCATCGAAGCCTTGCCGGGCGACATTACGCAACAGAAAATCTAAGAAAACTTCATTGTCGGTGATTTGCATCAACGGCTTTGGGGTGGTGGCCGTGAGGTTGCCGAGTCTTGTCCCCCTGCCGCCAACAAGAACTACGAATTGCTTTGCATGATTTTCACTAAAATTCTGAGGCATTTGGACGCCAATCACCTACGGGTTTGATGCAGTGCTAACCTTCTAATTCGTCCAGGAAGGACGCTAGAGCAGGGATGGAGAGGTCTTCTGTCTCGTTCTCAGGCAAGTCCATGAATGCTACCGTGTGGCCCAGGATATGACAGATGCCGGCATGCCAGAGGTTGGTACGCTCTGGAAGGCTCAAAACGCCCAGCTTGGCGCCGCTATTTGAGAAAATGATATTGTGAAGTGCGCTTCCGTCCTCACCCACAACAACGCGAGCTTCACGCATAAGTTGGAATTGTTGTGCTACCGACAGCCGCTCAGGGGCGACGACCTTGTAACCTCGATCAGCAAAATGCTGAGCAACTTCCGTTGCGTTCACGATGGAGCGTCGGGTGCTACCTGAAAATTGCGCTCTGCTTAAGTATATTTTTTCCCCCGAAAGTCCCGCGGGGACAGGTTGCGGCAAAATTTGTGAGTTAAGGTGTTGCCAGGCGTTTTTAATATTTTGCGCGCCGAGCCGATAGCCGGATTTCGAGCTGGATGGAATAATGGCGCTTTCTACACTAAAGACTTTCGCAGGATGGGATTTTAGCTTGTTTGGCGCCAATTCGAAAGCCTGCAGGAATATATGCGCCCATTTGGGAATATGTTCCAGATAAATTGAGTCGAGTTTAGTTTCGGATTGAGTGAGTGTGTATAGCTTCGGAATGAAGTCGATCAGCCAGTGCCCATATATATCCTGGCCTGGCGCTGAAAGGATCACGTGCTCTCCGGCCACTGACCGCACCCGGTTTTGACTTATAAACTCTGACGCAAATCGGTAGTGTTTTTCGGCATTGAACGTGCCGGTGGCGCAATGGGTCTCGCAGTACCATTTTGCAAAATCGGGGCCCCAGAAGATTGGTTCTCCAACCAGTGCCCATTGATGATATTTGTCATAAGGTAGCGCGCAGGGCCCGATATATGAGTAGTCGTGCAACTTTATTAGACCTGAACCCATATGGCCCGGGGTGGCAATGTTTGCATCATACGCCTGAGCAAACCGTTTGCTGCCTGAACCGATTATGGTGGCGCTCGCAGGTGTCGTAGGTACGGTGTTTACATTAACCGCTCTATACGCCATCCGGTAGGACGGGTTATATAGGTCGGAGGCAATCATTTCGCCAGGATAGGGCGACGGTATAAAATTCTCTATTTGATGAAACGCGGGATTGTTACTCATGGAGACATATTCCAAAGATCGCCAAATGTCTTGTGAGACAAATGGCGATTGATGCTCAATATATATAATGGCCGAAATTCAAATATACTCAATTTTGTGCGGAATGCTCATCTGGGAAATTCGGCAGAAGTGATCACGGTCGGATTGAATTTTGGCAAATCTTGCTTTCTTACCATCATTTCGTCGATCAATTTCTGCGGCGCTTCGATAGAGAGATCCCTTAGCACCCATGGTGCGTAATTCCACCACTCTGTAGCGAGTAGTCCTGGAATGAGTTCCTCCGGAACGCGGTACTTTTTGACTACGGCGGGGTTGCCTGCAACCACAGCAAATGGGGGCACATCTTTCACGACCACCGCGTACGCTGCGACGATCGCTCCCACGCCCACTCGTACACCAGGGCGAATATAAGCACCATGACCAATCCAGGCATCGTGATCGATGTGCGTGGTTTGCAAAGGCACGTTATATGGAAGGTTTTCACGGATCTTATGTGAGTGATAGCTGTCGGCCCCTTCAAAGCTATCTCCAACATCAAATAACTTTGTATTCAGGTAAAAAAATGGGCTTGTGCTGGACCAGTCTGATGGATGGTTATGGCGACCAAGCTGTATGCTTTCTCCCATTGACACGTAGCGACCGATACGCGCGGCAAAAAAATACCCGCTCACCGCGTAACTAAAGGCGCCCATTTCCAAAGAATGGTCGATGTGCATCCATTTCAAACTGCAGGGCGCCTCCAACACAGTATGTTGTGGCAAATTGATACCATTTCCCCAAAACTGTTCGACGCCATGAGCCTTCAAATATTCTGCCAGTTGCTGAGACAATGTTACCTCTCTGTGTGGGCGTTGTATGTCACTGAGTTGTACCTATCTTCAGGTTGTCCAGCAACACCAATCGACACACCGAGACGGCCAGCTTGGAGGGCGTCTAGGGGCTTGAACATGCACGCCGCTGTTGCGCCGTCCCTGCACCTTAGCTAAGGGGTTGCGCTCCGACAGGGCTTGAAATATAGGTTCCGCCCGAATTAACTGGTGTTGAAATGGCAGCCGAAAGCAATTTTTCCAAAGCGATTAGCGACTTGACGCGTGGGATTTCGTTATCTCATGTTTGGATTTATCAAGCCTATCATGAAATTACCGCAAAATATAAGCGTACTTTGCTCGGTTCTCTGTGGAATACCGGGTCTATGGTTGTTACTGCGCTTTCTTTTTCCATAGTATTTGGCGCATTATTCGGGCAAGATCTCCGAACATTTTTTCCGTTTGTTATGGCCGGTATAATTGGCTTTAATATGGTTTCACACCTGTTTTCTGAGGCGCCGGATGTATATGTGGCAAATGGAGGCATAATTAGCAATCATGCCGGACCTTTTACATATTATACTTTCGAATCTGTGACTAAAAATTTCTTCATCACCCTGCACGGAGTGGTTGTTTTTTTTGTTGTTGTGTCCATTCTGGGTGTTTTTAAGATTCCTCATTGGAGCATTTTGATCGGCTTCCCGGTAGTTTTGCTGAACATGGCAACTTGGGGAGCGGTGGTCTCGCTTGCTGCAGCACGATTTAAGGACCTGCGGTTCCTGCTTCCGTATCTTTCGCAGCTGGTAATGTTCTTATCGCCAATCATGTTCCGTCCCGACCAATTGCCTGAACAAAAACAGTTCATTATTAACTTCAACCCGTTCTATCCCCTCATTGAGATGATCCGGTCTCCGTTGCTCGGCACGTACATGCCTTTGAAATACGTCCCAATGGCTGCGGGTGTCACGGTCTTAGGGATCGTCGTTTGGTTTTTCGCTTTCAGCGCTTTTCGGCGCCGCATTGCGTTTTGGATTTAGAGGGCTGAAAGTGTCACAAGTTGTCGAACTTCGAGGCGTTACGCTGGAATATTGCATTTATTCCGTCAAAGCACAGTCGCTCAGGACGGCGTTCCTGAATGTCGCCGTTGGCGGGAAGATGTTGAAGAATGGGCACGATGTTATTCACGTTCGTGCGTTAGATAATGTTGGGTTTAGTCTGTCCGAAGGCGACCGCCTTGGCATTATCGGCCACAATGGAGCTGGAAAGACAACTCTCCTGAAGGTTCTCGCCGGAATTTACGAGCCGGATTCAGGCTTGGTTTCAGTTAAGGGGCGTGTCTCGTCGATGGTAGATATCGGGCTCGGCCTCGATGCCACGCTAACCGGTCGCGAGAATATCATACATATGGCTCGCAGACGGGGGCACTCGACTAAAGAAATTCTCGCGAACATGGAAAGCATCGTTGAGTTTTCAGAGTTGGGCCCGTTTGTTGATTTACCTGTGAAGACCTATTCGGCAGGGATGCAATCCCGCCTTGTTTTTGCCGTCGCGACAAACTTCAATCCGGACATCCTCTTACTCGATGAATGGATTGGTGCTGGCGATGCGGGCTTCTTCGAAAAGGCGAAGGGCAAAATGAATGAAATACTCGAAAAATCTAGAGTAATGATATTGGCCACCCACAATTTCGGATTGGTGGCGGACGTTTGCAATAAGCTCCTCGTGCTTGACGGCGGGAAAATGGAGTACTTCGGCGACGTGTCGGCCTGGGACTTTAATCACATGAAGCCAATCACGTCGTGACGAAGCCAGGGCGAGGACATTAGCAATAAAAATTAGGCGGTCTCTACGGAGCACGCCTTTTTTTGGGACGAATCTACGGTGATCTGGTGGGCTCGATGAAGAAACGGTCAGTGCTTTTGCTAACGGGGCAGTTTTTTTCCTTCGCTGGTTCAGAGGTCGTCATATTTGAACTGGCCATGGAGTTTCTGGAACGAGGGTACTCCGTGGACATTGCCGCTCCTGCGATTGGATCTCCGCTCGGCTATCTTGCGACGCTCAAAGGAATCAACATAATCAATCTTGATGGGATGATTGATGTCCAATCCTATGATTTGGTTTGGGCGCAACACGGTCTTTTGGCGTCAATTAAATGGGGCGAGCTTTCACACGCCCAATCGCGCCCTTTCATCGTCTCATCGCATTTATCGCCCTATGCCGCACTCGAAGGTCCACTTCATCCGTTGGAGGAAAAACTCGCGGACCTTATCGTCTTCAACTCTGAAGAAACACGTGCGCGCTTCGCGCATGAATTTCAAACTACGCGCCAACGCGTGTTTTCGAATGCCTGCCCGCACACATTCTTTAGGGTTCGCTCGCATGGGAACAAACTTCAAAAGCTGACAGTTATATCGAACCATATGCCCGGCGAATTAGATCACGCGCTCAGGCACTTATCAATTAACTTAGGCTGTGACGTCCGTATTATTGGTTATGGGCATGAGCAGAAACTCGTCAGTGTTGACGACTTGCTTCAGACGGATGCTGTGATTACCATTGGAAAGAGCGTGCAGTACGCACTTGCCTCACGAACGCCTCCTTATGTTTATGATATACATGGAGGTCCCGGCTGGTTGACTGCTGAAAATTTCGAGGCTTCAGCGAAGAATAATTTTTCCGGCCGACCGGAGTGTCGGAAGCTCAATAGTGCTGAGATATGTGAGGAATTGATCGAGGGATATTCCGGTGCTGTCGACTTCATGAATTCAATTGACGGCAAAGTAATAGATAGATTCAGGCTAAATTTATTTGTCGATGAAATTTTAGGAATGTCTGCGGAAATAGATAATATTGTTCTGACAGATCACGAGTTGAGAATTTGTAGTTCGATTTATAGTCTGTTGAAAATTGTGAATGAGCAAAGAGTGTCTAAATTTGATGGATACTGTACTCAAGTCGTGCACAAACCCGCCTCCGATAAGTATTTCAATTGATGAAAATCGTTTCTTTTTTGAAATATATCGTTAATGCGAGATCGAAATGATAGTTGGCGCTTCCTATAATGTGTTCAATGGTGAAGAGCACTTAGTTCAGTCTCTGAAAGTGATGAGAAAGTGCGTCGAGTATATTAATATCGTCGTGCAGTTTTCTTCGAATTACGGTGAAATGTGTAGTGAAGGGCTCTGCGATGCTCTGAACGAGGCTGAATGTTCGGGCCTCTATGATAGCATAATATTTTACCGACCGGACGTAACAATATTGCCGGTTCACAATGAGTTAAGAAAGAGGAACCTGGGGCTGGATCGCTGCCGCAAAAATGGTGTAAGCCATTTTTTGACTATGGATTGCGACGAATATTATGTCCCAGAAGAATTCAAATCCGCCCGTGATATAATCGAAGTCGAAGGTTACAATTCAAGCTCTGTTGCCACCTTTTTACATGTAAAGCGACCAATTTACAGGTCAAGGCAGCCGGACACAACATGTTGTTCGTTTTTGACTAAAGTGGAAAGCGGAACGGATATCGAATTCGATGTACCATATCCTGTACCGGTTGATCCAACGAGGCGCTTATTATCACGCGAGGGGCCACATATTCACTTCGACATAGACACCATCTCAATGCGGCATATGAATCTGGTCAGGCGTGATCTGGCCTCTAAGCTTCGAAACTCGCCGAGCGCTTGGAATCAAGATTTTATGAGGCTTGTGTCTGAGGCATATACAGCCTGGAAGCCAGGCATGCAGTTGAACTTCCCTAATAAGCCGCCGATGGATATCATAGAAGTCGAAGATTTATTTGATATTGATCAGAATTTTTCTGACATGGTGTAGCGACCTTTTTCTTCGAGCGCGGTGTGCATAGAGCTAAAGTTTTCTTGGCGCAACTGGTGCTTCGCCTCTCAGATCACGGGTTGGCGAGCGATGAATATTTATCAAGCGAATAATCGCCACCATTCCTTTGGAAAAAGCATAGCTCTCCGCGCCAGTGAGGAAGAGTGCTTCGCGAAAGGTTCCGCTTGCAGGGCACCGACGATGTCACTATCGCTAGTTTGAATAACTGTTCTAAGGGGCCGGCTTCCTGATCGTGAGATGGAGGCCGCAGGTGTGAAATGAAGTTGAAATTGGTTGATGAGGGTGTGCTAGTCTACGGCTTGCCCAAAAATTGTGCAGTCACCGTTTTCCTAAACAAAGACAGAGACCGCTTCTATCAGCTTGATGACGTTCTAGGGGGGAAATGTTACGTCAAACTGCCCGAATGGTTTTTCGACACAGCTGAACACCGCGCCGAAATTGAGGTAAATTCGTCTAGGGGGCGCGAAACCCAAACGTTGATTCACCGCTCAAAATACGTTTGCGAGTTGAACGATATTGGTCGGTCGTTATTCGGCTGGATCTATGACGCCACGCGCCCGGCAACCAAGATCAAGCTAAGTGTCGACTTAGATGGTAAGGCGATTTACCACCTCATTGCTGAAGGCGAAAGCGTGTTTGCGCCTGAGGGATATTCTAATTTCGCCTTTGGGTTTGATAACCCTGTGGCGGAATGGGACCGTAGCGCTCACATCTTAGGGCTCCGGGTTTCCGGCACTCAATTCTATCCGTTTGGTGAGTATTTGGTGAACCTCACACCTGAGAGTATACTTCACTCAGATGTGGATGGCTTCAAAAGCTCGCGCTTATCAGAAAGTATTCAGCAATGTTTGAAAGAGCATAACCTCCGGCAAGCGAGGTGTAGGCGCTTAGGACAGAATTTGCCGAGTCTGCCGAATATCTGGCAGATATGCCTTCCAAATTTGAACTATCCAATTACATCAGCTGTTAATGTAATTATTCCCGTATATCGTGGTATTGAAGAGACTATTAATTGTATAAATTCCGTACTGGCTGCTAATAACGCGACTCCTGTAATTCTATCTGTGATTAATGATTGTAGCCCCGAACAGGAGCTTACGCTTCTTCTTCGGGAACACTCAGCGCAAAATGGATATCAGTACCTAGAGAATCCTGAAAATTTGGGATTTGTGTCCACCGTCAATCGGGGTATGCAGCTTCACCAGGATTCGGACGTCGTACTGCTTAACGCAGATACAGTTGTGTCGGACGGTTGGTTAGATAGGATGCGTGGTGCTGCCTATCGCGAACCGCGCGTAGGCTCGGTTTCTGCGATGTCGAACAACGCCACTATCTGTTCCGTTCCGTACATCGGCGGCCGCGAGGAAATTCCTTATGGCCTCACCTTGTCCCAAGTTAATGAGCTTCTGGGCCGTGAGAACTCTGGCGTCAGCGTTCAACTGCCAACGGCTCATGGTTTCTGTATGTACATCTCGCGAGCTTGCTTGAGACAGGTTGGCTTATTCGATGCGGAAAAATTTGGTAAAGGCTATGGTGAAGAAAACGAATTTTCTTTGCGGTCTGCTACCAAGGGATGGAAGCATGTCGTCGCCTGTGATGTCTTTGTTTATCATTGCGGCTCTGTCTCATTCAAAGAGTCTGCCGAAGGATTCATTGCGAATAACCTAAAAGTTATTGCAAGTGAATATCCCGACTATGACTACAATGTTCACCAATTTCTTAGTTCCGACCCTCTTCTGTTAGCCCGTAATCGGCTGTTAACCAGCCAGTGGAGACAAAAGAGGGTTGCCGTTCTGCTCAGTTTGGCTATCGGTGGCGGGGTGGATGAAAATCTCAACTATACGGCCGCGAAGCTGGCGTCTGAAGGCGTGACGGTACTCATTGCCAAAAGAACAAAGAAAGATTTTTATCTATTCGAAATGAATGAATGGGGTGCTGATCATGGTACTCTGTATAACTCCGTAAATGGCGTTGAAGCGCTTCTCGCTGATATATATGCGATAAATCCAATTTTTGTACATGTTCACCACGTTTTAGACATGAGTGCGAGTGTACCGGAATTCTTAATAGGCGCTGGCATACCGTACTTTGTTACACTTCACGATTATTTCTACATCTGCCCTCGTGTCACCCTGCTTAACGACGGTGGTCAATTCTGTGAAATTCCTCCGGTTACAGGATGCAATAGGTGTATTGCGCGAGGAGGAATCCATTCCGCGATAGACTCTAGCTACCAAAAAATAAGTGCTGACGTGGATGCGTGGCGCAAGTACTGGGTGAATTTTTTGTCTGGCGCACGTGCCGTTATAATTCCGAATGAATCGGCGAAAATTTATTATGCCCAGTTATTTGAAGATTTACCCTATCGTACATTATCCCATCTAGGGCCGAAAGCTCCTTCAGTGAAGTCTGAACCCGCAGCATTGCGATCGGACGAGATTGTTGTTGCCGTAATTGGCGCTATCGGGCCTCACAAGGGTTCTGAGAAGCTTGTTGAGCTCCTACGGTGGAGCCAAGACAGAAGCCTTGCCGTATCATATAAATTGATTGGCTATAGCGACCGCAACGAGTTGTTGGAGCGCTTTGACAACTTCGAAAACATTGGCCCTTACAAGGGGGTAGAGCTTGGAGATAAAATTAGGGCGTCAGGTGCGACCGTTGCCCTTTTCTTGAGCCCATGGCCTGAAACTTACTCTTATACACTTTCAGAAGCATTTCTTCACGGCTTAACGCCAGTGGCCGTTGATCTGGGCGCACTAGGTAACCGCATCGGTGGTATTGGCGTGGGGCAACTTGTCAACGCCAATGCGCATCCGCAAGAGATCATAGAGGCAATAGAAGCGGCCGCTCTCGTGCGTGTGATCCCCAAGACATACGATGAAGGGCAGTACATTAGCCTTTTGCACGACTACTACGACTTTCTGGACCCTGTAGACGAGTCCCGGCCAGCGATTAGGCTGGAGGCCGCAGAGGCAAAACCAGGAGAAGGGGGCGTGTATCTCGATGGATGGTGCGGTAAGGAAGTGTCTCTCCATTTGTCGGCAACGAGCCATACTTCAAAATTCCACCTTGGGCTTTACGTGCCGGAAGGGCGGCTAATGAACCATGTCGATATATTTGAGGGAGAAGTCTTTCTATCGAGGGAAGCGATCCTACCAGGTCAGCTAAATGATTTGGATATCGACCTGCCAATACGCTTTGGATATCGCAACATTTATCTTAAATTTGATGTGGTGGAGAAAAATGATCATCCGGACGTAAGAATGACTACGTCTTTGTTGGTTAAAGCAAGTATTAGCTAGTTATTAATATTAGCACATAAGCTCATGTCAGTTTGAAATAATATAATTTCGGGCCTGCCTTTCTTATAAAAATCCATATTAAATTTTGCGGGGGCTTTAATATTATTATTCGCATATGAAGCGTGCTATGTTCATTTTTGGTATTAATTGTTTATATTGTATCAATTCAATTTATATTGTTGGTGCCCGAAGATGTTGAATATATGATGCGGACGTGAGGATATATACAAGCTACCCTTAGTTTAAAGGTTTCCTGACGAGGTGTTATCTGCCGCAGGTCGAATTGAATGGATGCGTGGACTGAACGACGCATGCCCCCTTTTCCCTTGACGGTTGGAATGTTTGAGGTATCGACGACATGACTTGTTTGAATTTACGTCGATTGGATACGAGGCGCCGAAATGGCTTATAAAATCGCTATTATTGGCGGCGGGTGGTACGGCTGCCATATTGGTCTAGCGTTGCAGTCCTTGCAGATGGATGTCACGGTTTTTGAGAAGGCCGATCGGCCGTTGCACTATGCTTCGGGCAACAATCAATTTCGCCTGCATCAAGGCTTTCACTATGCAAGGCATCACGGCACAAGAATTCAATCTCGAGACGGTTTTATTCGGTTCACTGAGCGTTATCCTAATTTAAGCGCTCCGATTAAGCAAAATCTGTATGCTGTCCCGCGCGAGACAAGCTTAATGGATTTCGACACCTACAAGCTAATTATGGTGTCGTCCGGTATTCCGTTCGTAGAGATGCCTGAAGGGTCTCCATATCTCACCAATATAGATGGCGTCATTAAAACTGACGAGCGGGTGATCCTTCTGGATAACGCGCGCAACTATTTTTCTCAAAGACTTAAGGGGAACTTACATCTGAATACCGCGGTCGAAGCGGTCTCGAACAGCGAGGATGGGGTGGTCATAAACGGCGTGCGGTATGACTACGCAATAGATGCTACATGGGGGCATTATACGAAGCCGCCGATTAAGCTGATTTATGAACCTACCATCCTTCTCTATTATGAGACCAGCCATGACATGCCTGCTGTCACATTTGTCGATGGACCGCTAAGCTCTGTATACCCGACCGAAGATCCTTCAATTTTCACTCTCTCAAGCGTCGTTCACACTCCGTTGGGGCAATTTTCGACGCCTGAAGAGGCCGTACGTACCCGGGATGATGTGACTGGAGCAGTGTCTCTAGCCAAACGTCAGGCCATGGAAGCCCAAATTTCAGAGAATTTCCCGAAATTCAGAGACTATTTCCGCTTCGCTGGTGTGCAGTTAGCCATTAAGACCAAACCAGTCGGAAATTTCGACGATCGTAGTTGCTATGTTTATAGAGATCGGAGGTTGTTTTCGGTTTTATCGGGGAAAATCGACACGGTATTCTTTGCGGTGGAACGTATTCTAGCCTCGATTGAAACAGAACAGTCGAATGCTGGAACGCCGTCTATCGGTCCTATAAAAGGCGATATTTTGCAAAGAGAACTCGCCGATAAATTCTAGGGGTTAGCATGTCAACCGCACTCATTGGTTATACAGGATTTGTCGGGGGGACGCTCTTGCGAACCCGTGATTACGACGAGACCTACAATTCTAGTAATATAGCCGATATCAAGGGGCGCCATTTTTCAAGTGTCATTTGCGCTGGCGCAAAAGCTGTCAAATGGCAGGCTAACAAAGATCCTTCTGGCGATTTAGCCGGCATAAATACGCTTATTGAGGCAATCGACCAGATCGAGACTGACCACTTTGTTTTGGTTTCGACTGTCGACGTTTACGGAAATCCTGTTGGTGTAAGTGAAGCCGATATTCCTGCAGAGGAGGGGTTGCACGCCTATGGGCTAAATCGCAGAGTGCTTGAAAAATTTGTCGCGACGCGATTTAGCAGCCACTCGATCATTCGGTTGCCTGGACTGTTCGGGACGGGGCTGCGAAAGAATTTGATTTTTGATCTTCTGACGGACAATTTGGTTGATCAGATTAATCCATCAGGACGTCTTCAGTGGTACCCGATGAGGAGGTTCGCTGAAGATATTGATCAGATTGTTGCTTCACGTCAGCCGTTAGTAAACATCGCGGTCGAGCCAATCTTGACAAATGAGATAGCCGCCCAGTTTTTCCCAGAAGCTGCGATTGGTGAGGCTAAAGAACCTGCTCCTAATTATGATATGCAGACTCAGTATGCAGATGTCCTCGAGGGGCAAGGGAGGTACCATTTGACTAAGTCTCAGGTTCTTGAAGAACTGGGTCTTTATATCGAAGGGGAAAAGCGAGGGGCAAAATGAAGTTGGCGCTTTCCAATCTTGCTTTGAAGGCTGATGTCTCTCAAGACTATCTTCGTACTTTGCGGTCACGTGGAATCTCGGGTATCGAGGTGGCGCCCACCCGTATAGCTCCATGGGAAGAACTGACGAACGATGTTGTCGATCGGTACCGCGCGACGCTAGCAGAGGCCGATTTAGTGGTGCCATCGCTTCAGGCATTGCTTTTCGGGATCAATGACGCGCAGCTTCTCGGCGATGAAGCCGCGTTTGACATTATGGCGACCCATTTGAAAAAGGTCGCGCGCATCGGAACCCGCCTCGGAGCTAATGTCGGCGTATTTGGCTCTCCCAGAAACCGAGATCGTGGAAATCTGGAGGTGCAGGCCGCCTGGGAATTGGGACGCGAACGCTTTGGCAAGCTGGCGCGACTTGTTGCAGACGAAGGATTTTCTCTCGGTATTGAGCCGGTCCCCGAGTTTTACGGCGGTAACTTCGTAGATACATCTGATGCGGTTATTCAGATGGTCGACGAGGTCGGGCATGAGGGTCTTTGCGTCCATTTTGACACCGGATGTATCTCGCTTGGAGGGGGGAGTATCTCCGACGCCATTCAAACGGCTGGTGATAGACTGGCCCACTTTCATATCGCCGAGCCCAAATTGGCAAGTCTGCGCAATCCCTCCATCGACCATGCCGATGCGGCGAAGGCATTGAAAGCGATTAATTATGATCACTGGATTGCGATAGAAATGTTAGAGCCAGCGGGCACGGCGTCAGATGACGTCCTCTTCTCTGTTGACTATGCGGTGAAAACTTACGCGTGATATTCTCCTCGCTAACGAGGTCATGTGACGCGTTGGCTCGCTCTTGATAACTCTTATGAATAGGCGGTCTCGTGGATTCCGGATTGGCAGATAAAATTAACTCCCTTAGTCGTCTTCCGCAGAGCGACAAGGATCGGCTCATTGAGGGGCTTATTCAAGGAGGGTACCACGGAGCAGAAACCGCTCTGCCAGAGCTTTCGATATTCCGGCCACGGAACATTCAGAACATTGATGCTTATCGATACAGTGTCAGCAATGACACGCTTTATTATATAGGTGATCACAACCGCAAGCACCACGCACTCTTTTTTGATGATCAAGGGAAAATAGAGTTCAATAGTCGTTACTATTGTACGCATCTGGTAAATTTTCTTCAGCTCATTGATCAGGCTTTGTTTCTGATAGAGGAAAGCAATATTTCATCAGCCACAAATATTGGTGAAAATTTTGTTGCGATTGAGAAGTGGTTTTTAAGCTACGGCCATTTCCAGGATGAGCTCTTTAGCATAAATGATTTTATGCAACAAATGAATCTATTTGGTAAGGCGACGGGATTCCTTGACTATCCTACGGATAGTCATTTGGATACGGAAAATTTTAAGTTCAATACGAACTATCAGATTCTTGATCGGGCTGTGTTTGGCGAATCGTCTCTGAATGCGTACACATTCGGAGATGGAATTCTAAAACTTCGTGGTTTGACTCTCATCGAAAATCACATCACCAGCCCAAACTTCCATCGCTTTCCATCGTCGGTCTCAAGCAAAGCTCGTTTAGCAGCTCTAGGAAGCGGTGAAAGCACCGGGCCAGAAAAGGTGTTTATTACGCGATCGTCATCCTACCGAGATATCGGCAATAAGGATGAAGCTGAAGCTTTTTTCGCCGATCAGGGCTTTTTGATTGTCAATCCAGAAGACATCTCAATTATTGAGCTGATAAGAGTGCTCGCCAATGTCAAGTACGTGGGGATGTATTTCGGCTCAGCCATGACTAATATGATTTACATGCCTAAGGGAACAAAAGTTCATGTAATTCAAGCCAAGTCGTATTTACACGAAGGGTTGGAAATATGGCAAAATATACTGAAAGAGTACAATATAGATCTCAATGTACACAAGGCATCCGATGAAAATGTGGTGGATATTGAGATGCTAAAGGCTTTAGCTTTCAGCTAAGTTATTCGTTGGGCTTTTTGTTGTTCGGGTGATTTAATCAAACGCAATGCCGCGGCATTTCTTCTGGAGAAAGATTTAACCCTAATCCGCCTTTACTATTCCAGGTGAGCGTTTGATTGATTTAAAGTTTTTCACCCCAAATCAATGTTTCAAACCCCCAATACCACCAGGTTCCGAGCTTAACTTCTCGGGAACCAGAAGATTCCGGTTCGTCTTGCAGACCCATTAGCCATCCGATTGGTGGTTGATAACGGGTTGTTGCGTATAAAATTTTCACGCCTTCTTCGGTGAGGATAGAAATGGTTCGGCCGAAATCGGGAGGAGACCCCTGGTGAGTGTAATCATCATGATAATTCAGGCAGCCGCCCCGCCCAGGGAAATTTACGCTGTCTGCGCAGGGGAAAGACATGAAAAGCCTTCCTCCGGTTTTAAGTGCTTGTGCCATGTAGCGCACAGTTAAGTCGCGATTATCGCAGTGTTCCAAATTGTGAGAAGACATGACTGCATCTATGGTGTCCGCATATCGGCCAATAGCGTCGCAAAATTCGGAACCTGTTGTCACAATATATTCGTCAGCAATTGTTTTATTTTGCTGATTATAGTCTTCAACATCTAAGCCTATATAGTGCCACTCCGGTAAAAACTGCTTTGTGTACCAAGGAGAGTTGTTGCCGCAGCCTAGGTCGAGATAACGTCCTTTTGTCGGCAAACTCTGCAAAAAGTGCGTTTTGCTCCATTCTAGATCGGGCATTTCACGCGGTAGCGGCCGGCGTAACGATCTTAAAAATGTCGCTCCTGTCGCATCTTTGAGGTAGTCCAAGAGTTTTTCGCCATCTATTTCCCCACCGTCTCGCATTAATCTGCTCTCGCTCATTTCGGCCATTTTTCAAGATTGTCAAAGCCAGGGTATTTTCGCAACTCGAAATATGTCCAGTTTGAAATGTCGAAGAATTTAATGAGTGTACCCGTCGTGGAACACCTGAGGGCCTATGAAGCGTTTGTATGGCCTGGTTTTACGCAACGAGTACGTTCCGGTGTCAACGCCGATCCCTGAACTTGATTATACCCCAGCAGTTGGATAATAAACTGATGTCGTGGGTTTCAGGCCAGAGGGGGCTGGTCGCATATTTTAACTGCCATCTCAGTCCAGTTTGTTCAAAGGATAGCGCGATGTCGCGAAAGATCCGTGTTTCGGGTGCCTGTCAGACGGGGGGCATCATTGACAGCCTCAAAATCATGTTGCCACACGACGATGTGGGTCATTTGCCGACACCAGGTGTCTCGCCTGATGATGCGTTTGATGAAGAGATACGTACGGTCGATATTTGGGTCACCGCCCTGCCTGACTATGCTTCCGAAGATCATCTCTCGGCGCTTAATCCAAGACTGCAGGTTTTGCGTTGGCCACAATTGTACTTTCCCGCTTTCCACCCGGACATTGTCATTCCTTCGTCTGGTTCTCATGTCATTACGAGTATGGGGTGCGTCTATAATTCGACCCTTGCTTTGTGGAGTTGGAAAGAAGGAGTGCCGGTTAACAAAGCCATTCGGCTTTTTGAAAAGGATACATTGGCCGCTCTCGGTTATTTGGATGAATGGGATAACAGCGCGGCTCGTATGAAAAATGATTTCGACGCCTGCGCCCTAGATTTTTCCACGTTTTTCCTTGCGGTCAAACGCCAAGGTGTGTTCATGCACTCTAACCTCCACGCTAAGTTGTCTCCGATCGTTCATATCTCGCGCCAATTGGCCATGAAGATGGGCGCTAAGTCCGCTGATGTTTACGAACCTATCGAGGATTTCTTGGCCGATCCTCTGATCTTTGATGCTGTTTGGCCTGTCTATCCCGCCATTGCAGACAATTTAGGGGTGCCGGGTTGTTTTCGCTGGAAATCGCGTGAGCGCCATGCCTCGGATCTGAGAACGTATCTTGAAATCAGTTATGCTGATTACGACGCACAGCCTATAGAGAAAGATAATATACATACCGGCCGCTTTAACCCGGCGTTCGATGCCTTGTTGACGCGTCAACTGGAGGCTGCGGCATGAACCCTTATAGTAAGCTTGAGGACTACGCGTTTTGGTCTCGCTCTATGTCGCGTCCAGCACCGTCGCAAATTGACCCCTGCGTGAGTGGCCGGATAATTTCCCCGACCGACAAGGTTGTGACAATTGGAAGTTGTTTTGCGCAGCATCTGGGTCGTTTTATCCGAACCAGCGGGTTAAACTATTATGTGCCCGAAGCTGGTCCTGACGACATGCCTGAAACTGAAAAAGCCATACGCAATTATGGCACTTTTTCTGGGCGATACGGCAATGTTTACACAGTCCGCCAACTAAACCAGATGTTTGATCGTGCCTTCGGTCTATTTTCACCCGAGGATGATCGTTGGGAGCATAAAGGTTGTCTCGTCGACGCCTTTCGACCGCAGATTCAACCTGAAGGATTTGGATCTGAGAGTGAGCTTGAAGCTGATCGCGCTTCCCACCTTGCATATGTTCGAAATATTTTTACAGAAGCCGACTTTTTGATTTTTACACTAGGGCTGACGGAAGGCTGGCGGTCAAAGAAAGACGGCGCCATTTACCCGGTTGCGCCAGGTGTGAGTGGTGGGACATTCGATCCTGTGAAGTATGAGTTCGTCAACTTCACCGCTGCAGAATGCGAAGCTGATTTGGCTATGTTTTTGGAAAAGCTTCGGGGAGTGAACCCGCGTGCAGAGGTAATATTGACGGTTTCTCCGGTACCTCTTATTGCGACCTATGAACCTCGGCACGTTTGGGTGTCAACTACCTATAGCAAGGCTGCGTTGCGCGTTGCCGCAGACTCGGCAGAGCGAAACTTCCCAAATGTGACTTATTTTCCCTCTTATGAGATCATTACCTCTCCTGCGGCACAGGGCAGGTATTATGCCGACGACTTGCGCCAAGTAACGGATATGGGCGTTAAGCATGTCATGCGGGTCTTTTCTAAACACTTTTTTTCACCCGGCCAGGTCTCTTCCGCGCCCGCAAGCATGCCGTTTCACATAGTCGCCCAGGATAATCCCGGTATTGTCTGCGATGAAGAAGTGATTGAAAAATCACTGCATCAAAACTGAATTTATCAGGTGTTTAATGCTGCAAGTCTCTAAGTTTTTTTCGCAAAACGATTCTTACTATTTTTATTACAACGGCGACCTTATTCGGATGCGTTCTCATGACGGTGGGACGCTTCCTTTGTCTCCCGGGTGGACGCCGTCACGCATTATACTCGGTATGAAGCATGTTAATATAGTTGAGGTTGTGCACGAGAGTGGCTCAACGGGACTATGGCTGCTGAATTCACACTACCGTTTTGTCACTCATGATGCCCAGCATATTAGTGAGTCGGCGCGTAGCGAACTTTTCACGCACTTTCCACAGTGGCCCATCCTCGATTGGGGATCTCTCCATTTTGACCAGCTTGCGCCAGCTGAGTTGTCCGCGAACCCGATCGATTATCGTCTAAATGTCCTTGACAACAAGTATATCAACGGTGTCAAAATTTTCAACTCCAAGTCAATTCAGGAGATTGAACAACTAAAAGCCTTTTGGTTAGAAAACGAATATTTAAAGATCGAAAATGCGCTCACACCTGAGGCAGTTGCGCTCATCGACAAGCATGTGACATTCAATCATAGGGAAGCGCTCGACGATCCCCGACAGTTTTACCGAATGCACAATGACGGCGAGTGTGGAGACTTTATAGATCAGTTTCACATGGCTGCGCATGAGTACTACGAACTTTTGTTGTCATCTGAATTATTGCGCTGCGCGGCGTTCGCAATGAAATACGTGCGTAACTCTGATCTCCTTCCGCATTACGACAATATACTTACGCAAATATCGTCGACGGTATGTTACAAGTTTGGACCGGATGGTGCGGAAAACCCGCTGTTCTTGGATCGGGCCAAATTTCTCAATCCGTATCAGCAACGGGTGACGGTCAAAGATAAGGAAAATATTCCAAGTGAAAATATAGTGCGTATTGATCTCAAGCCTGGCGATTTGGCTATTTTTCGGGGGCGCACGCATCTACATTGGCGCGAGGCCATTGATGGTGAGATGGACTTCAGAGCGGTACTTATTCATTTCTCAGAGTCGCAGTACAATGGGACGATGCTCCGGCCTGGTCCGGTTGAAGATATTCCATATCATCTCATCGATTTTGATGACTACCGTGCTTTTAGAGAAAAATATGCCGTATACTTTGAGCGCGCTGGAATGCGATATACTTAATGCAATGCGCTTATGCGGATCTTCGTTCGATTTGGTGTTAGTGTAAGTAATAACTTCTTTGTAAATGGGATCATGTCCCCTGTTTATGAAGCTAAATCCGCGTTTTCCGTGTCACGTCTAAGGTGGGTTGGATAAAAAACTGAGAACCGGCAGAAATCTGAGTGCCGCTCAAATAGTGCTCTACGTTCGGTTTCTTGGCGAACTTGTTGATCACGCCTATCGTCGTGTGGCCGAGATTGACTTTCTTTGTGTAGCAAGGTCGCGGTTGGAGTATAAACGACACGCAGGCCCAAACGGCGAACCTTAAGACACAGGTCCACGTCATTCTGCGTAATTGGGAAGTTGAGTTCGTCGAAGCCGGAAACTCTTTCAAAAACTTCTTTTTTTATCAGTAAGCAAGCGCCGGTTACAGCATCCACTTCTCCTGCCATGCTAAGAACTGGATGTGTGGCCCAGATTTTTTCACCTGAATGACGCCAGGGATGGCCCGGTCCTGGCAATAGATTCGTTGCTATGCCTGCGTGCTGTAAATCGCGAGATGGGTACAGAAGCCGTGCGCCTACGACGCCCACGTCAGGCCTCGCTAGGAAACTACACATTTCGGCTAGCCAGGTCCCGTCTAATGCCTCGATGTCGTCGTTCAGGAACAAAAGATTTGGTGCCCTGGCTCGCTCAGCTCCCAGATTGCAAAGCTTTGAAAAGTTGAAGGGAATATCATGGCGAACTATTTTCGTATTCGGAATGTTCGCAGCTTCTTCAAGCAATGCGATCATGTCTGGGTGAGTGGCGCCGTTATCTACAATGATAGTTTCGTGCGAGACTCGTTTTATGTGCCTTAGCGAGGCGAGGCAATCTTTAAGCAGGTCATGCCGAATCTTGGTAGGTATAATGATCGAAACCATCGTACTTTCCGCGGTTTCGAACGGGGCCACAGGCTCTCGTTTCAGAGCAACTGAGGGCGGTGGTGATGATGTCGCTCGGAAAGTCTTTATTCCTACTGCCTGATTGCGCTGTTTGATTACAGTGCGAAGAGCCTTTATCAATCTACGAGGGTTAAACGCCAACCCCCAAGCTTTGTTGGAATACAGTTTAAGTTTTTCAAACATATTGACATGTCTGATTTGCAGGCGGGTACTCGAGTCAGCCTGAGAATATACATCCCTATAATGGAAGGCGTAGCGCCCTGCCGGCAAGCTAATGTATCGAGTGTCAACTGAGGCATAAATTGCGCAACGCCGCAGGCTAGCAACCTCAGTCGCTTCGATTTCAATTATGGGACCTGATGACTTAAAACTGTATAACCCGCTCATATTCAGCAGCAGGTCGCCTGGGACGGCTCGGATTGAATTCGAGCCCCTTGATAGAGCGATACTTAAGTCGTCACTTAAGTCTATGCGGCGGTGCATGCTAGCCATGGGCGTCTTATGCCGCGATAACCGCCAATAGTCGACAAAAAAGCCTTTACGGTGAGGGTAAGGGCGCTGTGTTAGGGCTATGAGTTCATTTAAAAGGAAGCGTCTGCTGAGGTAGACGTTAACGCGTCACACCTCTCGGGGCTCAGTAGTCATCCGCCTCTGTTAAAACTGTTGCGGCGTAGAAGAAAAGGCTGGCGATTGAAAACGGAGACACCGCAGGAAACGCGGCCACCTATTGAAGGTTCGGTTTGGTCACTCACGCGGGAATGGCTCCGGGTTTGGGGAGGCCTGACAAGCGCACGGGTTCAATGCGGAGCAGATAGGCGTCGATAGTAACGCAAAGGATGCCTGGCGGAGTAGTAGTCTTTCAGTTAACGATTGCATTGCGGTCTTACCGTCGTAAATGCTTAAATTCGGACGCAGGTGCGAAAGGGTAAAATTCCTGAGTACGTGTTAACTTAGATGGCTTCGAACGAGATGGGAGCGCCCCAAAAGGCAGCAACTATTTCAGACTGAAGGCCGGGTACGCCGGTTGTCAGGAAAGCATGGTTGGCCGATGTCCCGATGGCGTATTCAGGATGACGGGCAATGTAGCTCTCTAGCGCGTTTGCAACCGATGACGGCTGGTGAATGAGCGGGGTCCCCTCAGGAAGCGCGGCTTTAAACAGCTCTCCGATGATTTCGTAGTGCGTGCAGCCCAAGATGGCTCGGTCAGGGTATCGTCCAATGCGCGTCTTAAGAGCCTGAACGCGGCTCTCGACAACGGCTGTCAACTTCTCTTCGCTTTCTCCAGCCTCAATCATAGCTGCCAAACCTATGCACGGTTCAGTAAAGACGGCGAGGTCCTGACGGCGCTTATCGATTTCAATTTCATAGACTCTCGAGCGGGCAGTCGCCGTCGTGCAAAATATGCCTAAGACGTCGACATTCTCAATTTTCGCTCCACGACGTTCGGCTTCGTGCTCCCAGGGCAGGCCGGTAGCGGCCTCAATGGTTGGAACAATGATGCCTAATACATTAACCGGACGGCCTATCGACTTCCGGTAATCGGCAAGCCATGTTGATTGAAGCCGGCGAAGGGCGACGGCTGAGGCCGTATTGCATCCAAGCACCACTATCGAAGCGCCGGCATTAAAAAGGGTCTCGCAGCCCTGTCGGGTGAGCTCAACAATTTCCTCACCTGATCTCTCGCCGTAGGGCGCGTGCTTCTGATCACCTAGATAAATGAAATCCGCACCAGGCATCCGATCAACCAGCGCCCGGTGAATACTCAATCCGCCAACGCCAGAATCGAAAACCCCAATCGCCATCATAAAACCCTTTAGGCTCGTGTGACCACGTGGTCACGTTAGAAGTCAGTGCTTGTCTATAGCCCCGTGCCCTTGTCGCCAGCAAGGGCGCATGCTTAGATGATTGCACGTGGAACGGATTTTACGGTGTTAAACGTGAAGACACTCCGTAGAATCTTACGAGGAGCAATTTATGCAAATGGATCGCCGCATGGTTATCGGACTGATGACGTCAGCAGGCTTGTTGCCGGGAGTAGCTCTTGCGAATGCAGGGGGCAACTTTCTGACCCAGGCCTGGACAGGCCCGTATGGTGGTGTACCCCCGTTTGACAAGGTCAAAATTGAAGATTTCGAAAACGCGTTTGACCTAGCGATGAAGGCGCAGCGCGAGGAAATTTCGGCCATTACAAACAGTAAGTCGGCTCCGACGTTTGAAAATACCATTGTGGCGCTAGAGACCTCGGGTGCTGCGATGGAGCGGGTCTCTACGCTCTATGGTGTGTGGAGCGGCGGTCTTTCGACACCTGATCTCCAAGCCATTGCCAAGCGCTTGTCTCCGAAGCTCGCGGCCTTTGGCGATGAAATCAACCAGAATGAAGCGCTCTTCCAACGCATTAAGTCAGTCTATGACAAACGCGCTTCGTTGAAGCTGACTCCTGAGCAAGACCGCCTGCTCTGGGTGACCTATAACGGCTTTGTGCGTTCAGGCGCCGCCTTGTCGCCCCAGGCGAAAACACGCGTTGCGGAGATCAATAAAGAGCTCTCAACCCTTTTCAATCAGTTCTCTGATAATCTTTTGCATGACGAAGAACAGGTCCTCTTCCTCAGCAAAGATGACCTTCCGGGTCTTTCAGACGGTTTTTTGGCTTCAGCGGCTGCGGCGGCTAGGGCTGCGGGCAAGGATGGTCTTTACGCTATCCCCAACACCCGATCCGCGATGGAGCCGGTCACGACTTTTTGCACGAACAGGGCCACCCGCGAAAAGGTTTGGCGTCTGTTTGTCAACCGAGGTGACAATGCGGATCAGTGGGACAATAACGCGCTCATCAAAAAAATCCTGAAGCTTCGTGTTGAGCGGGCAAAGCTCCGCGGCTATCCCACGCATGCCCATTGGCGTGTAGAGAATGCGATGGCAAAGACCCCAGAGAATGCCATGACGCTCATGGAGTCTGTGTGGCCGGCTGCGGTCAAGCGCGTTCATGAAGAAGTCGCCGACATGCAAAAAGTCGCCGACTCCGAAAAGGCAGGGATAACGATCGCCCCGTGGGACTATCGCTTTTACGCAGAGAAGGTGCGTAAGGCGCGCTATGATCTCGACGAAAATGAAATCAAGCCCTACCTGCAGCTTGATAAGCTCGTAGAAGGCATGTTCTGGGCGGCGGGGCAGAGCTATGGCTTTGGTTTCAAAAAGGTGGAAGGCCTGCCCGTTTTCCACGAGGATGTGACGACCTATGAGGTCTCGCGCGAAGGCAAGGTCATGGGCTTGTTCTACTTCGACCCCTATGCGCGCAAGGGAAAGCGTTCCGGCGCCTGGATGAATGCCTATCGCAGCCAGTCGCGCGAAGCCGGTAAGTTTGTCATGCCGATCGTGTCTAACAATTCAAATTTCCTGGAGGCTGCTCCGGGCGAGCCGATACTCGTTTCCTGGGATGATGCGACGACACTTTTCCATGAGTTCGGCCATGCCATCCATGGTCTGTCGTCTAATGTCACTTATGCGTCGTTGTCGGGAACATCAGTGGCACGCGACTATGTTGAATTCCCCTCTCAGGTGAATGAGCGTTGGCTGTCTACTCCCGAAGTGCTTTCAAGGTTCGCACTTCACTACAAGACCAAGGCCCCTATGCCGGCTGAACTGCTGGAGAAGATCAAGAAGGCGGAGAACTTCAATCAGGGCTTTGCTACGGTTGAGTATCTTTCCTCAGCCCTGATCGATATGAAGCTGCATCTGGCGGGAGACGCTGACATCGATCCAGACGCATTCGAGCGGGACGAACTGGCAAAACTTGGCATGCCCAAAGAGATCGTCATGCGCCACCGCACGCCGCAGTTTGCGCACGTGTTCTCATCGGACGGCTATTCAGCTGGTTACTATAGCTATCTGTGGGCAGACGTCGTGGCTGCGGATTGCTCGGAAGCCTTTGCTGAAGCGCCCAAAGGTTTTTACGACCAGACTGTCGCTGGCCGCATGATGAAATACATCCTTAGCGTCGGCAATACGATAGATCCGGCTGAGGCGTATCGTCAGTTCCGCGGTCGCGATGCGGATCCGGCCGCCCTCATGCGTTCGCGTGGATTTGCGTAGTTTTTAAGAATGCATCTTCGTAGAGAGTCAGGGCAATGCCGTCCTGGCTTTCTACGATTTGACGTTGTGCCTCCATAGAAAACTAGGTATCCCATGGTCTAGTTTTTCTGGGTCGGTGCTATGCAGATAAAGACGTATAACATTGAGGGTCTTGCGCTTCTCACACCTAAAAAATTTGGTGACAACCGGGGCTACTTTATGGAGGCGTTCAAGGCCGCCTGGTTCCGTGAGAGTGTAGCGGATGTGACGTTTGTGCAGGACAATCAGTCTTTGTCGGGGCAGGTGGGCACGATCCGGGGGCTGCATTATCAGAAGTTGCCATGTGGCCAGGGCAAGCTCGTACGCTGCCTTCGGGGGGCGATTTTTGATGTGGCGGTTGATATTCGTCCGGAGTCTTCGACCTTTGGTCAGTGGGTGGGGGAGACCCTTACGCCTGACAATGCGCTTCAGTTGTGGATCCCTGAGGGTTTTGCCCACGGTTTTTGTACGCTCGAACCGGATACGGAAGTTTTCTATAAGGTGACGAGCCCCTACAGCCCGACTCATGACGCGGGTTTAGCGTTTGATGACCCTGAGATCGGCATTGAGTGGCCGATCGATCTGGCGGCAGCGGTCTTGTCGGATAAGGATAAGGTTCAGCCTAAGCTATCAAGCCTGCGCTAAGCGCGGGCCTATTTTGTTTTAAGGATTTTGACATGCGTATTCTTGTGACCGGCGGGGCCGGCTTTATTGGTTCAGCGCTTGTGCGCTATCTGGTCTCTGAAGTCGGCGCAGAGGTTTTGAACCTCGACAAGCTCACCTACGCGGGCAACCTGGCTTCGCTTGAGCCGATTGCAGGGGCAAATAACTACAGCTTCGTTCAGGCCGATATCTGCGCTCGCGAAGCGGTCGTAGCAGCCATCAACGGCTTTAAGCCTGACCATATCATGCATCTGGCGGCTGAGAGCCACGTTGACCGTTCGATCACCGGAGCGGGCGAGTTTGTGCAGACCAATGTGATCGGCACCTTCACCATGCTTGAGGCGGCCCGTCACTACTGGAACGGCCTGTCTGGTGATGACAAGGCAAACTTCCGCTTTCTGCATGTCTCAACCGATGAGGTCTATGGATCGCTGGGCGAAACCGGACTCTTTGAAGAAGTCACGCCCTATGACCCTTCCTCGCCCTATTCGGCGTCAAAGGCAGCGTCTGATCATCTGGCCAAGGCCTGGCATCGCACCTACGGGCTGCCGGTGATTGTGTCTAACTGTTCGAACAATTACGGCCCCTTCCACTTCCCTGAGAAGCTGATCCCGCTCAACATTTTAAACGCGCTCGAGGGTAAGGCGCTGACGGTTTATGGGGATGGCTCCAACATCCGTGACTGGCTCTATGTGGAAGACCATGCCCGCGCGCTGCACCTGATCGCCTCCAAGGGGCGTCTGGGTGAGACCTATAATGTCGGCGGACGCAATGAGCGCAAAAACATCGACGTGGTCCACCGCATCTGTGCGCTGATGGATGAGATGCACCCGCAAGGCGCACCGCACGATCGCCTGATCACCTTCGTGACGGATCGTCCGGGCCATGATCACCGCTATGCTATTGATGCGACTAAGCTTGAGACCGAGCTTGGATGGAAGGCACGCGAAAACTTCGACACCGGCATTGAGAAGACGGTGCGCTGGTATCTCGATAATGAACAGTGGTGGCGCCCGCTGCGCGGTGGTGTCTACACAGGCGAGCGTCTGGGCGTTCTCGGCGAGAAGGTCTGATCATGCGCATTGTCGTTACAGGCAAGGAAGGTCAGGTTGACACGTCGCTGCAGAGCTTAGGCGAGGCTCTGGGCCTGGAGGTCATTCGTGTTGGCCTGCCGGAAATCGATTTATCAAAGCCTGAGACCCTGGCTGAGCCGATTAAGGCGGCAAGGCCTGACGTCATTATCTCGTCGGCCGCCTATACGGCTGTGGACAAGGCCGAGAGTGAGACCGAGCTTGCGCAGGCGATCAATGGAGATGGCCCCGGCGCACTGGCGAAAATTGCAGCTGAGCTCGACATTCCGCTGCTTCATCTGTCTACGGATTATGTGTTCGCAGGTGACAAGGACGGCATCTATACGGAGAGTGATGCGCCGGGCCCTGTGAGCGTTTATGGCATGACGAAGCTTTCTGGCGAAACCCAGATAGCGGCAGCCACGGCCAATCACGTCATTCTGAGAACGGCCTGGGTCTATTCTCCCTATGGCAACAACTTCGTCAAAACCATGCTGCGCCTTGGTGAGACGCGTGACGAGCTGAATGTTGTGGCCGACCAGAAAGGCTGTCCGACCTATGCGCCGGAGATTGCGCGCGCCTTGCTGCACATTGCCCAGAGGGTGTCCAAAGATCCCGATCCCAAGCTGCGGGGGATATTCCATCTGACGGGGCAGGGCGAGACGACCTGGGCAGGGTTTGCCGAGGTGATCTTTGAAGGCTCTGCCTTGCGCGGCGGGAAGGCTGTGAAGGTCACACCGATCCCGACCGAGGCTTATCCGACGCCGGCGAAACGTCCGGCGAACTCGCGTCTCAGCGGCGAGAAGCTGGCTGAGGTTTATGATCTGCGCCTGGATCCATGGCGTGTGTCTCTCGACGACTGCCTGACGCGCCTGACGGGCGTGGCGGCCCCCGTGAAGGAGTAAAAGTATGAAGGGAATTATTCTGGCTGGCGGCAGTGGTACGCGTCTGCACCCGATGACGATCGGCGTCTCCAAGCAGATGATGCCGGTCTACGACAAGCCGATGATCTATTATCCGCTGTCGACGCTAATGATGGCGGGTATTCGGGAAATCCTGATCATCTCCACCCCGCACGACCTGCCGCTCTTTAAGAAACTGCTGGGCGATGGTCAAAAGTGGGGGATTGAGCTGTCATATGCGGAACAGCCGAGCCCGGATGGTCTGGCGCAGGCCTATATGATCGGTGCGGACTTCGTGGGCCGTGCGCCGTCGTGCCTGATCCTAGGTGACAATATCTATTACGGCTCCAACCTAAGCGAGACGCTGGAAGGGTCATCAAAACTGACTTCCGGCGCCTCGGTGTTTGCTTACCAGGTGTCTGATCCGGAGCGCTATGGCGTTGTGGAGTTCGATGACAAATTCAAGGCGTTGTCGGTGGAAGAGAAGCCTCTTCAGCCGAAGTCGAACTGGGCGATCACGGGCCTTTATTTCTACGACGATCAGGTGGTCGACATCGCCGCCAACCTGGCGCCCTCAGCCCGCGGTGAATACGAGATCACCGATGTGAACCGGGTTTATCTGGAACGGGGGCAACTGAGTGTCCAGCCGATTGGCCGCGGTTATGCGTGGCTCGACACCGGCACGCCCGACAGCCTTCTGGACGCGGCGGAGTTTGTGCGCGTTCTGGAAAAGCGTCAGGGCATGAAGATCTGTTGTCCGGAAGAAATCGCCTGGCGCAGAGGCTACATCTCCGACACCGAGCTTGAAGGCCTCGCTAAGAACCTCGGTAAAAGTGAGTACGGAAAGTACCTCGCTAGATGTCTAAATGGAGGCCGCTGACAGGGCGTTTGTTTTTTCCTTACGCTGATTTTTTTTATAACATATCTCTCTTGTGCAGTTTCCTGAATGGTGGGGTGACAAAGGGAGACACAGGATGCGCGAGTTCAAATCAACGGCAACTGTCGTAGTTATGGTATGTGGATTCTTCGGAGCTTTAGTGGCCGGTCTAGCCGTCGGATTGGTCAGTTAGGTTGGACAGACACTTCCAACCGGGAGCATTGCGCAGCCTCAGGAGCCTTTTCGCGCTGGTGAGGCAATCGTACCAAGACATTCGGGTCTCTTCGCGGTCGCAGGAAACCGAGTGTCGGTTAGGTCAGGTCGGTATTTCACCTGATATCACCGATGCATCCGAGCACGGGTTTCTACTGACTGAAAATCAAGCGTTCCTGTTCGTCAATTCAAAATTCTCGTGTGAAGCCGAATTCAACGCGAGTACGGTCGTATTCGTAAAGATTGATACTTGACCTATTCTGTGAAGCCGACACCGACACAAAGGGATGACCTCCCCACAAGAACCAGTCCCGCTTTGATAGCCGTACTTCAATTGATGCCTCGCGATCAATGCGCCGGGTCCGGAACGCTACAGCCTCTGCGTCATAACGGCGATGACCAACAGAGGCTTCTGTGTAGATAAACGTTGCCTTTGGCCCCTGAAACAGACGCCCGATGCTTAACTGACCTTGAAGGTATGCCTCCGGCGCAGATTTGGCCTCTCGCCGGATAACGGACGTGCCTAGACGCCAGAGAGACGAATTCCCCAGGAATTGAGTTCTTGCCGCTTCAAAGCTCCACAAATGGCCGCCTCGGGCGGGGTTTAGGCGAGCGCTGACGCGATCGAGGTTTATAGCCCCGGTCCAGCGCCTGTTTGCGCTGTAGCTATCGCTCTCAAGGCCTATACCCTCTGTGTCTTCCCAGACCTCACCCCCATACCATTGCCGGCTTCGTTTAACTTGTACGGACACTACCGTGGTTTGATCCAGGCGCCATTGTGGCCCCATTCGAAGGGATAGGTACCCAAGATCGGTATCGTTACCCGGCAGGTCGGTTACACTCGCGACAGTGCTTAAGCGTAGTCCCAGCGATGGCGTGAACTCAACGATCCGATCGATGCCGCCGAACGCGTTCACTGAAACTCCGCTACGCCGACGGGCATCGTCACTCAACTCGAAGGGGAGGCCGAATAAATCGACTCGGGTTGAATTTGTTGCTGAGTTTAGATTGGAGTCTGGAGCTACTGAGCCCCCAACCCAATAACGCCAACGCTTACGTCCTTCGATTTGCTCTAAGCGCCCGTATGCAGCCGTGCGTCTTGCCTCATCGAGGTTTCCCGCGAGAGCAAGTCTGTAAGCGAAGGCAGCCGCTTGGTCCTGCCGCGCGCGAAAATGGAGCTCTGCGAGCTGAAATCTTGCCGTCGCGTCGTTAGGATGGCCCGAAAGGTAGGTTTCGCTTAACGCTTGGGCCTGACGATCTCTGCCCAAAAACATAAGTAACTGAATCTGGAGCTTTTGACCTTCATCCCGGGAGAGAACGTCAGGGTGCCCCTCTAGCCATTCCAGCGCCCCTTCATAATCACCCGATTTTAGGCGCCGGATCAACTCATCGCCAAATGCCTTGGCGCTGAGCGTTTGGTTTTGCGTAAACACGTCGGTGGTCTGCCCAAATACCGGGTCAGCAACCGCCAAACTCGCAACAATGAAGGCAACGCCCAAAACCCCTTGTCTCAAGGTTTGTGTTCCATTACCGCGCCTCCTGACATAAACGCCCCCGTCACGGGGACGCCTAGCTTATAGGTCAGGCCGGCGGCAGCCGGAGGGGCATCTTTCGGACCGAAGAATGCGCCTTCAACTTGACCCGTGATCCCAAGCCCGCCCGCACTCATTGGGAATGCACTGATCGCCGTTCCAGAGAAGGTGGCGGTACCACTGTTAATGTCTGCAGAATAAAGGAAATCGAGTTTTTCTGTTCGCGTCGCCAAATTCCCGCTCGAGTTCATGAGCTTGAAATTGGATGCGAGGCCGGTGATCTTTCCGGTGCCAAAATTGGCTGTCATGTCGATAGAACTGGCCGTGTCAAACACGTCCCCGCTACTTGTAACATAGATGCCCCGAGTTTGCCCCGCATAGCTTGCGGTCCCGGACGTTGGCATATCCTTGGCGTCGGTCTGGCGCCCAAAGGTGATAAATGCCAGCTCAGCGCCGGTACTCCCGATCTCGCGACTAAATGCTGCAATCTGAACATAGTCAGCCGCCTGCGCCAAGACAGAGTCGAGATCGACCAGGAAGAAACTGTCAGTTGACCCGTCTGCAAAAGCGGCAACTTTCAAAGAACCAAGCACGTTGGAAACGGGCTGGAGAAGGCTGAAGTTTCGCTCGTAGACGTTCCCACCATTCATATATTGCAAGCTGTAGATGTCGTCCGATTCTGACGCAGTGCCTTTTGGATCAATCATGACATACGTGTTTGCCGTAACCGTATCGATTCGCGTTCCCGCAATGGGTGTGGCAACGCCGGGATTTGCATTTCGGACCTGGATTAGAGTTGAAGGTCCATTGAAATAGGTTCTTCCCGTCAAGCACTTCGCTTTGGCGCATGTCGCGCTGGACCCAGGAGACGATCCTGGTGGCGTCGCCGGAACCGGGGGTGGCGGAGGTGACGGTGGCGGTGGCGGTGGCGGTGACACTGGAGGTGTCGCGGTTGGCGGCGGCGGCGGCAGAGCTGCAGCGGAAGTGGTCGCGCCTCCTACCGCGATGCCCGTAAGCGTTACCTGATAAGTGGGAGAAGTCAGATAATAACTCAGGCCAACCTCGTCCGGTTTTTGGCCTGAAATCCCATAAAAACTTCCGTATACGTTCCCTACTAGGCCACTCCCAGGCTGGCGGGCGAGTGCTGAGCCTGTAAATCGGCCGCTGGTGTTGTTCAGAGAGCCTGTAAACAGGAAGTCAAGGACGATAGGAGTCGACACTGCGGCGGAAAAATCAACAATAGCCCCCTCAATGGCGCCGCTGGCGAAGTTTACGTCCATGCGTAAACGCCCCTGTGCAATTCCGCTGGACGTGGGAGTGGCGACAGACCCGAACGCGGAACCTGCATAGAGCGCAGTGCCTGTCTGCATAGACGGGGTAAAGGACCCTGTCTCGCGGCCGGCGACGCCATAAATCTGCGTCGACAGGTTTGACAGCATGTAAGGAAGCACATAGTCCAAATCGCCCGACTCAGCGGTCGCCGCGTAGATCAGGTTCACGCTGGCGGGGCAATTGACCGGATTCGTGCATGCGGGCCGTCTGGTGGGAAATCCAAACGTCGTAAAGGACTCGCCAGTGCCGCCAACCTCGAAGTCGTAGGTTTGCCCATTGAGTTTATAGACCACGCGGTAGGTTTCGTCCCCAGCCGTACCTGAACTGCCCGCGGACAGGGTCACCGTAGCATTCGTGTTCAGATCATCTGCATTAAATGCAGAAGCCAGACCTGTGACGGTAAATGCCGTCGCTCCAGCGAGTGTAAGGGGCGACGTAGCACACGCAATCGCGCTCGGCCTCGTGACGCAGTCATTGCTACCGATCCCTGCAGGTGGCGGTGGCGGTGGTGGCGGTGGTGGCGGCGGTGGTGGTGCAGGAGGGGGAGGAGGTGGTGGTGGCTGTGGCAGAGGCGTATAAACCTCGCCGCCTCCGCCTCCGCCGCCACCGCCGCCACATGCGGTAAGGCCCGTGCTCACCACGAGCATGGCTGTAGCCAGTAAATATGTCTTGGAATTCATGCCCCAACCCCCAAAGCGCCTCGGTCGTCATATACCTCACGACGCTGACGTTTTTTGCACATCAGCCCGTGGCGTGCAACCTATGTGTGCGCGACATACATGCTTTGCAAACTTTTGGCCAAGTCTTGTTCCACGGAGAGTGAAGGTCGAATCTTGACAAAACAGGTCGCGAACATATCATGAACGCATGAAAAAGAGTTTGCGTGAACGGTTGGCGATTCTTTCCGATGCCGCCAAATATGATGCGTCTTGTGCATCGTCTGGTACGTCTCGAAGAGATTCAAAATCAGGCGGATTGGGGTCGACGGAAAGCTCGGGCATTTGCCATGCCTATGCGCCTGATGGGCGTTGCATATCGCTTCTCAAGATCCTGATGACCAACTTCTGCATTTATGACTGCGCGTACTGCATTAACCGTTCCTCGTCGAACGTGGAGCGGGCACGCTTTAGTGCCGAAGAGGTTGTTTGGTTGACGCTTGAATTCTACCGCCGCAACTATATCGAAGGTCTCTTTCTATCTTCGGGGATCATCCGGTCATCGGATTACACCATGGAACAGATGGTCAAGATCGCAAAGGATCTCAGACTAAAACATGATTTCCGGGGCTACATCCATCTAAAGACCATACCCGAAACCTCGGCGGCCCTGATTGAAGAAGCGGGCCTCTATGCCGATCGTCTTTCTATAAACATAGAATTACCGACGGATGCCGGGGTTGAGGCGTTTGCCCCTCAGAAGCATCCAAAAAACATCCGCCGGTCGATGGGCGAGCTTAAGCAAAAGATCGACGAGTTTTCCGAGCCCACCTTTAAAAAGAGGCGCAAGCGCTTCGTGCCGGCGGGGCAATCGACACAGATGATCATCGGCGCGGATGGGGCTAATGACGCGACCATTTTGGGTTCAAGCGCGTCTCTTTATGGGCGCTTCAAACTAAGGCGAGTCTACTATTCGGCGTTCTCGCCTATCCCCGATGCGTCAAGCGCTCTGCCATTGATTAAACCACCTCTTATCCGCGAGCACAGGCTCTACCAGGCTGACTGGCTCTACCGTTTCTACGGGTTTGAGATTGGGGAAATTACGGGTAGTCGCAAAGACGGTATGCTTGACCTTGACCTTGATCCAAAGCTCGCCTGGGCACTGGAAAATCGTGAGCGATTTCCAGTGGATGTCAACCGAGCGGATAAAGAAGCATTACTGCGAGTGCCTGGCCTTGGCGTCAAATCCGTCCAATCCCTATTGACGGCGAGGCGCTACCGCCGCCTGAAGATTGAAGACCTGGGGCGTCTGAAAATCTCAGTGAAGAAGGTAAAACCCTTCCTAATTACCGATGACTGGACGCCGGTCAGACTGATTGACCGGGCCAATTTGCGTGAGCTGTTTGCTCCCCCGCCCGAGCAACTTGTCCTGCTATGAAGGTAGAGCTAAAAGCCAGAGGCGACTACGAGGAATGGCGTGATGCCGCCCGCGAAGCGCTCAAATCGGGCATTCATCCCCGTCAAATGGATTGGCGCGATACCTCTGAGGGCCCGGACCTTTTCGACTTGCCACAAGTGGGTGAAGCGGCCTTAAGCGACGACAAAAGGAAAAATGAGAGCGCATCAGGTCCGCCCCCAATCCAAGCGAAAAGAGAGACAGCTGTCGTTAATTCTGATTTTATAGAATTAACTCAACTGGCGCTGTGTCATTCGGATCCTGGCCGCTTTGATCTTTGTTACCGCCTTTTGTGGCGTCTGCAATCGCATCGACAGCTTCTCAAGGACCCGGCCGATCAGGACGTGCGCCGTTTGCATCTGCTCGTCAAATCGGTGCGTCGTGACATGCACAAGATGAAGGCGTTCTTGCGATTTAAGGAAGTGGAAGGCGTTGGGAATCGACGCTCATTTGTGGCCTGGTTTGAGCCAGAGCATTTTATCATCGCCCAGACCGCGCCTTTTTTCAGACGTCGATTTGGCGATATGGACTGGATCATCGCTTCACCTAAAGGATCTGCGGCCTGGGATGGGCAGACCCTTAAGTTCAGCGATGACGCCGCCCAAGCCTCTGACTTGAAAGATGAAACCGATGACCTCTGGCGGACCTACTACGCTAACATCTTCAATCCGGCGCGCCTTAAGATTAACGCCATGCGCTCAGAAATGCCCAAAAAATACTGGAAGAACCTCCCTGAGGCAGAGCTTATTCCAGAGCTGATCCGTGACGCGGATCGGCGCGTTCAGGAGATGCGCGAAAAACAGGCAAGCGACACAACGCCGAAGTTTCACAAGGCTCTGAAAGCGCGTGCGGGCGACGTGTGAGGTCCGTAGTGAGCTAGGCGGCGCCCGCATGGGTCGCGCGCGCATCCATCTCTTCGGTGAGAAGACCTATACGCAGAATAAGCTCGCCGGTGATTTGCTCTGGCGTATAAACCTGAGATAGTTCCATTAAAGTGGAAATATGATGTCGGACGTCATCTCTGTGCCCGTCCGTGGCTATCCACATCAGCGCCGTTTCGAGCATGCGCCAGTCTAGTACGAGATCATGGTGTGCGGGGAGGGGGACGTTGTTCATGAGGACAGCTAAGCCTCAATTGACCAAAGCCGCTATCCTCCTTGTTGTCATCCCCCGTCTGGGAGGAGGCAGAGACGCCGCTGTACGTCTTAGCTCATCGGCCTCAGACCGAGGGTCTGCATAAGGTGGGCGTCAGACCCGGGCTCAGGGTTCGGCGTGGTCAGGAGCTGATTTCCGACGAAGATAGAGTTGGCACCGGCTAAAAAGCACAGGGCTTGTAGCTCTTCGCTCATCTCGTTGCGCCCGGCGCTAAGGCGAACCATAGATTTCGGGCAGACAATTCGGGCGACAGCGACGGTGCGTACAAATTCGATAGGCGAGACCTCTCCCTTGCCTTTGGAGCGTTCGCCAAGCGGCGTGTTGGCGACGGGGACGAGATTATTGATCGGTAAGCTATCGGGGTGTGAGGGGAGGTTGGCCAGTTGCTGAAGGAAGGACACCCGGTCTTCGCGAGACTCGCCCATACCTAAAATGCCGCCGCAACAGGTCTTCATGCCGACGTCGCGCACCGCCTTAAGGGTTTCTAACCGCTCGTCATAGGTGCGTGTGGTGACCACCTGATCATAATACTCAGGTGAGGTGTCGAGGTTATGGTTATAGTAATCAAGGCCAGCCGATTTCAGCGCCGTGGCCTGATCGGCTGTGATCATGCCGAGCGTCGCGCACGTTTCCAGACCCAGTGCCTTCACCTCAGATATCATTGCCGCGAGCGCGGGCACATCACGATCTTTAAGGTCGCGCCAAGCGGCACCCATACAAAAGCGCTGGGCCCCGCCCTCTCTGGCCGCTTTGGCTGCGCTCAACACCTCATCAACCGGCATAAGCTTCGAGGCTTTAAGGCCCGTATTGTGATGCGCCGATTGAGAGCAATAGCCACAGTTTTCCGCGCATCCCCCCGTCTTGATCGAGAGGAGTTGAGACAGCTGGATTTCAGAGGGATCAAACGATTGACGATGGACGCTTGCGGCCTTGTAGACGAGTTCCATAAAGGGCAGCTCAAAGAGCGCCGCGATCTCAGTTTTCGTCCAGTCGTGACGGACAGGATTAAAGGCTTGAGCGGTGTCAGGCATCAAAGGTCTCCTCTGAAACCGTCGTTAAAGGATGTGGTGATATCGGTCAAATGCGATGATGTTGTCGCAGCGTATCTTTAGTGTAACATCGCTTTTCCTCAAACGTCCGGAGTCTGGCAAAGACCTTGAATACCCCCGCCTCCCAGCTTGTTGATGACCTCGCCAAGGGCTTTTCAGGCTCTGAGAAGGTGTCAGTCGGTGATCTTTTATCCCGGCTCGATGGTCGTGGGCTTGGCCTTCTTTTGATCATTCTGGCCTTGCCCATATGCATCCCGAACGTTCCTGGTATCTCGACCGTTTTTGGTCTACTTCTGATTGCTCCGGCATTGCAGATGTTGTTTGGCCAAAAATCGCTTTGGATGCCCGGCTTTGTTCGAGCCTGGACGTTCAAACAGTCGACGCTACAGAGCGCACTCAAGGCCTGTGTCAGCATCTTAAAGAGGGTCGAGTTTCTGGTCCGGCCAAGGATCTTGTTTCTGAGCCGGGGTTTGTGGCTGAGCTTTTTTGGGGCGCAGACCCTATTGATGGCGTTGATCCTTTTGCTGCCAATGCCAGGCGCTAATATCATCCCCGGTATCGCGGTTGTTCTGACAGGGCTTGGTTTACTCCAGCGCGACGGACTGAGCCTTTTATTGTCTATGCCCGTGGCCGCGGCCTCAGCCGCGTGGGTTTATTTTGGCGCGCGCTACATTGTCGATTTCACGATGTGGGTGGTGGAAAAGGTGCAAGCGCTGCTCGCCAGCCTCGTTTGACGTTAAGACGCGGATCAGACACCGCGTGAGGATGGCATATAAAGACATCTTTATATGTTGATTGCATCCATTTCGGTGGTGGTCTATAAGAGCGCCACAAATGAAACTATGGATGCACCCATCATGGCCGCTCAAGACTATATCGTGAAAGACCTGTCCCTTGCCGCGTGGGGTCGTAAGGAACTCGAAATCGCCGAAGGCGAAATGCCAGGCCTTATGGCTACGCGCGGAGAATATGGTCCGAAGCAGCCCCTGAAGGGCGCGCGGATCGCGGGCTCCTTGCACATGACGATCCAGACCGGGGTTTTGATCGAAACACTGCAGGCCCTGGGCGCTGAAGTGCGCTGGGCGTCCTGTAACATCTTCTCGACGCAAGACCATGCCGCGGCAGCGATCGCCGAGCGTGGTACGCCTGTCTTCGCCATTAAAGGCGAAACCCTGGAAGAGTATTGGGATTACGCCCACAAAATTTTTGAATGGCACGATGGCGGCTATCCAAACCTTATCCTTGACGATGGCGGCGATGCGACGCTTCTGACGGTGCTTGGGCCCAAGGCTGAGAAGGACCCCTCCATCCTCAATAATCCCCAGAATGAAGAGGAAGAGGCGCTTTATAAGGTCATGAAGCGCTATCTGTCGGAAAAGCCTGGCTTCTACTCGGCGATCCGCGATGCGATCATTGGCGTTTCTGAAGAGACAACGACGGGCGTTCATCGTCTTTATGCCATGGCACAAAAAGGTGAACTGCCTTTCCCGGCCATCAATGTGAACGACAGCGTCACGAAGTCCAAATTCGACAATCTGTACGGTTGTCGCGAGTCGCTTGTGGATGCGATCAGACGCGCCACCGATGTTATGCTTGCCGGTAAGGTCGCCGTGGTTCTGGGCTACGGAGATGTCGGTAAGGGCTCAGCCGCAAGCCTCAGAAATGGTGGTGCCCGCGTTATCGTGACGGAAATCGACCCGATCTGCGCCCTTCAGGCGGCTATGGAAGGGTATGAGGTTCGAACCGTCGAGGAAGTCGCGAAGCTCGGTGATATCTTTGTGACCGCCACCGGTAACAAGGACGTCTTGCGCCTCGAGCACATGCGCGAGATGAAGCACAACGCCATCGTCTGCAACATCGGCCACTTCGACTCTGAGATCCAGGTCGCGTCGTTGCGCAATTACAAGTGGGACGAAATCAAGCCGCAGGTCCACCATGTCGAATTCCCCGATGGCAAGAAGATTATCGTCTTGTCCGAGGGCCGCCTTGTGAACCTCGGCAACGCGACCGGTCACCCGTCATTCGTGATGTCCGCGTCTTTTACCAATCAAACCCTTGCCCAGATCGAGCTTTGGACGAACAACAAGGCGTACGACAAGCAAGTCTATACCCTGCCCAAGAAGCTCGATGAGAAGGTCGCCCTTTTGCACCTCGAAAAGCTTGGCGCCAAGCTGACCACGCTGAATGCAGAACAGGCTGACTATATTGGCGTGTCGGTCGAAGGGCCGTTCAAGCCCGAGCATTATCGCTACTGATTGTTGTCACTGTAGAAAAGAAAAAGGCCTCCGCAGATCATCTGCGGGGGCCTTTTTCTTTGACCGTGAGAGGGGCAAAATCAGAAGACAAGCATGGCGAGCCCGGCCCAAAACGCCGTGCAGAAACAAATGGCGGCCCATCGTAGAACGAGTGCCTCCGGACGCGACGAGGAGGGGGGCTTAACCGCATGACTGTCGCGTGACTTATCAGCACGCGTCAGATCGGTGGGGGAAGCAAAGGCCTCGTGCGTAGCGATCGAAGAGGGTAGCGTCCATGGAAAGCCCTAAGGTGGTAGGGAGCGCAGTGTTCAAACGCAAATCTGGGGGCGTGCGGTATTTCAATGCCCGCGTCGCAGAATTCAGCTCAGAGCAGGTCTCGAAAACTGGAAAGGAAGTTGGCTGTATTTGCCATGTTCAATGTCTCAAGTTTTAGGATCAAGCCATCGGCCGTGATTTCGGGGTTATTGAAGCGTTCCCGCATAACCCGTAGAGTGCCCACCGCTTCTGGGCCGGCAAGGTCTAAAATGTCGGCCACAAAATCGTCGAGGGCAATCACCTCGATATCGTGTTGTACAAGTTGGTCGGCCGGAAAATCCTTCATATTCTCCGTCACTATAACTTCAGCTTTGGCTTTGATCGCCGCAGCTAATACATGACGGTCATCGGGATCAGGAAGGGCAAGACCGTTTTCAATCTCAGCGAGGCCATTGACCAGACTTTCTGGAAAGGCCGCCTCAATTCTTCCGCGTTGGCGTTTTGCATTTTCGCCACTCTCGGTCTTTTCCGCAATGTACTTTTCGCATTCGTCAAGAATGCGTGTTGACCAGTAAGGCCGAAAAAACCCAGCTTCTGCGAAACTCAAGACAATGTTGCGCGTAAGCGCGCCGGCCAACACGTTTGCATCTATGACAATTGAGAAGGGGTCCGCCCTATCACTCATAAATAGCCGTTCTCTGAATCTTCACGAGCCATATCAGAGAGCAGCTTTGCCCGTTCGGAATCCCTAGCGTCCTTGTAGGCGAACAAATCCTCGGCTTTTATCCGCCTGTGTCGGCCGATTTTTGAGAACCTTATTTTGCCGCTCTCAAGAAGCTTTACGAAATAGGGACGGGAGACGTTTAGCATGTCGGCTGATTGTTGAGTGGTGAGTTCAGCGTCCACCGGCGTGATATTAAAGCCCTTGCCGCTCGATATGAGGCGTGAAATGTCAAGAAAGGTTTGTGCCAGCAGTGGTGACAACGTGACTTCCGCAATCTGTCCTTTTTCCAGCGCCAGCTTCATCGACACGGGCGTATCCTCCGAGATCAACTCGGCGAGGATTTGACGAAGTTGGTTCGCCCGTTCCCGATCAATATCGGTCGGCATTCTGTCGGTGAAATGTTCTGCGTGTATGGCGGTCATTCTCGAGCCCACATTCTTATTCTTCATTATACACCATATAACGCTCTGGGGGATAACTCGCAATATTCGAAATATTCGAAACACATTAAAATTATGCAGATATAGCGATTAGGAGGCTTTACGAGGCGGTAATACGCGTGTGCGTTTGGCTGTCTCGTGGTTTCCCTGCTTTTCGATCTTCTTCAGAACCGCCAACACCTCAAGGGGCTCGATATCGCCAATCGGAAGGCTGCCGATAGGCGATTGAGTTCAGAGTGATTTCAACCCCTTGACGCTGGCGGTAGGTCACAGGGTCCGCCCTGGATCTTTCAACCCAAGCTGCGATATCGATTTGCATGGGGTGCTCAGACATTCAGAGACAGCATCCAGGTTTCCGAAAACTCGGGCGCAAAGTCCTTGTCGGGATCGAGCTTACGCGATCCCCCGCGTTGACCAAGGGCCTTCCAGGACTCAATGGTAGGATTAGTGAGTCCCAAGCGTTCTTGCAGAATATAACCTGCCCGGCTCTTGGCAATGGCGATGTGGGCGGTGTCTACCGCGGATACGATCTCCTGGAGATAAGACCGTGCATGCTCCTCCCAGATGTCAATAATGTGGGCCATGCCTCCGCATAGATCGGGTTTTTGAACCATGTCGAGGAAGGTTTGTCCGATTGTCGATACCCGCACATGGCTACCGCGGATCTGCACGCTGAAGCCGACAGTCTTCGTTTCAAGCGCCATGACAGGGCGTTGGCGAACCTCTGCCGGATGTGCCACGATCCTCAAGGGAAAAGGCGCTTCTTCACCAGCCTTGAGGGCGATGTCCATTTGCGCCTGAAGCGCCATTATTGCTGTAGGGCGATCAGGACGCGACAGGATCAGCCTTTCTGGATGGCGGTCGGTCAGACCCCATCTCTGCATGGCGGAAAGATGTGACACGTAGCAGGTGGGGTCGGCCAGGCAGACAATTTCGTCGGCGGGCAAATCCGGGACAGTCATGACGCGGATGACGCTTTTGCCGTAGTCCGGATCGGTGCCAATGAGGCCCGCCTTCTTAAGACTCTGGCGCAGGCGAGACGTGTCCGAGGATGAGGGTAGATCGCTTCGCAGGTAGAGCTTCTGATCTGTGGGTCCGGCATATAACTTCCAAACGAACCGATGGAAGCCAAATGCAGATATGACAGGCAGCTTCGCCTCGCGCAGCATTTCGCCAAGTTGGGCGGCAGCGTGGGTTAATTTAACCGGAAAACGTGAAGCGATAAACCGCGCCATCTATATGCGTATCTTTGTATATACGTCCGTAGGACGTATATACAAAGATACGCAGTAAATCAAGATCGGAGGCCCCTTCGGCTTCGACATAAATTTCTAGTCTGCGTAAATCTCCGGACTTGCTCCCATGAGTTCTCATGGGGGCTTTTTCGTGCACCTGGCATGGAGCAAGGGCAACGTCGGGTGCAAACTCGAATGTTATCGCATCGGATGCGGCTGCGATGTCGGTCTGAGGGCGGTTCAAGCCTGTGCCTAATCGCTACTGACTGGGGTTTTAAATAAGAAAAGGCCTCCGCAGACGATCTGCGGAGGCCTTTTCTTTTGGCCCTGAGAGGGGGGAGATCAGAAAACCAGCATGGCGAGCCCGGCCCAAAACGCCGCGCAGAAACCAATGGCGGCCCACCGTAGAACGAGTGTCTCTGTTCGCGACGAAGAGGGGGTCTTAGCCGCATGATTGTCGCGTGAACGATCCGCACGCGTCAGATCGGTGGGGCTAGCAAAGGTCTCGTGTGTAATGGTCCTCATGGCAACACCTCATGGTTACGCCGACTTAACTCTGTTTTGAAAATAAGCGTGAACTCTTAAAAATTCCAGTACTCGTTTCCGTCTCTTCGGAAAGGAAGCCGTTAAGGCGTGATTTCAGGTCAAAAGGGGCGTCTTATATAAGGAAAAGTCCGTTTTTAAGTCTCACATTTTGAACAAGTCGGCATTTTTTGCTGCATTGCGGAAATTCTCTGAGGGATCAATACTCATATAACTTATTTCAAATGCATCGAACGGCTGGCATTCGTACATTAAATACAAGGCGTATGAGTCATAGGGCGGCGAGTTTTTCCTTTTTAAAACAGAATGTTTCTAATTGTTTCAGTTGTTCACGGGGCCTTCCTTAAGGCTGCCGCTTCCCAATAGGGTCCGGTCTTCATGTAAGGATCGACCACGACCCTTCGCCGCAATGGCGAAGCACGTAAACGTGATCCGCCTGCAAGGCGAAACGCAAGGACGAGAGCGTCCTTTTGCCGTTCCGGACCGTCAAAACACACCTTATGGGGGAAAATTACATTACGCCACCATGGGTTTATGATTTGTTCGCGTGTGCCAAGAATGTGACTCCACTAAAAATAGCATAATAGACTTACGCTCGCATGTTGTGTGCTGTTAAAAAATCGATCAAAGATAGAATTGTAGCAATTTATATCCGGAGGTTGATTATGCGTATTCCCCGTTCTATCCCGTTGCCCTCTCTGACGACGTTCTCTCTGACGGTTGTGGGAGGTCTCAGCGTTCTGCCAGTGCCCGCTTTCGCCCAGATCGAGAAGCTAACCAGCGTACTCGACAATGTCCGTACCGCCATTCTCGGCGTGGGCGTGGTTTTGTTCACCATCATGATCGCCTGGGCGGGGTACAAGATGGGCTTTCAGCAAGCCAGGTGGACTGAAGTCAGCAACATTGTCTTAGGGGCCGTTCTTGTTGGAGGGGCCTCCGCCATTGCGGGCTGGCTGATCAACTAGATGGAGGGGTTTCGCGACCCTTTCTTCAGAGGATGTACGCGCCCGCCTATGTTTCTCGGCGTCCCTTTAAGCGTCTTCCTCGTCTTCGCAGCAATCCTTCTGATTCCGGCGATGTGGGCATTTGCGTTTCGCTTCGCCCCCTTGGCTATTGCGCTATGCGTCTGTTGGGTGATCGGCCACCTCTACATGAGGCAAGTGACCCGAAAAGACGATCAGAGGGTGCTGCAGTGGATGCTGCGTCTTCGCGTGCGGCGCGCACACGCGCCCTTTCGTCGCCATTGGGGGACCGCTTCTTTTGGTCCTCTCTCATACCAGAGACAAGGTTATGACTGATCTCGCTTTCAAGCTTGAGCGGACGCGCAGGCGCGGCATTTCGAGCGCCGACTATATACCACTCACCAGTCTCCTGACGCCTGAGGTTGTCTGGATGCGATCGCAGAAGGCCTATCTCAGCACGTGGCAACTCGACGGGGTTTGCGTAGAGACGGCCGAGCCCGCTATTGTTTCGCAGAGAAAAGAAGCCCTTGTTCAGTTTCTGCGGTCACTGGGGGGCGGGCATTATAGTCTCTGGGTGCATCGACTGAGGCATCCCTGCAGCCTGATCCTTGACGCGCAATTTGCCTCTCCCTTCTGTCAGACACTCCACGACAAATATACGCATCGGCTCAATGAGCGCCAGCAACGCGCCAACGCCCTTTATCTATCTATCGTCTATTGCCCCTCCCGCCTGTCCGGGCTTCGGCTTCCCTCATTGCCCTCATCGGAGCAACGCAATGACGCTTTGAGTGTCATGAGCGCGCTGAATGACCAGGTTGAAGCGAGCCTTCAGCCCTATATGCCGAGACGCTTGTCGCTTAAAGGTTCGGATCGAGCCCCTCAATCTGAGCTTCTCACCCTGTTTGGCAGGCTCTTAAATGGTGTGTACGAGCCCATTGGTCTACCCCACGCAGATATCTCCGCCTGGCTGCCGTCCTCAAGACTTCACTTCGCGCGATATAGTTCTGACGTTGAGATCTGGCATCCGCTTGAACACCGTTTTGCAGGCATGCTCGATATTCAGGATTTCCCCAGAACGTCCGAGCCCGGGCTCCTAAATCCGCTCCTTTATGTCGACTACGATTATGTCGAGACCCAGTCTTTTTCCATCCTCAACCGGCGCGATGCGTTAAGTGCGCTGCTGCGTCAGAAGGGCCGATTAATTGCGACGGATGATGCCGCCTTTGAGGAGGTGGGTCAGATGGATCAGGCGATGAATGATCTGCAGTCGGGAAAACTTGAGCTTGGCGAGTATCACTATTCTTTAGCCGTTTTTGGTGAGAGCCCGAAGCGTGTCGCGCGTCATCTCGCCGATGCCCGGGCGAGACTGCAGGATGCGGCCGGTCTCAGATTGTCGCCCGTTGATCTTGTGCCTGAGTGCGCGTGGTTTTCACAGTTGCCGGGTAATTGGCGCCTAAGACCGCGCAGTGCCTTGATAACCAGCCGGAACTTTGCCGATCTGGCAGGTTTTCATAACTTCACCGAAGGCAAGGCGTCGGGAAATCCCTGGGGTCAGGCCCTGGCGGTTTTCGACACGCCATCGGGGCATCCCTACTATTTCAACTTTCATGACTCTCCCCCTGACCAGAAGGCGCAAGGCGAGCCCTATCCCGGCAATACCTTCATCTGCGGGGCCACCGGCGTCGGTAAGACCGCTCTTCAGTCCTTCCTTCTGGCGCAGTCAACGAAGTACGAAGGTCTTAGGGCCGTCATCTTTGACAAAGATCGAGGTGCAGAGCTGTTCATCAGAGCGTCAGGCGGGCGTTACTTTCAGCTGATTTCAGGGCGACCGACCGGTTTCAATCCCTTTCAGCTTCCGCCGACGCAGACCAACTTACGCTTCTGCCAAGGCCTTCTGATGACGCTCGTTTCAGGAGGGGATGGGGCAGCGCGCCTGACGTCATCAGAAGAGGCGCTTCTGGCCCATGCCGTCAGCGCGGTCATGAATGCGGGCGTAGACACCTCGCTGAGGTCTTTGTCTCTTGTCGCGCAAAACCTCCCGCGGGCCGGCGCAGACAGTCTGCACGAGCGACTTCGAAAATGGCTCAGAGGCGAACGGCTCGGATGGGTCTTTGACAACGCGGCCGATCTCCATGATCCGGCAAGCGTGCAACTCAGCGGGTTTGATTACACAGACATCCTCGATGACCCGGAAATCCGCACCCCTGTGATGGCTTATCTCCTGCACCGCACCGAAGAGATGATCGATGGGCGTCCTTTCATCTACGTCATGGAGGAATTCTGGAAACCGCTGCGCGATCCTTACTTTGCGGACTTTGCCCTCAACAAACAAAAGACGATCCGCAAGCAAGGCGGGCTCGGTGTTTTCGTGACCCAGTCCCCCTCAGACGTACTGGCTCATCCGATAGGGAAGACCATGGTGGAGCAAAGCGTCACTCAGATTTTCCTGCCCAATCCTAGGGCGGATGCCGAGGATTATGTCGACGGATTTAAACTCACGCCGACAGAGTTTCAGATCCTGAGATCCTTTGGAGAGACGAGCCGGAAATGCCTGATACGTCAGGGGCAAACCTCAAGAGTGGTGTCTTATGATCTCAGCGGTCTTGGTGAGATTTTGGACATACTCGCCGGTACGACCCGTTCAGTCGAATGGCTTGACGCCATTCGGGGTGAGGTCGGTGACGACCCTGCGGCCTGGCTGCCTGCGTTTTACGAAGCGCTCAGGACGAAAAAGCGTCAGGTGGAGGGCTAGCCATGTCTTTTGCCACAGAAATCGAGCAGGCGGCGGATACGCTTTTAGATGGGTTTGTGACGCAGAAAAGTGCGGCTCTTGCTGCAGCCCTGACCCCTGTCGCCTTCGTGGGATTTAGCCTCTACATCATTGTCTTAGGCTATGGCGCCGCGCGTGGGCAGTTGCGCGATCCGCTCACAGCGCCTTTGGGCAAGTTTATGCGTTTCGGGATCGTGGCGACCCTGGCGCTCATGGCGGGCCAATATCAATCACTCGCCGTTGAGGGGCTAAGAGGGGTTGAAAGCGGCCTTATCGGCGCTTTGAGCGGAACGAGTACCGTTGGCGCGGCCATAGATACCTTTATGGTCCCGTTTGATGAGCTTTCGCGTGTGATGGGACAGGAGCTCAGTGAGCAGATGGTCCCGGACCTTCTGCTCCTATTGACCATGGGTATTGTCGTTGCGGCCGAGGTCATCATCGTCGGCATCGGGCTTGGCTATTATCTTCTGTCCAAGATCGCACTGGCGCTCCTGTTTGCCATAGGCCCGGCCTTTATCCTGTGTGCGGCCTTTCCCCCCACCCAGCGCTATGCCGAAAGCTGGTTTGGCCAGGTCTTGAACTTTATCCTGCTGAACGTCCTGATTGTCGGGGCTTTTACGCTCGTGGCAACGCTTGCCGAGCAGTTCGCGCAGTCGGTTCTGTCGACCTATTCGCAAGGCGGACAGATTTTGCGCGATGCCATAGCCCTTCTGATCCTTTGCGCGAGTCTCGCCATCCTGATGCTCAACCTGTCGGCAATCGCCATGGGCCTTGCCGGTGGCATAGCCCTGGGCGGCGGCGAGATCTTACCTGCGATGGCCCTGGGCGCGCTCAATCCGAGGGGCGGCAATACCAACACCGGCGATGGATTGAGTCTGGGCAAAGGTCCGGCGTCTGCGTCCCCAACCCCTTCGCCAACCTCGCCCGGATCTCAGCCTGGCAGTGACAGCGTCAATGGCGCCCCCCAGCACCAGTACCAGTATCAGTATCCCACCTGGCAAACGGCGCCCTATGGCTGGCGCAAGAGGAGATCAAAATGAATAAGTGGCTCTCTATAGGGGTAACAAGTGGTGTGCTCTTTTCCGTGGCGGCCCTTAGTCAGGCGCTTGCGGTCACACCGGTGATTGATGCCTCAAACCTGGCCCAGGCCGTAAAGCAGGTCAGCGCCTGGCAAAAGCAGTATACGCAGATGACCGAACAGATTTTGCATCTGAAGGCCAGCTACGAAAAAACCAAAGCGGAGCTCGAGGCTCTGACCGGGAGCCGGGGACTGGGCGCCATTATGGATAACCCGCGCGTGCGCGACGTCCTGCCCAGTGATCTCGTCGAATCCTACACAGTCTTAAGCGAATTTCGAGCCGACACGCTCTCGGCAGCGGCGTGGTCTTATAAGGACAGAAACGAGGCTCTGGACTGCACCCGAATGGAAGACAGACTGGTCTCCTCGTGTGAGGTCCGGCAAAACCTTCTTTATCAGGACATCGCCTTTCAGACCCAGACGCTTGATCGGCTTCGTCTGCGCACACAACAGATCGATGACCTCAAAGACGAGATCAACCAAACGCAGGATCCCAAAGCCATCTATGAGCTGCAGGCCCGCCTCCAGGTCGAGCAGTCTCACATAGCCAATGAGAAAATCATCCTCGACACGGCGCGCGCTCTGACAACCGACAGTCAGGCTCTGGCGCAGCAAAAGATGCGCGAGCGCACCCTTGCGCGATTGTCCAAGGATGCGCCGTCAGCCGCGGCGACGTTCGTCTTCAATCCGAATGCGCGGGCGCGGCCATGAACACGACAAAGCTCCCCCTAACAAAGACACCACTGGACTATTTCCAGAAGGCCCGGGGCTGGGAGGACGACATAGATGCCTTGCGTCTGAAGTCTGAGCGGCGCGCCTGGTTCGTGGCCTCTGTGGCGGTGGTGATTGCCGGTGTCGCTGTGACCGGCTTAGCCGTCTTGGCCCCCCTTCGCCGTGCTGTGCCCTATGTGTTTGAGGTCGACAAGGCCAGTGGCCTCGTCCAGTTCGTGACGGCGGCCGATGATCGCTCGGTTCAGGGTTATGGCGAGCTTCTCGATAAGCATTGGGTTCAACGCTATGTGCTGGCGCGTGAAGGGTATTACTATCCGCTGCTTCAATCCGACTACGACACGACCTTGTCGCTGTCCGCGCGCGATGTCGCCCGGCAATATGCGGCTTTGTTTGAAGGCTCTGACAGCCGCGACCAGGTTTTGGGGGCTCACACTGAAGAGCGGATCGACATTCTCAGCATCACGCTGAACCCCGATCAGGTCAGCCACAAGGCGGTTGTTCGATTTGCCAGGACAACGCGCAGTCTCACCCAAAACGCCGGTGAGGTTCGCCAGATCTTTCTGGCAACTCTTTCCTATAAATATGAGCCCGGTGCGTTTGGTCAGGAGAAGGACCTTATTCGAAACCCCTTGGGCTTCAAGGTCACAGCCTACAGGGTGGACCCGGAAATTGCCACCGAAGAACAGGCGCGTCCGACGCTGGAGGTGTTGCCATGAGGGCGGCGCTCCTCTCCTTACCTGCCTTGGCTCTGACGCTGGCACTACCTGTTTGCGCCGCGCCCGTACTACCGGTCACGCCCGCCGATGCTGCGGTCATACACGTGCCCTTTGTGGACAGTGGCATTGTTCGGGTTCGCGTCAAGGTGGGCGTTGTCACGCGCATACTTCTCGGAGCCGACGAACATATTGAAGTGGCGGCAACGGGTGTGTCTGCGGACTGCGAAGCCTTAAAACATACCTGGTGCATAAGGGCCGACAAAGGCACATCGATCATCTGGGTCAGACCGAGGCCCGGCGCGCGTTCCAACAATCTCGAGCTGAGGTCAGACCGTCATGACTACAGCTTTGTCTTCGAGGTGGTCGAAGACAGGGTCGTGCGAAACAAGCGCGGGCGCATCATTGGGCGCGTCTTAGCGCGGCCCCACCACAGGGTGACATTTGAGTACAATGACCCCGTAACGGCCAAGGCCCCGATGGCCACCTCTTCTGCGCCGTCCCTGCCCACCGCTCAGCCCGAGGCACCTGTGGTCGTAAACAGGCGTTACCTCTTTGAGCCAAACAAGGCGGGTAAAGGCATAACCCCTGTCGATATGTTCGATGATGGCTGTTTCACCTTTATCCGGTTCTCCGCCAGGGCAGAGCTACCGATCATCTTCAGGGTCAATGCCGACGGCCAGGAGCAACGTCTTGGCATGCAGATACGAGACGGCGTGGTTGTGCTTCACGAGGTGGCGCCAGGGTTTGTGATCAGGCTGGGGGGTGGCGTCGTGAAGGTGGTCAATGCCGGCCTTGGTCAGTCCCCTTTGAATTCAAAATGCACATTAAGCGCCAGGCCGGGGCTCGTCGAAGAGGGGGTGGGTGATGACGGATGACGATCTGGATGTGCCGCATCTTGAAGATAACCCGCCCCGGATTGCGCAGGAGAGCCCAAAACCACGCGTATTCCTTCCAAGGCAGCTCTTGTTCGTTACGACGGGTGCTCTGGTACTGGGCGCAGGCGCGGCGCTTTGGCTTATCAACGCTCGCGCAACGCCCGCGTCCCCAAAGCCAAAGCCTGCGGCCCCGGCCACGGACGTGAAAAGGCAGGTCTTCGATCGGCCTAAACCGCTCACCGGTCAGGACCTGTCAGAGCCTTGCCCGGATCGCTCCCAGCCTGTTCTGGCTAAGTCTCGAGATGGTGTGGGCATCTCGACCAAAGACGGTGTCGTCATGATCTGTGCAGACGGCACCATTGTTACGAAGGCCTATAAGCCATCGCCATCGCCGCAAGAGAGCGCAACCTCATTTGACCCTCCGGCGAGTGTGCCAGGTCCTGTCTCTGAACCGCTCCCAAGATCAAAACCCCAAAAGCCACCGATGACGGTCAATAATGCCGATCGTGAACCAGAGGAAAAGGGTGGGGACCCTTTGTTTTTGTCTGTGCCGGAAGGGGCGCAAAGGAAACCGTCGAATGATGAGGCTGAGAAGCCTGCAACCCCTTTCATATCTCTGAAGGACGAGGGGGAAGAGGAGCCGTTGAATGCCCAAAGGCAGAAGGAACGCGACTTTCTACTCTCCGAAGGTCGACTGATAGAATGTGCGCTCAGTGTGCGCCTTGTGAGTAGCCTGCCGGGGCCTGCGGTGTGCGTTCTTACGCGCCCTGTCTTCTCAGACACGGGAAAGACGCTCCTTCTGGAGGCCGGCAGTGAGGTGGTGGGTGAGTATCAGTCTCTCAAGACACAGGCAGATACGCGTCTCCTGGTGCGCTGGCGTCGTATCCGCACACCTTCAGGCGTCGTCGTCCGTCTGGATGCGGAGGCAACCGATACCCTGGGTGGGGCAGGTCTCGAAGGTGAGGTGAAAAACCACTGGTGGCGGCGGATCGGATCAGCGTTTTTATTGTCGTTTGTACAAGACGCCGTCTCGGGTGCGACAAAGCAAAATCAACAGGATGAGATCGTCTGGGCGCAGGTTGGACAGACCGGTTCGTCTATGTCGGCAAAAGTTCTTGAGGCAAACCTCAATATCCCTCCCACCTTCTATCGCCAGCAGGGTGATCGGGCGCTCATCTATGTGAACCGGGATGTGAGTTTTAGAGATGTCTACCCCTCCACAAGGAAGTGAAAGGCTATCGCCGCCGCAGGCCGGAACGATGATCCGGGAGATGCTTCGCCCGCTCATGCCCTACCTTGATCAAGCAGACTTGCAGGAGCTCGTCATTAACCGGCCCGGAGAACTCTTCTGTCTGACGACAAACGGATGGCAGCGCTATGAAATGGGCGCACTCAGCCACCAACGCCTGATGACCATTTGCCTGGCCATCGCAACCTTTGCCGCCCAGTCCCTTTCGGCTCAGACGCCCATTCTTTCGGCCGTGCTTCCGGGCGGCGAGCGGATCCAGATCCTTATTCCCCCTTGTGTCGAAGAGGGGCTCATATCCTTGTCTATTAGACGTCCCTATCACTCGGACAAGACGCTCAAGGCGTGGGAAGGGGAAGGCGCGTTTGAAAAGATCGAAAGCCCAAAGACGCGAGAAGACGTGCCCGAAAACGCGTTTCGGGAAAGCCTGCGTGATGAACTCACGCGGTGCGTAAGGCAAGGTGAGAACATCGCGATCGTGGGCGAAACGGGCTCGGGAAAGACGACCCTGATGAAGAGCCTCTGCCAGCTCATTCCGTCTCATGAGCGGTTGATCACCATTGAAGATGCCCGCGAGCTTTTTCTGCCCCACCATCTAAACCGTGTCCATCTGCTCTATTCGCGGGGTAATCAGGGGAGCGCATCGATCGGTGCCGGTGACCTTATTACCGCTTGTCTCAGAATGCGCCCGGATCGCGTTTTACTGGCCGAGCTTCGCGGGCCTGAGGCGTTTGACTATCTCAAGCTTTTGTCCACCGGGCACAGAGGATCGATTACCTCTTTCCACGCGGGCTCCTGCGCCCAGGCGATGGATCGCTTCGCACTGATGTGCCGCGAAAACAAGGACGCCATTGGCTTTACCACGGCAGAGCTCTGCGAGCTCGCCCGGCTCAATATCGACCTCGTCGTCCATTTAAGCGTGACAAGAGGCAATGGAGATCAGCGAAGACGCTTCATCAAGGAGATCTGGCGACGCGTGCCACAAAGCGTGACGCAATGACGAGGACCATTAGGTGGACCCTAATCGGTTTGGCGTTTGCTACTGTGGGGTTAGGCCTTATTGCTTTGAGCCTATCGCTTGCAGGGACCATTTACATGGCCATGCAGGGCCATTTTCCGAGCGAATTCACGCCGCTTCTCTGGATCAGCCTTTGGCGCGTTGCTGACGACATAGAGCCTATGAAGCCAGGCCTGATCAGGGCATTGGGTTTAGGCCTCGTACCCGTTGTTATTGTCTTATTCGCCCTAGCACATGCCCTCACCGGTAAATATGGCCAGAACATTCATGGGGCCGCGCGGTTCGCGACGCTCACGGAAATGAGACGGAGAGGTCTGTTTTCAAGGAAGGGGATAATTGTAGGCAGGTGCGCCGCCACCCTCTTGCGGTATCCGGGGGAGGAGTTTGTGATGATTGCCGCTCCTACCCGAACGGGGAAAGGGGTCGGCGTCGTTGTGCCTAATCTCCTCGACTTCGAAGGTTCCATTCTCGTCGTTGATATTAAGTTCGAGCACTTTCAGCTGACATCTGCCGTACGAAAGGCGATGGGACAGGAGGTCTTTCTGTTTCATCCGTTTGCGGCTGGCGCTCAGACGCACCGCTGGAACCCGCTCGATACCATCAGGCGCGACCCTGAGCATCGGGTAAATGATATTCTGGCCATTGCCCACGTGCTTTATCCGCACGCGAAGGACAAGGACGGCTTCTGGAACGAACAGGCGAGAAACCTGTTCCTAGGCGTGGTGCTCCTCCTCATGGAACAGGCACCCGAGCGCGTGAATATGGCGAATGTCTTTGCCGAAGCCGGCGGTCGTGGGGAGGCGCCTAAAACCTATCTCGCCCGAAAAAGCACTGAGCTTAAGCCAGGGCCTTTCACTCAGATCTGTATCGATGCGCTCGCGAGGTTTTGCCTCACAAGCGAAAACACACTGACATCGATCCTCGCCACCTTCAACGGGCCACTCACGGTCTTTTCTGATCCGAAGGTGGCCTCGTCCACATCGACAAGCGACTTTAACCTGCAGGACCTGCGCAAGAAGCGGATGACCATATATCTGGGGATCGGACCGGCGGAGCTGTTGCCCGGTGCTCTTATTCTCAACCTCTTTGTCTCAAGGCTCATCCAGCAGAATGTTGATCGTCAGCCTGCGGATGATCCCACGCTGTGCGTGCCCTGTCTCCTCATACTCGATGAGTTCGCGGCACTGGGTAAGGTCGAAGTCCTGGCGAAGGCCAGTGCCTATATCGCAAGCTACGGCCTTAGGCTTTTGACGGTGATACAAAGCCAGAGCCAGCTCGATTCGCTTTATGGTGAGCATGACGCGAGGACGCTGCGCACCAATCATGCGCTCCATATCCATTTTGCCCCAAGGGATCCCCTTGACGCGAAGCGTTTGAGCGAACGCCTGGGTTATTTTCAGGTCGAAGAGACGGCCCGCTCACGAATGGTGCGAAATGGCACGGTCGCGAGCTCGCAATGGACCAATATTCAAAAGCGTGCCCTGCGCCTGCCTCAGGAGCTTCAGCTCATGGGGCCTGATGAGGCGATATTAATCCTCGATGGGATCGCCCCCATAAAAGCACAGAAAGCCTACTACTATAAGAACCCCGTGTTTTTGCAGCGCTTACGATCCGCAAGCGCCTACCTTCAGTCCCTTCCCAGAGGCCGCTTTACCCAAGGCCAGCTGCAGAGAGCCGCATGCACCGATCTGTTCCTGAAACTGCCCGTGAGCTCAACGTTGCCGGCTGAGCCACCTTTAGTGCCCCAGGCCATGGAGGCGCAAGCGCAAGGTGAGGTTGTGCTGTCGGGGGCGCCTAAAGGGCCGCGGCAGCCAGCATGGAAAAAGTGGGCGAAAAAGACATCGAATGCATCAGGCACGAATGACGCGCCGCCGCCTGCATCGACAGATCCCGCCGTGAGTGCAGAGAGGGATAAAACGCCCGATCCCCCACCTCAGAGACAAAAAGCGCGCCCACGGCGCAAAAAGGTCATTGAGACCGATCCGGAGAAGCTGAAGATCATTACGCGCTAGGCCCGGATGGGATCAGGAGAAATCGGGTAAGACAACCGATGCGCGTAAAAATATACCATAAATATTTTACAATTTATCGGAGAGGGCTGGCGTTTCTCAAATAGCTTTGATAGACTCATGGTTGGAGTCGTACGCGCGGCTCTGGGGCGTCGAAACCCCGTGTTACTGGTTGATGTCGGCCATTCCGACACACCTCCTTGACCTATGTGGTCGGGGAGCCTGTAGCGCATGCAACAGGCCCCGGCTAAAGGCTACAGGGCCGTGTAACACCGGTTTCGAACTCCCCGATCTCCAGGATCGAGGAGGCTTCTTCAAGGCGGGGGCGAACCGCCAATTGAAGCCTCGGGGGTTAGCGCATGAACACCGGGCCGCACCTTAGTTCCTTAGAGCGTACGCTCAGCATTGGCCGAAACATCCGACTGTTTCGCGAGCAAAAGCGAGTGACCCTGAGCGATATGGCACTGGGTATCGGTATAACCTCAGATCGTTTGAAGCGGATTGAGAGCGGAAAACTCAAGCCTTCGGCCTCTGAGCTTTTGCGCGTGTCGCGGATTTTAGAGCGCCCCGTCTCCGACTTCTTTGGGGGGGAGGGGCATTTACCGCCGGGCGTTCGCCCCATCGACCTTTGGTTTTCCCAGTCGATCCTGCCCCATGCTAGAGCCTATTTTGGCATCGCCTACAGTCTCACGAAACATCGGGAGGCGGCAAACGACCTCGTTCAGGACGCCTATGCGCGTGTACTGGCTTATGAGGCCTGGGACACTATCGAACAGCCTCGCGCATTCGTCATACGCATTATCCTCAATCTGGCGCGCTCTGAACTTCGCCATCAGAAAGTCATATCGTTTCAGGGCCTGCCAGATAATGAGACACTTGAATTTGCCTCCGGCGCTCCGGACGGTTTTGAAACGGTCTCTGTTCGTCAGCAACTCGCTCGCGCTTTAGACGCCCTTAAAAAGCTGCCTGCGACAACCCGCTATGTTTTAAGCTTGAGGCGCCTCGAAGGTGTGCCCATTAAAGAGATCGCCAGCCGGCTGGGAATCTCCGTAAAAGGCGTAGACTACCATATAGCCCGCGGTTCTTATCTTCTGGCCAAGGCTATAGAAGACGATGCCCTCGCCAAGGGGGTGCCCGATCAGGACGACGCGCCGCCCCGCTGAGACATCTGGCGTCCGGCAGGGCGTTTGAAGTCAGGTAAAAGGGGTTAAGTGTTTTGAACGGAATTCGGGAAGATGGTGTCGATAAGCCCCTTGAAGAGGCAGCGACCTGGTATGCCCGATTGCAAGCTGATGAGGCCGAGCTTCCCGCCTTTGAGGCCTGGCGTGGCAGTCACCCAAAAAATGCCGTGGCCTTCGCCAAGATTGTTGCGGCCAACGAGAGCCTGAGGGCAGACCAGGTAAAGGGCGTCGATCGTCTGGCCCTCTATCCCCTATGGACGCGGCGCAACCTGTATTTTGTCCTAGGCCTTTTGGGCGCGCTCATCCTGTTTTCGCTCATGGGCTATCTCCTCTACTTCCGCTCTCGAGGCCGATCAGACACAAAGCAGGGCGAGGTCAGGATGCTCGCCCTCGCTCAAAACCTGAATGTCGAACTCAACACCAAAACGCGCATTAAGTGGCAGGCTTCAGCCCGGGCTGTTCAGCTGACCCTTCAAGAAGGCGAGGTCTTTATTCGCCAGGCCCCAGGAGCCATTGTCTGTCGTCTCATGTGCCAGGGGCGTATTGTGGTGCTGTCAGCCGGCGAATATCTGGCCAGACTAAACGGCCAGACCCTCGATCTTCTGGTGTTAAAAGGCGAGGCCGAAATACCCCCCAAAGGCTCCGAAAGAGCCGTCGTTCGATTGCATCCGCAGCAAAGCGTCCTTTTGGGATCTGACCTGGCAGCACCTCGTACCCTTAGCGTGTCGCAAACCGAGTTTCGAACGGGCTGGCGCCAGGGTTACGTCGATCTCGACGGCCAGATCTTAAGTGAGGTGGTTGCCGAGTATAATCGCTACCTCGAAAAGCCCATTCGCATCGCGGATCCGGAGATTGGCGACTTAAGACTTGCCGGAAGGTTCAGCCTCAAGGATCCAAAGCCCTTTCTCGAAGGGTTACGACAGAGCTTTGGATTAAACGTGGTGGGCGACGAGGAAGGCTATGTCATCAGTCGGTGACGACGATCGAGTCTATGGGCTTTTGACCCGATCCTCCGCCCCCGGACTAAATTATTAAATTTGTTACTAGGGAAACGATGTGGGCGCGCGTCTCGCCTTTGATGGTCATGAACTGACCGTGAAAGGGGATGACAATGCACTCACTGACCTGCCGGTCGCCGGCGCGTACCACCTGTTTTCTGCTGGGATTTACAGCACTCGTTAGCTTTGCCTGGATTGGGGCCGCGAACGCGCAATCGGCACCCGTGCGAACCTATTCGATCCCGGCGCAATCTACACAACAGGCCCTGAAGGCACTCGCCGAGCAGAGCGGGCGTCAGATCCTGTTTCCGTTTGACGCCGCTAAAGATGCCCGTTCACCGGCACTCGTTGGCGACTACACACTCTCCGATGCCCTATTGAAGCTGACAGAAGGCACGAAGCTAGACGTCGCCGAAATCACCGATACCGCCATTTATCTGAAGGCCCGCCAGTCGAAGGAGGGGCAGGCGAAAGCCGTGGAGGCCGCACCGCAGGATGTCGTGGTGATCGGTTCTCGCATACGCGGGGCGAGGCCCTCGGCCCCCGTGATCCGGCAAACCGAAGAAGAGATACAAATGGGGGGCTTCTCCAATGTGGGCGATGCCCTCATGAGCCTGCCCCAGGCGCACGGCGGCGGGCAAAATCCCGGGGTTGGTGTAAGCCAGGGCAGTTATCTCAACGCCAACACCAATTCCGGGTCGAAGGCAAACCTGCGCGGTATTGGAGCGGATGCGACCCTGACGCTTCTCAATGGACACAGGCTTGCCGATGATTCCGCCACCGCCGGCGCCGATCTCTCTACCATTCCCCTGGCGGCCATCGATCGCTTCGAGGTGATCGCCGATGGGGCGTCAGCCCTTTACGGATCCGACGCCGTGGGCGGGGTGGTCAATGTCGTTCTGAAACGCCGCTTTTCCGGGTTGCGGCTCGACGCGCGTGTCGGTGGTGCGACGCAAGGCGGACTGGGCCAGCAACAGCTTAGCCTGGTGACAGGGCTCGACGGTGAACGCGGCGGTGTGATGATTGGTATTGATGCGACCGAAATCGATCCCATCGTCGCCAGTCAGAGAGCTTACACATATGCGATGGATGGGGTGAACACGCTCTACCCTCAGATCTCCAAGCGCAATGTCATCATCGCGGGTCAGTACGCGCTTACGCCCGACCTTGACCTTCGCTTTGATGGTCTCGTCAGCCGTCGTAACTCAACAAGTATTGCCTCCCCCGTGAAGGGCGAAGGCTATCAGCGCAATGGCAACATCGCGATGCCAGAGACAACAGCCCATTCGCTCTTTGCGGCCCTGGACTATCGCCTTGGCCATGGCTGGCAAGTCACCGGCCAGGTTCAGTCCGGAAAAGACGATTCTCAACTCTATGGCCTGCTCTATTCGAATGGCGTCGGGGCCGTCAGTGCGCTTTGTTATTGTAACGCGATGCGCGCCTCAGAGGTTTTCGCGGAGGGACCGCTGTTTCGTCTCCCGGGTGGGCCGGTGAGGCTCGCCATCGGCGCGGGCACACGCGAAAACCGCATGGCCTATACCCGCACACTCTCTGGCAACAGCGTCGGCCGGTTCGACGTGACCCGCACCAACGACTACCAGTTTGCCGAACTGAGCCTGCCACTTGTCTCGAAAGACAATTCTGTCTCGTTCGTCGATCGGCTGATCCTGACGCTTGCCACGCGCCATGAGGCGTTTTCGGATCTTGAGGATGTCAGCGTGCCAAAGGTGGGTTTAGTCTATGCGCCGAATGACACGCTCACCTTCAAGGGCTCGTGGGGCAAATCGTTTAAGGCCCCCGATTTTCTGCAGCGCTATAATGTTCAGCAGACCATCCTTCGGAATGTCAGTGGCTATGGTACGACCTTCCCGACCGGGGCGACCTATCTCTCGATGAGTGGCGGTAACACCACCCTCAAACCCGAAAGGGCTACGACAAAGACGTTTACGCTGGAATATACCCCGAAGGCGGTGGACGGCCTGACGGTCTCACTGAGCTACTTTGATATCGACTACACGGATCGCATCTCCGTTCTTCTGACCTCCTACACAGGGGTTCTGACTAACCCGGTCTACACCACCCTCGTCACCTTCAATCCCTCGCAGGCGCAGATTAACGCGGCAATCGCGGGCGCGGCCGTCGGTTTGCAGGTGTCTGGGAGTCCGAGCCGTGATCTGACCCGGGTCATCGCCCTTGTCGATAACCGGTGGCAAAACGCGAGTGCGCTTCGCCTGAACGGGTATGACCTGGCGGTAGATCACAGGTTTACCAGTGCGGCGGGAAGCGAGTACGTCCTTAGCGTTTCCGCCAGCCACCTCAAAAGCAGACAGCAGCTCAGCCCAACCCAGGCCTACTACGCCCTGTCGGGAACCGTCTTTGATCCGGCGCAACTACGGGTCCGCGCGGGGCTCGGGTGGCGACACGGCGGGGCCTCCGTCCAGACCTATGTCAATTACATGCAGGGGCTAACCGATGACCGGCGTCAGCCTTGGGTAGACGTGCCCGCTTACACGACGGTGGATGTCTCAGGGCGGTTACAGCTCGGTGAACAGACCCATCTGTCTTTATCCGTGCAAAACCTGTTTAACCAGGAACCCCCGCTGATATTCACCTCGTATGGCACTGAAACTCCTTTTGATACGACCAACCATTCCGCCATCGGCCGTTATGTCAGTTTAACCCTCAGCCGGAGTTTCTAAGCGTGCGTCTTCTACCCGCCCTGATCCTGCTCACCGGGCTTTTGGTTGCCACTCCGGGACTGGCCGGGTCTGAAAAGACCCGGTCCTTTTTGGTCGAAGACCTGATTGGATTGACCTTGCCGCGGGAGCCTCAGGCATTTGCTCCCTACGCCCTGAAGCGATCGACAGATGACCGGTATATGGCCGTCATCACGCAACGGGCGGATCTCGGCAAAGACCGTCTCATCTACGAGCTTCTGGTGTTTGACGCCCGAACCTGTCTGACGACCTGTAGGCCGCACAAAGTGTGGCGTGCCGTCGCGCCGGCGAATGTCACGGGGATTCTCGGACTTCAGTGGCTCTCAGGGCGCCAGTTGCAGTTTGTCGCCAACGACCAACGCTCAGGATATGGTGTCTATCGGGTCACCCTTCCCATTGGGCATGTCGAAAAAGTCGTAAGTGAAAAGCACCCTATATTGAATGCGGTTTCAGCCTTTGACACGACGCACATCGCATGGATCTCTGAGGCCCCCCAAAGGCCCTTGTTTGAAGATGAGCGGGCCAGACGAACAGGCTTATCGGTAGAGACAGAAACCGCGGACCAGCTTCTGGCCAACCGAGGCTCCGGGGCGGCGGCCAATACGGGGCGAGTCGGGGACCGATATCTGAACATCGAGACGGTCGCAACGCGGGCGCGTACGGTTGTGATCCTCGAGGGGGATTATCTCACACCAAGTTTAAGCCTCTCCAGAAACGGCCAGATCGTGGCTCTTGTGAAACGCGAACCCGCCGAGGATACGACGCCAAATCCCAGGCGATCGGCCGTACTGCGGCTTTACTGGTCAGATGATCAAAAACGCCTCATCCGGGCACCCTTATCCAGCGTTGCCTCCGATACGCCAGTGTGGTCGGAATCTGATGATGCCCTGTTTGTGACGGGGCTCAGCCGCGATCGCAAAAAAGGGGCAGTACGATTAAGTCGTGCTCAAGGCACCGCCGAGCCCATTCAGGGAGTAAGTGGGCGTATTGTCCGTGCACGGAATGCCCACGCCCTCATCGTTGAAGACGCAGACGCACGGCGGCAAACCTATCTCGAAACGGACGGGGCCTGGGGTACTGCCGAAACCCCGCAAGCGGATCAGCCGTCCTTCAGAATTGTTGAGGGCGTGAATGACCCGCCGCGGCTTTTCAGGTTCGATAATGAGACTGGCACCTCTCAACCGATCTACGATTTCAACCCGGGCTTCGATTTCGGCAGGCTCGTCAAGGTCGAGGTTCGCCAGATCGTGGTGGGTGAGCGTAGCTACCATTACGGCCTTTATCTCCCCAAAGGTGCGCGCCCTTGCCACGGATTTCCTCTGATGATGCAGACTCACGGTTTTGATCCGAAGACGTTTCAGCCTGAAGGCCTCGCCACATCGGGCTATAGCGCTCAGGCCGTGGCACAAGGCGGTATCGCGGTCGTGCAAGTGCCTGATCCCGTGCCTGGCGCCCTTGACCAGGAGGGCGCAAATGCGGTGGCTCTCTATGAAGCGATTATCGAACAACTCCGTCAGGAGGGTCTCGTTGATAAGGAACGGCTCGCCATACTCGGATGGAGCCGCACAGGATTTTCTGTGCGCTATGCTCTGGCAGAGAGTGTGCTCAGGTTTAAAGCCGTCGTACTCTCTGATGCGTTGGCCGGTGGTTACATGTCCTGGCTCGCCTCGCAAAATCTTGGCGCTGACTACCAGAACCTTGCCCTTGAGCTTAACGCTCAAACCCCGGGAGGCACATCCGGGTCTGAAACTTTTATTGTATCTAAAGCCGCGAAGGTCAAAACACCGGTGCTCCTCTTTGCGTTTGGAAGTTCCTCCCTTCTGGAAACGTGGGAGGATTACGCGCTTCGCAAGCAATACGGCAGCGCCGTCGTGCTTAAGTACTTTCCTGACGCACTCCATGCGCCCCGTTTGCCAGCTGAGCGATTGGCGGTGATGAATGCGGTCGTCCCGTTCGTGACCGATACGCTTCAATCCCAAACAAAGGGCTTATGTCCCTAAGCCTTTAGGTCCGCGGACGGCGCCAGTTTCGCCAGTGGTCAATCCACACCTCCGTGGCCGCGAGCTCAAAAAAGCGGTGCATGACCCTGGGATTGCGAAACCCTTCCGAAAAGAGAGCGTCCGGACCCGTTGAGATGTCGATTATTCCTTCGCGCCTGAGATATCCATGACGGATCCGCTCAATCATCTGGCGCCCTTTGGCTCTGTATAGAGCATGTAGAAAGCCTGCGGGGCTTCCCTTCGATTTCCGTAGGCGCACACTGTCGGGTAACAGACCCTCAAAAGCATCGCGAACGAGTGACCGATCCTTACCGCCTGACACCCACATCCAGCTTGGGAGCGACAGGCAAAAGGCCTGTATAGGTTTCGCCATCAGCGGGTGGACAACCGGGGGTGTGCGCCACGGCGCAAAGGGTTCAAACGTGTTGTGAGCTCGTCTGATTAACGCCAGATGCCGTAACCGCCCAGGTAGGATCCCTTCAAGGGAAGAAAGAACGGAGTCAGGGGTAAGGCGCGAGGAAGAGGTGTCACGGCTGAGCAAAAGATTGCTTTCTGGCCAGATGTAGCCCCGTGCCATCGCGGTCTTCAAAGCCCGCCTGAGCACCTCTGTTGCGCTCGCACGCGTCAGCTTTTGCACGTCTGCCCAGGTTTGCATGAATGGCGTTAAACCTGAGGGCCTGCACATCAGGTCTGCGAGTGGGGTGGCAGAATGCATGAAACAAAAGACACTGTCTCCGCCATTGCCACTAAAGATAGCCCCTCCGGTTCGGGTCTGGGAAGACGTCGAAAAGCCTCTGAGGAGGGACGGGAGGAAAAACGAGGTTGAGGGACGTGGCAGATGGGGAGAGATCGTCGCCGAAAGATCGACGTCATCAATGCTGAGCGTATCTATTTCAAGGCTAAGTCCAAGATAGGCGGCACATTCGGCGGCAAACGCCGTTTCATCACCCTTGGCATCCGGGCCTTTGAAGGTGTGTAGCAAAACCTTTGTCGAGGTCTGCGCCAATCCCGCGGCAACCACAGAGGAATCGAGGCCGCCTGAGAAACTCACCACAACGTGCGGGAAGTCACTGGCATAGGCTTTGATTGATCTGAGGATGAGAGCTCTAAGTTCGGCCTTTATGTCGTCATAGGCGCGGTGCAGCTCTGGAGGCCGGAGAGAAGAGGCTGGTGGGAATAGGCAGGCTCTTACCTCCCCCGATAATGACAGATCCACCTGCTCGCCCGGGCGCACCTGTTTCACGTTGAGACAGGTGCCCTCATTCTGAAACTCCGGTCTTCGTAAATGCTCGATTAGCCCTGGCAATGAGACGCTGGGATGCACACCACTATGGGTGAACAGAAGATCGGCGTCTGAGGCCAACCAGAAACCGTCTTCCGTTTGAAGATAGTAGCAGGGCGCGCCGCCCGAAGGGTCCCGGTAAACCCGCAGTGTGCCATTGTCGGCCACCTCAAGCGCCAGATAGGGACCGAACGTCTCCGCCTTAAGCGTATTCAGTCCATCTTGTCTCAATCCGCTGAGGTCGCAATCGAGTCCTTTAAACGAAGCGCGATCAAACACGGCGCCAACCGTGATGAGCGGAGCCCGATGTCGGATGGGGGCGTCCGACCACACACTTAGTCCGCCAGATACCTTTGCGTATGCGAAGCCCTTTGGCTCTGGATGTCGTAATGCCGGCGTGCTTACGTGGCCTCGCACAAAGAAAGACGCTACGTACCGCATCAGACGACCAGGATGGGGGTGAACGCCAAAATCCGGTCTGGCCGGTCACCCACGACAATATCGTCGACCTGAACCCAGGCATGGGCCGCAAAAGGCAGGCGGACACCAAAGACGAGCTTTGCGTCAACACCTCGGCGTCTCAGATGCGTGGCTATTGCAAACGCATCGGGTAAGCACTTGTCTGTTGATGACAGGAGTGTACGGCATGCCTTCGCCTCCGTTTCAACCGATCCAAGCAGGCTCAGGGCACAATCGCGGTTTTTGGTCTGCGCGATCGTGCCGGCCTTCTTCAAATCCGTCACTCGTTTGAGTAAGGCGCGCTGGTCGAGCCTTGCGCGGATCAGGCGCAACAATAGCAGGCTCAGTGACTCAAACTGCACTTTCCTGGGCGGGGCACTTCCTGTGGCAACGGCGATCTGGCAAGGCTTCAGCCCTGAGGGGCCGTTTTTAACCAAGCCGATGGATTCAAGTCCTAAGAAGAGGGGGCTCTCCTTGGTCGCGGGTGCGGCGCCCAAAAGCACAGCTGCGCCGTCAGGCGAGAGGCTAAGGTAGCGGTCAGTTTTGAGATCAAGGAAGATGGGATGCTGATCTACCAGGGCCAGTCCCACCCCGTCGTTTAATTCGTACATCTCAAAAGCCCCTGAAAAGGCAAGAAGGCGCGCAGTGTGCGCGCCTTCCCGTCGTCAGTCCTGGTTGATGCGAGACTCTTCGAAGTAGGTCTGGCCGATATCGGGCTCGACACCCTGGCTGAGACCGCGGGTCTCAGCTGAAGCCTTGCCCAGAACGATGAGGCCAGCGGTCTTCGGTTGGACCGTTTCCGAAATAATGGGGGTATGCATTTCGAACTCTCCTTTCATTTAGCCATGACCATTCATGGCAAGACCAAGAGTTCGCCTGTGCGCGGCTGTTTGGAATTGATAACTAAATGATAGACGAGAAATCTGTGCTGGCCTTATCCATTCGTGGGCTGACAGGCCTGTGCGATTTGCGGAACGATATCCAAAGACGTTTGAAAATACTCAGAAGCGCACGCCTCTAAATCACCGATATTGAGGGACGAGAGCGCGGTAGAAAACGCCGTGCACCAGGCCATGAGCGGATCGGGGCCTTCGTGGCGTTTGAATTGCGATGGGGCTAATCTTTGCGTCGTCAGCCGCCATGCGCGGTGCACTTCCCGGTTCGGGTGACTAAAGACAATGGTTCCCAAAATATGGTCGAGGCATGAGACGGGCTGCGAGCTCAGACGCTCAATCTCGAGCAAAAGTGGCGCCCCCGCTGGTGCCGGTTTGAAACAGGCATAGCCCATGCGCCAAAGCTCTGATTGCCACGAAAAAAGATGACGAAGTCCAAACTCGGTTAGAACCGGCACGGTGAACCCGCCTAGCACGTGATGCGTGAGAAGACCTTCGCCACAGCGCCAGTAAAGGGATTGCCGAACGGGACTGGGGCTTGTTCCCATCTCGTCAGCCAGCGGTTCGGCCTCCAGGCGATGTCCGGGTGGATAGACGCCCTGCGTCAATCGTCTTCCGATTTCTGTGTGAACCCGTAAGAAAGCCGAGGGGTGTGCCATACGAACCTCTAAGAGGCATTTCCATCTATAATTGTAAAATGAATGTTAATCCAAAAAATAGAATATGAAAAATATAGACCTGTCCAATAGAAAACTTACAGGCCCGGAAATATGTCAAAAGTAGACGAGAATAGGTGGCCTATCGTCGCGCCCCTTGCTGAAGTTCGCCTAACAGGCGCATAATGGTCCCGTTTTTGCAGCGCATTATTCAAACGCTCATTTTTAGGATTTTTCCAGATGAAGATTTTGCCGGTAATCATGTCAGGGGGATCGGGGACCCGCCTTTGGCCGCTGTCAACGCCCGAGCAACCCAAGCAGTTTCATGCTCTGGCAACGCAGCACACCATGATTCAGGAAACGGCCTTGCGTTTGTCTGGCGCCGAGTTTTTGAAGCCCGTCGTTATCTGCGGTAAGAGCCATGAGGCGCTCGCGGTTGCGCAATTAGGTGCGATCGACTTTAGCCCGCAGGCGGTGGTGCTCGAACCCTTCGCCCGTAACACCGCAGCTGTCGCCGCCGTCGCCGCGCTAATTGGTGAGCAGATTGATCCGCAGGCCCTGGTTTTAATGGTCCCGGCGGATCATATGATCACAAAGCCAGAGGCGTTCCGAGACGCTATCTCCAAGGCGGCCCCTGTAGCCAAAGACCGGATCGTGACCTTTGGGATTACCCCTACGGCCCCGGAAACCGGCTTTGGGTATATCCAGCGTGGTGAAGAGCTGGCTGACGGCGTCTATGGCATTAAGCGCTTCCTCGAAAAGCCCAATTTTGAAACTGCTCAGAGCTATCTCGCCGATGGTGGCTACGACTGGAACGCCGGCATCTTCCTCTTTGCACCAAAGGTTATGATTGAGGAGCTTGGCGTTCACGAGCCTGGCGTTTTGACGGCCACAAAGGCCGCCTTTGAAACGGCTGAGGTTGAGGGTGTTACGCATCTCCTCAATGCCGACGCATTTGCGAATTGTCCGTCGATCTCGGTGGACTATGCGGTCATGGAGCGCACGCAGCGCGCAGCGACCGCGCCTTGCGATATCGGATGGGCAGATGTTGGCGGCTTCAGCGAATTGTGGCGCCTGGGGGCCAAAGACGGCGGTGGTAACCACGCGCAAGGTAGCGCCATCCTGATTGACGCCAACAATTGTCTGGTCCGTGCCGAAGGCCCACCGGTGGCTATCATTGGCCTCGATAACATTATGGTCGTTTCAACCCCTTCAGGCATTGTGGTGGCCCCTATATCCCGGGCGCAGGATGTGAAACTTGCAGCCGAAGCCGCAAAGAAGCTGCAGGAAATCAGAAATATCGAAGCGGCCGAATAGGCTTGTTTCGACGTCATTTTCAAAAAGCCATGCCCGAGCGTCTCTCGGGCATGGCTTTTTCTCTGGGCGCTCGCCTGCAAGGACACAGTTCAGGAGCGAGAAGGACCGTCTTTCGCTTGGCCGGAGAACAAAGGCTTTCGCAAATGCGTGATTGTGTTAGGTTTGTGGCTGACTAAATATGGGGAAGTGTCTTGCCGCTGGACGACAATACAAAAGAGCTGGGCCGGGATGTCCGAAGCCAATCCAATGAACTGGGCCTCTCTTCGCTCTGGACCAAGCTCTGGGCGGAATTTGATTTTTCATGGGCAGGCCTTGCCGCGGCGGCCTGGTCAGAGATTGATGACGTCACAGATCAGTATCTCGTAAAGCGCTGGCGATCGCCTCCGGAGTTTCCGGGAACCAAAGAAGTGCTGGGCGAGGGGCCATCGGCGTGGCGCGCATCGACGCTTCAGGAGTACTGGCGTTGGGTGCCCAAAGACACGGTTGAAATTAGCCCGGAGATCTCCTGGAGCGACGGAAGACTGGCCTCTGATCAGGAGCTCATCAGTGTTGGCGCGCTGATCAATCGGGAGGGGACATTTTGGCACCTGGCGTTTCTTGACCCTTCCGAAGTATCGAAAAGCGATTGGGATAAACTGCGCCAGCATGAGACGTGGTGGCGCAAATACATCGATGCTCGCCTCATCCTTTCGCGGCACCCGGAATTCGCGGATGACCGAAAGAGCAATCCGGCCTATCTCGCGCTCAAGCTCTCAAAAAACGGAGACTTAACGCGCGCAAGCCCTCAGCATTCACTGGTCTTGTCAGGTGTCAGGAATTCTGAGTTCTATCAGGAAATCATTTCGCTGTTGCGTCTGTCTTCGGGCGCGAGCCAGCGCGTGTCTTTGATGTCCGATTACGCCTTCATTAGCGGCCTTGACCTTTCAGGACTTCGCTTTGCCCCCTACACACGCTTTGAGAACGCCTTCATTGACGGACAGGTGAAGTTCGATGGCTGCGATTTTGGGGAGGGGGTCTCCTTTAGGGCAGCGACCTTTGGCGGGCCGGTCACGTTCCGTGGCGCGTACTTTGGCGCCGGGGTTGATTTCCGTGAGGCACGCTTTGGTGAGAGCGTCTCATTTGGTGCCAGTCACTTTGAAGGCGCAGCCTCTTTTGAAAGCACCATTTTTATCGATGACTGTTCTTTCCGGGATGCGGTCTTCCATGGACCGACGGATTATTCAGAAGCGGTCTTTCAGGGCAGTGCGCGATTCATCACTGCGACGTTCACCGGAGAGGTGATCTTTACCCATTCGGAATTCTCCCGAGGCGCAGCCTTTCGTGGTGCGCGCTTTGTTAAGCGCGCATCGTTCGGCGGGGCGGGGAACAATCCGGGTGCGATCTTCCGCAAAAAGGTCAGTTTCAGGACCTGCCAGTTTGCAGACTATGCGGACTTCTCCAACGTGATCTGGCCCTCCAACGCGCGTGATCATCACGGGTCCTTCGAAGGGAGCCGATTTGAAGGCACCGCCGACTTTAAAACAAAAGATTTCTGCGCCTTCTCAATGTTTGATGGGGCAGATTTCCGGGGCCGGGTATTGCTCGCTGAACCCATACCTCCGGAAACCTCGGCCGAGACGCTTCTAGAGCGGTCGCTGGATAAGGCTCGTGAAGCCGTGGCCGATGACCATCAGGTTACGCAAAGGCGCTCGCGGGGTGATCGGCCGACACCGGCGGCAGAGCTTGGCAGCGATGCCAGGTTTGGGACGCTCGCCGGCGGGCTTCGCACACTGCGGCTGGCGATGGCCACGCAAAAAGACGTGGTTCGCGAACAGCGCTTCAACCGTTTTGAGCTGCGGGCAAAGATGCAAATGCCCTCAGAGCCGATTGCCGCGAAACTCGCCGCCATCGTCTATGGGGCGGTCTCAAACTTCGGGACCTCAATCGGGCGACCGCTCTCCCTGGCGGCCTCCTCGGTTATCTTCTTTGCTCTCGTGTTTGCCAGCATCAGCGTGCTCGCTCAGTCGGTGTCGAGCCCACTGACAGCCAATCTCATACTTGGGGAGTTGCCGCCGGCCTTCTCCGTCGCTTTTGACCGCGCGATTCCTTTGGGGATCTTTGCGGATACGACAAGAGGATGGTTCCTATGGCTTGAGACGGCGTTGGATCCGGGCTCTGTCGTTTTGGTCAAGGTTCTGGGAGGTTTAGAGACACTGATCGTTATTGGTTTGCTTTTATTATCGGCTTTGGCCCTAAAGCGGCGCTTTCAGGTTCGCTGATCCTGTCAGTTGCCTCTAGTCGGATGAAGACTTTGGTCTCGTGCCAGCTGGCGTAGGTTTTGCAGTGCGGCAGTGTCACTGATTTTCGTTTATTCGGTTTGTTTGTTTTGGAATGGGTTATGGGGACGAAGAGGCAAAAGGGGAGTAGCCAGGACCGGTTGCGTCTGGCTGCCGTTGTTACCCTCCTAAGCGTGTCAGGGGCGGCGGGCGCGCAGTCGTCGTCAGACGTGCCTGTCGAATTGCGCGTCGCAGATGGGCCCGGTGCCTGCCACGCGAAGGCCTTCTTCAAACCGACAAATGAAAGCTACGTTGAAAAAGTTCTTGTCTCCCCGCAAAGGGTTGAGACGCGGACCATCCCACCTGTGACCAAAGTTGTGGAGACGGATGTCGTAGTAACCCCTGAGCGCCAGGTTAAGCGCGGTAAGCCTGCGGTTTACGAGGAGATTTCAGAAACCGTCATTGTGACACCCGCGACCACCCGAGAGATCGTTGAGCCGGCTGTCTATGAGACGCGTAAGCGCCAGATTGTTGTCACGCCGTCGCAGACTGAGTGGAGCGTACGCAAGACCAAGAATGGACGGGCAATTCAGCCCGTGAAGGATCAAAAAGGGCGCCCTATTCCCGGATGTGAGACGGCAGAGGCGGCACGCGCTAACAAAGAATGCAACGTCTATATGCCGTCACCTGACGTCTATGAGTATGTTCAGACGCCTCCCGTCTATGGGACGGTCGAAGAGCGGGTTCTAATAAAGCCGGAACAGCGCCGCGCCGAGGTCGTCCCTGCGGTCACCAAGACCGTGAAGAAGACGGTTCTGAAGACGCCGTCTACGGAAACCATTGAGGTCATTCCAGCGGTTACACGCCGTGAAACGAAGACGGTCGTGGTCACCCCGGGACGAACAGAGACGGTTACCGTGCCTGCAGTTTATAAAGAGGAAGTTCGCGTCCGCGCGGTTCAGGGCGAAGGTGTGTGGCGCCGGGTTGTTTGTCAGCGAGACATAAATGCCTATCTGATATCTCAGATTCAGCTCGCCCTTGCGACAAACGGCTATAATCCGCGCACCTTTAGCGGTGCGATTACCGAAGACACGCAAGATGCCTTCCAGCGATTTCAGCGCGATAATGGGCTACCCGCAGGCCCGCTAACCTACGAGGCGCTGAAGCTCTTAGGGGTTACGATGAAATAAAAGGGGATGCGTTCGCATCCCCTTTTATCTTTTAGTCAGCGCCGAAGAGATCGCGCGTATAAACCTTGTCGACCACGTCGCGAATATCGTCTGATATCCGGTTTGCGACGATGACATCTGAGCGAGTCTTGAAATCCTCGAGGTCCCGGATCACCTTTGAGCTGAAGAAGTCCTCGGCCTCAAGCGCGGGTTCATAAATGATGACTTCGACGCCCTTGGCTTTGAGCCGTTTCATGATCCCCTGCACCGAAGAATCCCGGAAATTGTCAGAATTTGTCTTCATGGTCAGCCGGTAGATCCCGACCGTCTTCGGCGCGTTCGCGAGAATCCGTGAAGCCACGAAATCCTTGCGGGTCGTGTTCGCGTCCACAATGGCCTTGATCAGGTTTTGCGGCACTTCGGAATAGTTGGCCAGAAGCTGCTTTGTATCCTTCGGCAGGCAATAGCCTCCGTATCCGAAGGACGGGTTGTTATATCCCTTGCCAATTCGGGGATCGAGGCTCACGCCCTCAATAATCTGGCGCGTATCAAGCCCTAACGCCTCCGCATAGGAATCGAGCTCATTAAAATAGGCGACCCGAAGCGCCAGATAGGTATTTGCAAAGAGCTTAATCGCCTCAGCCTCATTGCTGTCGGTGAACAATACCTCAATATCTTTTTTCTCGGCCCCTTTCACCAGAAGGTCGGCAAAGACCTTCGCGCGCTCCGATCGCTCACCGACAACAATGCGGGACGGATAGAGGTTGTCGTAAAGGGCCTTACCTTCCCGGAGGAATTCAGGCGAGAAAATCACCTGGTTCGTCCCAAGCATCTCCCTTACCCGCGCCGTATAGCCGACGGGGATGGTGGATTTGATCACGATGGTCGCGGTCGAGTTTAGTGGCAGAACCGTCCGAATGACGCTCTCAATAGAACGCGTATCAAAGCGGTTGGTTTCGGTATCGTAATTGGTAGGCGTCGCCACAATAATGTAATCGGCGCCTGAAAACGCCTCTTCGGCATTGAGTGTCGCGCGGAAGTTAATAGGCTCTTTGGCGAGGAAGTGCTCGATCTCAGCGTCTACGATAGGCGACTGGCGCGCATTGAGCATTTCGACTTTTTCAGGAACCACGTCAAAGGCCACGACCTCATTGTGACGCGCCAGAAGCATGGAATTGGACAGGCCAACATACCCCATCCCAGCAATAGCAATCTTCATGGTGAACCTTTCGAATACACTTAGAATTGAATGATCAAAAAAAACTTGGTGACTACACTTTGAGGAGGTGGGGTCCAAATGCGAAGCTCAAGGGCACTTATGTCAGATACTAAACTCACAAATCAAGGGCCGGTGATCGGATGCCATGACGGGCCCCGTTCGGCAGTGCCTGAGATGAACGGTATGTGAGGCCATTATGTGGTCTATTGGCGAGCCTACATCGAGCTGTCGTCTGACCGCCATTCGGGTTGATAGAGGCACAAGACGCGGCGCTTCGTGAAGACCAGCCTTTGATTTTAATCGCGCAACAAGAGGCTCCCAGGGCGTTGCGTTGAAATCACCCATCACAAGCTGTGGCTTGTCCGACCGCGCAATAAGTTCGGGGAGTCTGGCGAGATAGCTGTTGCGCTGGGTGAGAAGGTCAATGTCCCTTAGCGTCGGCGCATGCGCACCGAAAACCCGGACAGCCCCTGAAGGGAGGTTGGCCGTTGCTGAAACTAGACGCCTCGACCCGACCTTATCCAGTTTGTCTTCGCTCAGCGGGAAACGGGACAGAATGACCACGTCATCTCTGGTTTCAGAGACGAAATAGGCGCGAGGCTGTGAGGCGAGGAGTGGGCCTAAGTCCTTTTTATTGAACTCCTGGATCGACAAAATGTCTGGGTCTTCTACGGCGAGCCAGGCATAAAAGGCACTGCGGTCGCTGCTGGAAAAAAGCCAGTTGTAGCTGATTACCTTATAAACAGCCCTGTCCTTATGAGACGGGTTCTTGAGCATGTCGCTGATCAAGGGGCTGAAATATGACGCGATGACAGCGCCAGAAATGACAATGAGCGGTGCGCGCCATCGTTTAAGGCATATGAAGCTGAGACCGCCGGTGACGAGAACACCGAACGCGAAATAGTGCCAAAACAACAGCGAAGCGGCGAATACCCACGACAGCTCAGTGGCAAATCTCAAAGCCAGAAGGCCGGCGAGAGCCAGCGGTAACAGGAGGAGTGTCGCCCGCTTCATTGAAGCCTTCCGGGATCACGTTTGTTTCGCGTCGCAGCATAAATGTGCAGGTGCGAAATGGCAATGAGCGAAGGAGTAGCGGCGTGGGGAAAGTGCGCTTAACGCACCTGAATAAAGTGGCGCTGGGTTCCATTTAACCGCACAGCGGTTAAGACGCCCGTGGCATAGGCCCCTGTATCAACGCCGATGCGCCATCTTGTGTCGGTGTAGGTGTCAGAAGGGGTGTGGCCATGAACGACCGACTTGCTGCAAGCGCGCTCTACCTTCAGAAAGGCATCGCGTATCCAAAGAAGCGTCTCTTCAGTCTGCGTCTCACGATCCCGTCTGGGATCGACGCCCGCATGAACAAAGAAATAGTCACCCGCCTCGTAAGAAAGCTTCAGTGATCGCAGAAGTTTGCGCTGAATAGCGGGTACGGCAAGATTGAGCTTCCAATGCAGCGCCTCAAGTTCCGCTTCGTCCGGCTCGGCGCTTTCGGGAGAAATGCCGTAAGACCGCAGTGTTTCCAAGCCGCCGAACTTCAGCCAGGCCGAACCCGCGAGCGGGTCCTCAAGGAAATCGATCATCACCTGCTCATGGTTTCCCTTGAGCGCAATGGTATTGCACCACGGCTGGCGGTGCATAGCGATGACACCGTCTAAGCACTTTTTTGACTCCGGGCCGCGGTCAATATAGTCGCCTAGCAAAACGACACGGCATTTGCCGTCAAATCGGGCGGCATCGGCCTTAATGGTTTGAACGAGCTTCTTGAACAGGTCGAAGCGACCGTGGATGTCCCCGATAGCGTATGTCAGAACATCGATGGCAGGATCCTGCTCATTCGATCTGAACGATATATCGCGCGGGAAGGGAAGCAGCCTCAAACGATCCTCAAGGACAAAATCGGGTCAATGGCCCTCTAGCATACCTTGGTTTCGAAGGACAATGACAATCGAATCGCGGCAGAACCTAGGCTTTTGGAAAATCCATACGAAATTCCAGGCGTCCACAACTTTCGCGTTTTGGGAGATCGCGCCTTAAACGAGGGCCACGACAGCTGCGATCACGCCCGCCCAAAAAACCGTGCAAAAGCCAATAACGGCCCAGCGCAGCACATATTTCGAAGGTAAATCACTGGCCTCAAGCGTTGACCGATCACTTCTGATCGATCCGTTGCGGGTGCGCGCAGAGGCCTCCCGAGAGTTTGAGCCGTTCCAGACTGGTTTTACAACTTGACCCTGCATGACACTTTCTTTCGTCATAAGTACGCGGTTGACTCATGATGCTCATAGATTGTGTTCGAATTCCAGCCTGCGTTTACCATGTTTGCAGGATTAATTGACGCATACGTCAAAAAATAGGCCGCCCCGACCGCGCGCGGACGAAAAAATCGCCCGTTGGGAGAATTTTGTTAGCACATGCAGCAAAAATGCGTGATTTTTTGTATTTGGAATGCGATGTCGCGACAAGCTGAAAATGACAAATGAGTCAGTTCCAATTGGCTGGCAAGGTGGGCTCGGACCTCGTTTGAGGACGTCAGAACGCGTTTGCCTCACGACTCCTGATTGTTGCGCCGCAAAACAGACGTGGAGAGCCGGTAGACGCAAAAAGGGCCGATCACAATTTAGTGATCGGCCCTTTTTGTGGGTGGATCCGTGAGGTCTTCAGAGCGTGGCGATCAGTAAGACCCTTTTTGAGCCAGAACTGCCGGCACCGTCATAACGAGAATCCAGAGGTAGAGGCCTACGGATGTCTTCCGCGCAAAGGTGCGATCAAGGGCCACGCGGCGGGTGTAGCCGACGTCGCTACGGCCGGTCACCTGCCAAAGGCCGGTGATCCCGGGAAGCACCGAGCAATAGGCCCCGAACGAGCGGCCATACTTACAAATCTCTGCGGCTACGATCGGACGGGGACCAACAAGGCTCATCTCGCCTTTGAGCACGTTAAACAACTGCGGCAGCTCATCAATGCTCGACTTGCGCAGAAAATGGCCGATAGACGTGATGCGGGGGTCGCTCTTGAACTTTTGGGTGCTCTCCCACTCCGCCCGAAGCTTCGGGTTAGTGCGCAGAATGGTTTCAAGCATTTCAGCGGAGTTAGTCCGCATGCTGCGAAACTTCAGGCAATAAAACTCGCGGCCATGAAGCCCAATACGCTTTTGACGAAAGAGTACCGGTCCGCGGTCATCAAAGAAAACGGCCAGGGCAGCAATCACCATCACCGGCGCCAGAAAAATAAGGGCGGCCAGACTAATAGTAATATCCAGTAACCGGATAATGGGGCTTTGCGCGCGGGTCTGAGACTTTGCCATTCTTTTCTGCGGCTTGGAAATCTGGCGGGGGCGTTCTCGCAATTCAACACCGAATTGCGTCGACGCTTGGATGCTTTTGATGTCCGCCATGGGTTGGACCCTTCTGAAAATTTTTAGTCGTCGCCAGAGGCCGCGGTAATATGAGATAAAATGTCTAAAGTTCTGCCTTCTAACACCGTTAACAAAAGGTATCCATACCTAATGCCCGACAGTGCCATCGGGATGCAACTTTGCAACATTCGCAACAGCCTCACACCTGTCACATCAAGATACGTGCCAAAAGGCGAATACCTCTTCGACACACTGCCTGCTTGAACTGGTAGTGTCTGAAACTCCAAAACCGCCTTTAATGCCGAGGTGCATCCCTCACCTGAGGCGAATAATTCCACTTTGACAATGTGTTAAGGTAAACGAACAAAGCGGGTTTTCCATAAAGATCGCCCAAATAGAGAATCGCGTCCGGATTTGGCACACCCCAAAACGGGGTGTAGGGGACACTTTCCGTATATTTGTGCAAGACGCAGGAGAAACGCGTGTTTCGGTTTGAATTTGACAGTTAGGCCGTCAAACCGCTCTTCGGGCTTTGAGGCAGTTAGACGGGTGATTGTTGTTGCGCTGCCATAATATGGGGTTACACTTCAATTAACCTTAGTTATTGCCGTCTGTCTCACGTACGCGTTTGTTCATTGCCAACGGTCTCATTTTTCGGATTCATAAAATGGCTCAAGATTCGACACCTCACTCACGCGTCGATGTGCCCCCATCCATGTCCCGACGTTTTCTCCTTGGTGCCGCTGCCGCGGGTGCGTTTTCGGCAGCCGGATGTGGGAATGTGCAGTCGGCTGTGCCGGTAAAGCAGAAAATTGACCTCTCCCTCTACGAGTTGACATTTGCGGAAGAGTTCGACGATCCAAACTTCGACATGGACGCGTTTAACAAGCGCTGGTACGCCCACACACCCTGGCATGGCGACTTTGGCGACGCGCAGTTTACCGATCCGCGTCCGGGTTTTCCCTTCATGGTCGATAACGGCAACCTCACGATCGTCGCCAAAAAAGGCGACGATGGAAAGTGGCGTTCGGGCCTTATATCCAGCCTGAACCATGAGGGTGTGGGATTTGCCCAGCAGTACGGGTATTTTGAGTGCCGCTGCCGGATGCCGCCAGGGCCGGGCGTTTGGCCAGCATTCTGGCTCGATAGCTGGTATCCGGGGATGACGGATCCGAGCATTGAGATCGACGTTGTGGAATATTACGGAAAATTCCCCACGGACATTCATTCAACGGTCACTGTGTGGCCCAAGAACGATCTCGTTAAGAAAACGTCTGAAGGCCATATTCACAAGGTCGAAGGGTCTACGCTCGCTGATGAGTTCCACGATTACGGGGTGAGCGTTGATCCTGACTGGGTGGTCTTTTACTTTGATGGTCAGGAGACGTGGCGAACGCCTACGCCTGTGACGCATAAACATCCGCTCGTGGTATTATGTAATCTCGCGCTCGGCTCGGGCTGGCCAATTGATGAGACCATTAACCCGTCGTTCTTCACCATCGACTATATTCGCGTTTATAAATTGAAGAACGCCTGAGGATAGGGGCCAAGGCCCCTAGTTGGTTAATGAAAATTGTCGTCGGTTTCGCCACCGCTGGGCGGGGTGATCTCATGCCGAAAGTCATCGAAAAGCTGTCGCAACAGTTGCGTCAGCCCGATGCAATCTATGTGTGCCCGGCATCCGAGGCCGACTATGACCCCTCCAAAAATACCGGCTTTGCGATCCCCATTGAGGTCGTAAAAGGTAACAAAGGCCTTCCGGCGCAGCGTAACGCCATCATGAAGGCGGTCACCGATGCGGATGCCATTGTCTTCTTTGACGACGACTTCGTTGCGGACAGATTTTTCCTTCAGGAAGTAGAAGCTTTGCTGAAAAACCGTCCCGGCGTGGTCATGGTGACGGGTGACGTTTTGGCTGACGGGATTAATGGTCCAGGGATTAGCTACGAGGACGCTTGCCAACAGGTCGATCAGCAGGGCGAGCTACCGGTTGAGCGTGTTGAGAACGTCTTTAATGCCTACGGCTGTAACATGGTCGTGCGTATGCAGCCCGCGAGGGAGTGGGGGGTATGGTTTGACGAAACCCTGCCGCTTTACGGGTGGTGGGAAGATGTCGACTTCTCAAGACGCATGGCGCCTTACGGTGGCATCCTAAAAACAAACCGGCTGCGTGGCGTTCATATGGGATCTAAGTCGGGGCGGACACCTGGCCAGAAGCTCGGATACTCTCAAGTCGCCAACATAGTCTACATGATGCAAAAGGGTAGCATCCCAACAGACGTCGGACTGGTGCGTATCTCTCGAAATGTCATCGCAAACGCGATCAAACAATTTAAACCCGAACCCTGGGCAGACAGACGGGGTCGCTTCATCGGGAATATAAAAGCCATCGGCGATTGCCTAAAGGCCCCGGCCGATCCTCAAAAAGCGCTAAAACTATAAGACAGAATTCAAATGGCCCCCACCTTGGTGAGGGCCATTTCCATTTACACGTCCTGTAAAGGCGCGGCTTCCGAAAGACGCGACACGGGTCCATATTCTGTGACGCCCTTAAGCGCTTGCTGCAGATGATGGCGAAGGGCTTTCACCGGGGTGGTCTTTGGCGCAACGCTTTCCAGTACGGGGAAGCGCGCAAGGAAGGCCTTATAAGGCGTGTGCCACTTTGGCCCCCAGGGAGCGCCTGCGTGAACCCAGGGTCTGGGGTTAGACATAAAGTGGTAGATAACGGGTTTTACCCGCTCTTCTTGCCCTGACCCTATGAGAAAGCCCGGGAAGTTCCAGCGGTTGGAGATGTAAAGGCACCGGTCGCCAATCGCGAGATTCATAGGGTCCTGATCGCCGAACTTAAACGGTGTGGATCGCGCGCGAATAAGTTTGAGCGTTTCGCCCGCCAGTTCAGCCCAGTCCTTCATATTAAAGACAAGAACACCCGTGTTCAGATAGTCTTCAATTGGATTGTCACCGAGCCCGGCTTCAACGCGCTCTCCCTGGATCCGACTGGCCCATTTGTCAGAAAGCTTGGCAAACATCGCCGCCGGGTCCCGGACGGCCAGAAACTTTCCTTCCGGAATGTCGACGTTAAGAAGAGGTTCTAACGAAGCCGCAATCTGCGTGTCACCATCGATGTAGAGCACGCGCTCATAGGCTTTCGGTAGAAGCTTATCGATGAAAAGACGCCCATACATTGGGTGAAGATTTTCAATCGACGCAGTAGGTACCTCGATTAACTCTATACCGAGAGCTACCGCCACCGGCATAACCTTCCTCACGCGATCAGAGGCATCAGAAAGACACAGGATTACGATATCCGCGAGGGACGAGGGCGCGTTTTCCCGAGCCTGGGACGCGCTGACGAGGGTGGGAAACAAATAGTTGTCGTCCACCACGTAACAGATGCAATGACGCGTCATGAGGTCAATCTATCCAATTAAGCGCGCAGCGTTTTAGGCGTGTCTTCCATCCGGGGCACCGGAATCGGTTTGATCGCGATCGCCTCACGATGCTTGCGCCATTTCTCTTCAACAAAAGCACGGAAATCCCGGCGGAAGCGCTGCGTGGAGAAGCGTTCCGCATGAGCGCGAATGATCTTGCGGTCAAATGTCCCGCTGATCTCTTCGAAACGCGCAACTGCCTCACACAGTTCCGGCACGGTCTGCTTGTGGAAATGTACGCCAGTTACGCCGTCGATTACGGTTTCAGCGGCGCCACCGACGGAGAAGGCGATCACAGGCGTTCCACACGCTTGGGCCTCTACCGGTACAATCCCAAAGTCCTCCTCGGCGGCAAAAACGAACGCCTTGGCCGTTTGCATTTTTTCGAGCAGGACGTTGTAAGGCTGATAGCCCATGACCTGAACATTCGGACCAGCGATTTCCTGCAGCTTAGCAAGGCCCGGGCCAGCGCCAATCACGACGAGCTTCTTATCTGGCATCGCGTTGAACGCTTCGACGATCAGATGCATCTTCTTGTAAGGCACGATGCGTGAGGCCGCGAGATAGAAGTCCTGTGCCGGCGCGCCGATCTGGAAGTCATCGGTCTCAACGTTACAGTGCATGACCGTGGAGTCACGGCGGTACACCTTCTGGATCCGCCGGCTGATGTAGGAAGACACCGACAGGAAGTGATCCACGCCATTGGCGGTACGGCTATCCCAGATGCGGATCTTATGCAGGTACCAGCGGGCAAGCCACGCCATTGGACCGCCAAGCTTTGAATTGCTTAAATACTGGTCTTGCAGGTCCCAAGCGTAGCGCATGGGGGTGTAACACATGCAGATATGCAGTTGGTTTGGGCCAGTGATGACGCCCTTGGCAACCGCGTGACTGTTTGAAATCACCACGTCATAACCCGACATGTCGAGTTGTTCGATCGCAAAGGGAAAGATCGGAAGAAGAAAGCGATAAAATTTGCGGATGCCAGGGATCTTTTGCAGGAACGTCGTTTTCACTTCGCGCTTTAAAAAGGCAGGGCGCTCTTTCTCAGGGATCACATCGATCAGCGCAAAAATATCCGCCTCGGGATACTCCTTGTGCATCGCTTCCAGCACTTTTTCCGAGCCAGCGAAATGTGTGAACCACTCGTGGACAAAGGCGACTTTCATTTAATCCTCTGACTTCTTCGCTCGGATCTTTTAGACGCCCAACTAAAGGGGTTGGGGTAGCTAAACCATAAATCTACCGGAAAACTCCGGTTTTAAAACACACTTAGGTCGCAAGCCTTAATATTTGACCAACTGTGCAGATATGAAACACCTGCACCACTCACAAAGAGCGGAGCAAAACTTCGGCCAGTTTATCACCGGCGCTGGCCCAGGTGTATTTTTTGGCCCGCTCAATCCCAAGCTTTGAATACTGCGCTCTGAGGGCGCTGTCGGCAAGAAGATTGTTGATGGTATCGGCCCACTCACCTACATTTTCAGCCTCGCAGAACAAGGCGTCGCCTATACAAAGTTCAGGCATCGCCCCGCACGGCGCAACAATAGCCGGCGTTCCCAGCAACATCGCTTCAAGGGGCGGCAAACCGAAACCTTCCGTTAAGGATGGAAACAGAAACGCCTGCGCATGTTCAACCACGCTTCGCATGTCTTCATCTGACAATCGACCGGCAAGGCAAACACTCTCGCCAACCTCAATGCCCGCGGCCTCATAGTCTGCGCGCGTGGCTGCGCCAATTAGGACCAGACGAGCCTCTTTATTTGCGAAGCGTGCCGCGGCAGCCACCAGCGTCTTTATGTTCTTATGATGCTGAACGCTGCCCAAAGCCGCCAGAAATGGACGGCCTTTCAGATTGAGGCGCTCTAGGACTTCGTCATTACGCGCAATGGTGAGGATATGGTCTACGCCATTATGGATAACGTCAATTTTTTCGCGCGGGGCGATACCATTTTGGGTCAGACAATCCGCGGAATAATTCGAGACTGTCAGAACGCGAGACGCCCTCGCGCCGATGATTGGCAAAAGTGTTTGGTAGTAGGTTCGAAAGGCGGATGAATAGGACTTCGGAGAGATAAACGCCTGGGCATCGTGGATCATCACCACGTCACCATTCCTCGCAACAGGGGCCACGTTGCATAGGCTGACAAGCAGATCCTTGCCGGCGATAACTGGGAGCTCAAGCTGTTCCCATGGAACGCCCTTCAGAACAGACGCACCGGCGCCCGTGGCCCATGGATTTTGGGCAGCCTTTGGAGCGGCCACTCTGATCTTTATCCCTAAATCGCGGGAAAGAAGCTCCGAGGTGAGGGCATGCGCGACCCTCTGGACCCCGGTCGTCTTTTGAGAGAGAAACTTCCCATTGATTACAAGGCCGCGCATGAACCCACTCCGGCTCGGACGGTTGGCGAGTAACTATTGGCCACGGTTCTGGTATTCAACGAGCGTGCCATCGAGATAGAACTTTGCGGTCAGTTCGAGGCCTTCTGACAAGGAGACCGTTTCCTGGAAGCCCGTCAGTTCACGGATTTTTGCAAGTTCGGGTAACCGGCGCTTGACGCTGCCTGCCGGTGACGGGTGGAGGACAATTTCTCCCTCCATTCCACGAACAGCCATCATTTCTTTGGCAAGGTCCAGCATCGTGATTTCACGGCCACCGCCGAGGTTTACGATCTCGTTGACCGTGCGCTCGTTTTCACCAATCAGGGTCGTACCCCGCACAGCGTCATCGACGTAGAGGAAGGCGCGCGTATCCTCATAGCCGAAAAGCTCAAAGCGGCCTTCCTTGGCACGAACATAGAAGTCCGGAACCACATGGCGATCCCCCATCCGGGGGCCATAGGCATTGTGGTAGCGAACGATGCTGTAAGGCATGGAGAAGCTTCGTCCCGCCTGCGCGGTGACGACTTCACCGTGCATTTTTGAAGCGGCATAAGACCAGCGCGGATTGGTAACGTCACTTAAGCCTAAAGGCACATCTTCGGCGGTGGGGACGGGCCAGTTGAACTTCGTCACCGTCGAGGCATAGCTTTCGCTGGTACCGGCATAAATAAAGCGCTTCAGTTTGGCGTTACGACCGTAATGCTCGGCGAGATATATGTTTGGCAGGGTGCAGGACTTAATCACGTCCATAGGGCGTTCATAGAAGTTCTGTGTCCCGTTGAGGGCCGCTAGGTGATAAACATAGTCAACGTCAACCGGAAGGGTGGCCACCTTCGCCGGGTCTGAGAGATCAAGCTCGATGAACGTCACGTTCGGCTTTTCAGAAAGCGCCGCAAGATGCGGGTCGTTTTCGCCACGGACAAAGTTGTCAACGGCGATCACCTCATAGCCTTTTATCTCGGCCAGATACCGCGTCAGATGAAACCCTAAGAACCCGGCCGCGCCGGTCACAACGACCCGAGTCATCAGTGACCCTCTCCATTATAGTTGAATGCCCCGAGCGCACTGTAGCGGATGCCTTCTGGCAATTCAGTGCGGCGCAAAAGGGTGTGTTGGTGCCAGAAGTCATAGATTAATCCGGGGGCCGCCATCAGCGCCCCCAGCTTGGGAAGCTTCAACCTTTCAAGGGCGACGTGGTTGTTTTGCATCACAACGAGTCCGGCCCCTTCAAATGCGTCTTCTACAGATTCCAACGGTGTTAGGCCAAGGGACGCGAGGTTTGGGGCCGAGACAATCGGGTCCCAGGCCACAAGCTCAGAACCTGGGAAGGCCTTGCGCAGTTCTTCGATGATTGCAATGACCGGCGACCCTCGCAGATCGTCAGTTTCGGGGCGGCCTTTAAAGGCTGAGCCGAGTATGGCGATTTTCAACGGATTCGGGTTGCCGCGTTCCGTGAGGTCTGCCTTCATGCGCGCAACACTGCGCTCGGGGATGCCCTCGTTCCAAAGACGCCCTGCCAAAGCCAGGCCGGGTCGGAAGCCATGGTTCTCCAGCCCTTCGGCGAGGATGTAGGGGTCTTTTTCCAGGCAAGGGCCCCCGACGGGGCCTGGATAGGGGAGGTTCGCGCGAGGATACCCCAGATTGCCGCTCGAGATCACCTCTTGAGCCGAAATGCCCAGCGTGTCGCACATTTCTGCAACTTCGTTGGCAAACGCAAACATCATATCGCGCTGCGTATTGTTGATCAGCTTGACCATTTCCGCCGTCTCGGCATTCGAGACTTTCATAATCGAAGGGGTCAGGAACGCGAAAATTTGCGAGGCGCGGAATGTGGACTGCTCATCGACACCGCCAACGACCTGGGGAAGCGTACGCAGTTCAAGCAATGCCTTGCCTTCAAGAGTGCGTTCAGGACAGAAGGCCAGATCATAAGTGACGCCGACCTTATCGAGGATCGGTTTGGCGAGTTCCTTGGTCACCCCAACACGTACCGTCGAACGAAGAATGACCATGTCGTTGGGCTTAAGGACGGTCGAGATACCGTTCATCACAGCGGTAAAAGACGCATAGTTGGTCTTTTTATCCGCCTTAACCGGGGTGCCCACGGTCACGATATAGACGGTCGTTTCCGTATCCCTCTCAATTTGACCTGAAAAGGTCATCGTGCCGCGTTGAATCTGAGCGGAAAGCCGCTCATTCAGTCCGATCTCGGAGAAATGCGCTTTCTCGTCGGCAAGGCAGGCGAGAATGTGCTGGTCGACTTCAACGCCGTGGACCCGGAAGCCAGCATCGGCCATGGCAACGGCGAGCGTAAGGCCGACATAGCCCAGACCGACAATGCAAACCTTCTTATCTTTAAAGCTATGGGGGAGCATATGATTAATGAGTCCTGAGTGGCACAGATGAATTTGCGCCTGCAAACTGGAGGCCAATTTTGAATAAAAAGGATAACATCTTATAAAATCGGTCAAAAACAGCTCTGAATTATGGCGATTAGCCTAACTCGCGTCCATACCGAATTTCGGGACTTCGTATTCATCTTGCGGTGGAATGGATATAAGTTGTTGATTTATAATGCGAGTTTCGATTCTTGCCCGGTCTCAAATTATGTTGCGGCGCACGAAAAAAGATGATCGGTCGATCGGATATTTCTGGTCGCCAGGCAATTAGCAATATATGAACGAATGGATATAATTGTGTCGGCGTTTGGGGTGCCCGCTTCCGGGGGTAGGCGCTGATCGTTCTGGGCGAGGGCTTTATTTCGCCGGTGAATTTTGAATAAGAAGTACGTTATGAAGGTTGCGCTCGTTCATTATTGGCTGGTGGGCACCCGTGGTGGGGAAAAGGTGCTCGATGCTCTGTGTGAGATATATCCGCAAGCCGATGTCTACACCCTCGTCGCTGACCATAAAAAACTCTCTCCTATAGTGAGGGGGCATAAGATCACGACCTCCTTCCTGCAGAAAATTGGTGGGGTGAAGCATTACAAGCGTATGCTCCCTCTTATGCCCATGGCTTTGGAATCCTTTGATCTGAGTGAGTATGACCTGATCATCTCGTCCGAAGCGGGCCCGGCGAAGGGCATTATTCCTGGCCCTAACGCCCGGCATATCTGTTATTGCCATTCCCCAATGCGTTATATCTGGGACCTCTATCCGCAGTATTATAAAAGTGCTGGTCTCATTTCTCGCGCCGTAATGGCGATTTTTTCGCCCTGGTTGAGGGCTTGGGATGTAACCACATCGGCGCGAGTGGATCATTTCATCGCGAATTCGGAATACGTGGCTCAGCGCATAAAACGCTATTACCGTCGTGATGCGGTCGTCATAAATCCTCCTGTCGATCTGGAGCGGTTCTCGATTTCGGAACACGTTGACGACTATTATCTCTGCGCCGGGCAAATCACGCCATATAAGCGCGTGGATCTTGCTGTAAAGACCTTCACCGCTATGAGTAAGCCGCTTGTGGTCTTAGGTGGGGGGGCAACTGATGCTCTTAAGAAAATCGCAGGCCCGACGGTTAAGTTTGTGGGGCAATGTGATGATGAGACAATGGCGATGTATTTTCAAAGATGCAAAGCCCTGGTCTATCCTGGCGTTGAGGATTTTGGGATAATTCCGTTGGAGGCGCTCGCGAGCGGACGCCCTGTCGTTGCCTATGCAAAAGGCGGTGCCCTTGAAACCGTGATTGACGGAGTGACAGGGTTGCTATTTCAAGAACAGACCGTTGAAGCAGTTACGGAAGCTATTCTTAGACTTGAACAGCAAAAATACAATTTTGAACCTCGGGCTCTACGGGAGTTCGCGACTAGTTTTGATCGGCCGAGATTTATTGTACAGTTGAAGCGCGAAATTGAAAGGTTTTTAAATGCTTCTGGCGTCCAACTACGAGATGGAGCGACGCACCTCTGAAGTTGGTTTTCATCGATTGGAGGCCGACAATATTTTGCTGGAATCCAGGGGGTGATTGATGGGCATTTTGACACCGGCTACAGGCCGCGCCAAAGGGTTCAGCGAAATCGTTGTTGCCAACTATGAGCGCTTCGTTTCGCCCCTAATCGCATTTGATAGCAGTCTTAATTTTTGAGAGCATTTCACGCTCTATCAACCAACCTAGCCGCGCGGATATGCCTTTCACTCAATGCTATTGTGCGCTGCCGCAAAAAGCTGCTAACTTGTTTAAAAATCATTCCATTTTCCTCGGTGTATTTCCTATGTCGAATAGAGGTTTAGTTTTAGCGGTAGCGTCAGGTGGAGGGCATTTGCACCAACTTGTGCGTATTGCAGACGCATTTACAGGTATGGATGTATCTTATGTGTGTACCGACCCTGCTCTCGCCAGTTCGCTTGGTCTGAAAAACACTTTGAAAATTGGGGATGCGAACCAAAACGATATGCTGGCACTTCTTCGAGTAGGCGTACAAGCCCTCAAAATCGTTATTTCACATAAACCGTCTGTGGTTATCTCTACGGGGGCAGCGCCAGGTCTTTTGGTGATCTTCTGGGGCAGGATCTTCGGAGCAAAGACAATTTGGATTGACAGCATAGCTAATGCGGAACAGTTGTCCCTCAGCGGAAAAATTGCTTCCTATTTCAGTAACATTACACTGACCCAGTGGGAGCACATCGCGCTAGTTTCTAAGGCAAAATACTGGGGAGCCGTCCTATGATTTTCGTCACGACGGGGACACAACTGCCCTTTGATCGCTTGGTGCTTTCAGTTGATGAGGCTGCTGCCGATTTGTCTGAAACAGTGTTCGCCCAAATTGGGGCGAAGGGCCGCGAGCCAAAAAATATCGAGTATGCAAGGCTTCTAACGCCACAGGAATTCGACAAAAGACTCCTTTCTGCACGCGTATTGGTGGCCCATGCCGGTATCGGAACTATTTTAAGTGTAATGAAAGCTAAAAAGCCGTTGGTTATTATGCCTCGATTGGCAAGCTTAAATGAACACAGAAACGATCATCAAATTGCAACAGCTAACCAAATGTCGAGACTTCCGGGAATTTATGTCGCGCATAACTCGAGGGATGTAATTGAGATTTTAAAAAGGAGTGACCTGAAGTGTCTATCTGATGAATTTTCAAGCAATTCTAGAGAAACACTTGTAGATAATATTAAGAACGTTATTTCAAACGGATTTTAATTACTCAAGTAATTGGAGAGTTCATTGATAGATATATCCATTATCATACCTACTTATAACAGGTCCTCTCGGATAAAGGACACTCTTTTATCTGTGAAGAACCAGACTTACTCTTCGTTCGAGTGCATTGTGGTTGACGATGGGTCTGCGGATGCAAGTGAAACAAGGGCGGTCGTCGAATCTATGGGAGATCCTAGATTTAGATACATTTACCAAGCAAACGCCGGTGCGAGCAAAGCCCGTAATACAGGGATCGATTCTGCGGCCGGAAAATTTGTTTGCTTCCTTGACTCGGACGATGTTTTCCTTCCACATAAATTAGAGCGTCAATATAATAAAATATCAGAATATAAAAATGCGCTTATATTTTCGCAATTGCTAGTTGACCGAGGGGTGGAGAAGAAATGGATTAAACCACCAAGAGGGCCAAAATCTGGTGAGAGAGTTGATGAATATTTGATGTGTACATCAGGTTGGATGCAGACATCAACCCTCATGTTAAACACAAATGTTGCTAGATCTGTTCGGTTCAACGAGATGCTTCCGTCTTCCCAGGACACTGATTTCGCTATACGATGCGTTAATGCTGGCGCAGTCCCGGTTTTCATTGAAGAGCCATTAATAGTCTTAAATGACGTATACGATCCCAGCCGTGTCTCTAAACAAACAAAATACCAGCCGCTTCTGGATTGGATAGAAAACATGCGTCACACTCAAATATCCGAAAAATCTTACTGGGGCTATCGAGGTTGGCAGTGTTCAAGGGTTGCGTCATATTCAAATAAAGGGTTGGCAGTAAAGTTGTTTTTTTCCTCTTTTATACGCGGTTCATACTCTGCGAAGCAATCTATAATAATTTTAGCTCAAATCTTAATTTCCAGACAATTGTACCAGAACATTGCAACTATGGTCGTAAGGCTATCCGGAAAATAAGGAGACGTGAATTGTCTAACGGCGATTTAATATCAAATGCTCGACAGATGAAAAGGCAACTGAAGGGCTACCCTGAAAATGCACGGATCGTGTTAGGTAGCGTCTTTAGAAAGTTTGGAATCCAACATAGTAAGCAAGTTGAAGCAGAGAAGTTGTATGATTTTCGAGAATTCCCGAATGGAAATTCAAGAGTTCCGGTAAGGGTGGTGACCCCTGACGACGGTCACTATATGACGACTTTTTTTGATGTCGATGCATTAAGTCCATCGGGACGATTTCTAGCAACAACAAAAGTTCCATTTATTTGGCGCATACCGAGTCCTGGAGATGTTGCGCAGATTGCCGTCATAGATTTATCGGAAGGTCGACGTAAAATTGTTGCAAAAACGTCGGGATGGGGCTCACAACTCGGCGCCAATGTACAGTGGGGTGCTGACGACGATACATTATTTTTTAATGATGTCCAGCAAGGGGTTCCCGTAGGGATACGTCTCAATCTGAAAACCGGAGAAAGGAAAATCTTAAACGGAACCATTTATGGGCTTGATCCGAAAAGAAGATTTAGTTTCAGCCCTAACCTTGACTTCATAAATGCGGGCATCCCAGGATACGGCGTGCCAGAAAACATATTTGCACCAAAAAGGCAGCCGGTTTCAGTAAACGAAAACGATGGTATTTGGAGGACTTGCCTCAGAACTGGGGAGACGAGTTTGTTTTTGTCTCTGAAGCAATTGGTAGATGCTCTCCCAGTAGAGTCGCGATTAGATGGTGGCGATTACTACGCATTTAACACTAAGATAAACCAACAAGGCACACGTGGCTTTGTGGTAATTTTTTCAAAGAATGTCCCAGGGCGGGCTGGATGGCCGCCTCAGCTGATGACGTTTGATATTGAGGGTGGTAATGTCAGTCTAGCAATGCCCGATGCTTTGTGGAAACATGGGGGGCATCATCCTTCTTGGGCTCCTGACGGTGAACACATCACCATGAACCTCAGGTCAAAGGGGGAAAGAATGCGATTCGTTAAGTTTCGTTATGATGGACGTGATTTAGTTGAATTGTGTTCTGGAGCGATAGGCGGTGGACACCCGAGCTTGCACCCTTCAGGCGATTTTTTACTAACGGATGCCTACGTTTCGGAACCGTTCATTGATAAAGAAGGGCGCGTCCCGCTGCGGTTGTTATCCACATCTGATGGTCGTGACGATCCTCTGTGCTGGGTTAACACGAAAAGATTAGATGGCCCTAGACGGATAGACCCACACCCCGTTTGGTCTAGAGATGGGTCGAAGGTTATATTCAACGGAGTCGTGAACGGGATGCGGCAGGTAATGATTGCAGACGTTCGTGGAGTACTTTGACCAATGGGGCGGAAGCAGCTTTTTAACACTTTCATTACAATACTCACACGATTTGGGTCAAAAGGAATAAATTTTGTTGTTTTTGCACTTATTGCTCGCGGCTTGACTCCGGCAGAGATGAGTGATTACGGTTTCATATTCACTACAACTCTCATGATTGCCACAGTATTTGATGTCGGAATTAGAAATTCCGTAGCATATTACATCGGTCGCGATGAAAAAAATAGTGAGCTATATGCCACTGCTACGGTTAATATTTTTTCTGTACTTTCATTTATTTGCGCGCTATCCTCTATAGCTTGTGTTGTTGCTTGGGAAAATAATAAAGATTTATTATTGCTCGCAGGTGTCGCCGTAAATGCCGTTTCTCTATTATTCATACGGATGGGACAGGGCGTGTTGATCGGAAAGGGGCAGATAGCGAAGTTTAACCAGTCCGAGCTATACCCAAGGGTAACTTTGATTTTTCTGACTGTCCTTGCTTATTTTTTATACAATTTAAACCTAGAGATTTGCGTATTTATACTTGCGTTTTCAAACATGACTGGTGCCGCGTTACTATTCAAGCTGGGAAGGTTTAAGCTTAACTTTAGTATTGCCGGGGCAACCGAATATTATAAGATACTTATAGGTCGTGGCTTTCTGTTTATGATTGGCGTTGTCATGATGCTGTTAACAAAGCAGGCAAGTTTTTTCGTCATTGACTACTATGACGGCGGTGAGGTTTCCGGGGCTTTCTATGCATCGAGGCGTTTGACCGAGGTTCTTACGGAAGTCGGATTGGCGGTATCCGTTGTGCTTTTTTCTCAAAATGTGAGGACAAGCGACGTCAAAGCATCTGTAGCGTCGGCTTCATATTACACAAAGTTTTCATTTTCCCTGTTTATGTTTTTAACGGCTTTGGCCCTGCCACTTGCGAAATTTATCGTACCAATAGCACTTGGGCATCAGTATGCGAGTCATGTATATCTTTTCCAGATAATTCTTATTGGGACTTTAATTGGTACGCTTTGGACTATCGTATACCCAACAGTATCTGCCATATCATCACCAATCACAGTATGTAAGATATTCCTTCCAAACTTAGTGTTAAGTATTTGCATTTCATTGGTAGCACATTATTTCTATGGGCCCAATGGTGTGGCTTGGGGTTTCATAGTTAGCAATACAGTTCTTTCTTTATCCTTCTTATCTTACTTTAAATGCCAACATGGTCAAACTTTAAGAAGTTTTCTCATTCCATCCAGTAGCGAAGTTATTGCAATATTTCAGAACAAAAAAATAAGGAACAAAGATGAATAGATGTACGTATTTTAATGTTAAGACTCAGTTTGAGAACGCCGGAGACGCCTTAATAATTGGTGAGTTGCTTCGCTTGGCTGAGGCGCATTCCAATTTGTGCCTCAATTATGCAACTACTCCTGACGGATTTAGGGAGATGGTGAATTCCAGACTGTTGCGCCCTAAAGAAAGTAAACAGTTTCTAAATAACTTTTCTTTCTTCGCATCAATGGTTCACAGCCGGTTATTGGGCAAAGAGGTGCATTTTTTCTTAGTTCCTGGCGGACTAAATGGCGAGCGCTCTCGCTCCCAGTACTTTAAAGCTTTATTCGCGATTATCATTTTGGTTTTTTGGCGTGCGATAGGCGTAAAGGTACACCAAGTGGGCATTTCACTCGAGCGTATCGGCGATAGGCATGGGAAGTCGTTGGCATTGCGCTCAAGGGTTCTAAATACGTGCGCCGTTAGAGACAGCATGTCACTAGAATACGCAAAAAAACTGGGTATCCGCGTTACCAGTTTAATTCCTGATTTGGCCTTCTCTATATTTGACGGTCGTGAAATCGTCGGAGACCAAAATAGAAAAGCATTGTGCTTTTCTTTTAGAGTGGATAAAAACGGAATGGATAGGGAAAAATTATTAGAATTCTGCATTGAAATAATAAATTTGAATACAGATGGGATTCTATACTTCGTGTCGCAGGTGCGGAGAGATTCGGAATTTATGAAAACATTGGCTAACACTATATTTGAAAGAACGGGCCGGGAATTTATTTTTTGTGACGTGCACGAAGATATTTCTCATGCGATTGATGTTTATAGTAAATGTAAGGAAGTTCATTCAAATAGACTGCACGTGTTGCTCCTTGCGCTAACCGCTGGCGCTGTCCCCTTCTCGTGGGACACAGACCTTGACCCAAAAATTCAAGGGATACTAAATGATATTGGTATGGATTTTTTGTCACTTAAGATGAGCATAACGAGATATCAGAGCGCTGCGAATGACAATCTGAATAATTTCCAATTTGAGGGCGCGAGATATTATGAGATGCTAGCGCACTCATTCTCAAGAATTTACGGCGATATCGAAGGTTCATCGCGAACCACGTTACCATGAAGATTGTAATTACCCACCTACCCGGCATAATGGCTATGTAAGGGTGAAGTTTCCGTCGACAAGTTTACGGATGGCGGCATAGGAGGCTTCGCCGCTGAGGCGCGCGGTTCCTGTGATGGGTAAGCAGTAAGCCTACGGTGTGGACCGCGGATTTAACCCTTGACTATCCTTAGCGAGCGTTTTGCGGGGGGCTTTTTGGCCCATGCCTTTTGTAGCTTTTCGAGCGCGGCATCCAGCTCCGGCATCCTGGGATCAGTTGGATTGATGGTAAGCATACGGGTAAGCATACGGCGTGTACCGCGGAAAATCTGCGCGCCTGATACCAGCCTGCATAGATTAGTACCCATGTGTCCAATCGCGCAAACCGAGGGACATGATGCGCCAAGGTTGTTCGGCAAGCTTGTTCCACGCTGCACAGCAATGGTCGACGATATCGTCATAGGAAGTGAAGATGCGGTTGGACAGCCAGTTTTCGGTAAGCATACGGCGTGTACCGCGGAAAATCTGCGCGCCTGAGACCGCAGCTTGTGCTCATATGAGCGCTCCTATGAGCGTACTTACGAGCGCAGCGAGCGGGTCTTATGACAAGAACAGTGGTTTTGAGCGGCGCGGAACGGCGCCGTAGTTGGCCTGATGCCCTGAGGCGTGAGATCGTGTTTGAGGCCTTTCAGCCGGGCGCGATCGTTTCAGAGGTTGCCCGCCGTTACGATGTGGCCACCAGCCAGATCTACGGCTGGCGTAAAGACATGCGGGTGACTTCGGACGCCGCGCCGATCCCAGGCTTTGTCGAAGCCATCATCACACCAACCCAGTCGTTTGAAACGGTGCGCCCTGGCGGCGCCATATCGGTTGAGCTGCCTTGCGGTGCGCGCGTTCAAATATCGTAAGCGTCCGGGCACCGCGTTTTGCTGAAGGGGCTGAGTGAGCGAAACTTCCGTCAGAAGTTATTCATTTGTGACGGAACATTCGGCATGGGTCGGTATGAGGTTATCAGCGGGGTTGAGCGCTATCGGCGCCGGTCTCGCGAAGAGAAAGCGTTGATTTTGCGAGAGGCGTCAGTGCCTGGAGCGATAGTCTCGCACGTTGCACGTCGCCACGATGTGCGTCCCCAGCAGATCTATCAGTGGCGTCGCCAGCTGCAGGCGGCAGAGGGGCCGATCTTTGTGCCGGTGTCTGTTGGCGCGTCGTGACCTGGGGCTGAAGGTCCTGGTTCTGGATTTGCGGTGATCGTTGAGATCTTGGTGCGCGGCGGTCGCAGCCTGAAGGTGCCGGCGGATCTGGATCGAGGGCTTTTGTCGTCATTGATCGCGTGTGTGGAAGCGTCATGATCGGGCCGTCGGGGAATGTGAAGGTCTACCTGGCGTGTGGAGTGACGGATATGCGCCGCGGGATCGATGGGTTGGCGACCTTGGCGCGTGAGGTGATCAAACAGGATCCGGGATCGGGCGCGATCTTTGGCTTCCGGGGAAAGCGGGCCGACCGGATTAAATTGCTGTGGTGGGATACCCAGGGCTTTTGCCTTTATTACAAGGTCCTGGAGCGCGGATATTTTCCCTGGCCGACGGCGAAGGACGGGGTTGCGCATCTGACGGCGGGTCAGTTGGCGATGCTCGTTGAGGCCATAGACTGGCGTCGCCCAGCATGGACGTCAGCGCCTTTTGCGAAGCGGCTGAAACGCTTATTTTATAAGGGGGTTTGGCTGGAAATCATTAGCGTTTAGCTCGTAAATCGGCTAGTGTTACGGGCATGGAAATCATGTCTGCCAACGCCTCTGATGAGCTTGCCGCCCTGCGCGCGCTCGTGGCTGAGCAGGCCCTGCAACTGGACAAAAATCGCATTGCTCTCGAAGCCGAAGTCGCCAAGCGGGATGCCATCATCACCCTGCTTCGCGGACAATTAGAGCTGCTGCGTCATCGCGATCACGGGGCATCGTCCGAAAAGGTCGAGCGTAAAATCGAGCAATACGAGCTGATGCTCGAGGAGATCGAGGCGACGCGTGCCGAGGCTGAGGCGCGTTCGGGCAAGGACGCGTTGCCGGAGGCGGAAGATGAAAAGGCGCACCCGAAGCGCAAACCGTTGCCCGACAATCTTCCGCGTGAAGACAAGGTCTATGAGGCGCCGTGCGACTGTCCGACCTGCGGCAGCACGTCATTCCTTAAGGCGGCAGATAAGGTCGTCGAGGTCATGGAGCATGTTCCGGCCTCGGTGAAGGTCGTGCGTCACATCGAAAAGCGCCTGATCTGCAAGGACTGCGACACCACGGTGGCGGGCGAGATGCCGAAGCTGCCGATTACCAAGGGCAAGCCCGGGCCGAGCTTGCTGGCCCACATCATGGTTGCGAAGTTCGATGACCATATCCCGCTCTACCGCCTGTCAGAAATGTATGAGCGGATGGGCATTGATATATCCCGATCCGTCATGGCCGACTGGGTGGGGCGAGTATCGCTTCTGATCGCGCCGTTGGTGACGTTGGTAAAAGCCTATGTCGTCGGAACCGACCGGATCCACACTGACGACACCCCAGTGGATGTTCTTGATCCTGGGCGAGGAACGACAGCAACCGGGAGGCTTTGGGTCTATGTCTTCGACGGCAGCGGCTACAAGGACGACCGGCCAAAGGCTGTTGCCTACTATTACAGTGCCGATCGCAAGGGTATCCACCCTGAGGCGCATCTGGCCGACTTCAGCGGCGTGATGCATGCCGACGGCTATGGCGGCTATAAAAAGCTCTATGGCAACAAGATTACCGAGGCAGCGTGTATGGCGCACGTGCGGCGCAAGTTCCATGACGTCATCAAGCTCAAAGCCTCGCCTGTGGCCGAGGAAGCCCTGAGCCGTATCGGCGCGCTTTACGACATCGAGGCGCGCATCCATGGCATGACAGCCGACGAACGGCGCGCCTTACGCCAGCAGCATGCCCGGCCGTTGCTGGATAGTCTCAAGGCCTGGATCGAGGCGATGCTGCCGACCGTCCCGCAGAAGCAGAAGCTGGCGGAGGCCATGCGCTATGCCTTATCGCGATGGGAGGCGTTGAGTGTCTACATCGACGATGGGCGTGTCGAGATCGATAACAATATAGCTGAGAGAGCCATCCGCCCGATTGGAATCGGAAAAAAGAACTGGCTCTTCGCCGGCTCCGACAAGGGGGGCGAGCGCATCGCCAATGTGCTGACGTTGGTCGAGACCGCCAAAATGCACGGCCACAATCCCGAGACCTACTTCACCCGCATTCTGACGGTGATCCGAAACTATCCGGAAGAGCGGCTGCATGAACTGCTGCCTTGGGTCATGGCGCCGGCCGCGCCGGCAGAAGGAAGCGTCGCCTGATGGCTCGGTCAAGGCATGTTTACACGCTCAAAGAGGTCGCCGCATTGATCGGCGAGAACTTGGAACTGATCGAAGAGGTCACCGCTAACTCCGATAATATAATCGACGGTGAAATGATCCACGTCAGTGACGGCAGCGAGTACGGGACCAGAGCCCTGACCCAAGACGGTGTGGAATGTCTCCAGGATCTCCTCGCCGATATACGGACCTGGGACGGAGGGATCCGCGCGTTCCTCGTAGGCGAGCAGTGCGATCCCGGAATGATCGAGCGTGTAATGGCCGACGAGAAAAAACGATAAGACCCTGCAAGCTCAAAAAATCCGTTCGCCGTACGCTCACCAAATATCGGCAGGCACCTCCGCAGAGATGATCGTAAGCGTCCGGGCACCGCGTTTTGCTGAAGGGGCTGAGTGAGCGAAACTTCCGTCAGAAGTTATTCATTTGTGACGGAACATTCGGCATGGGTCGGTATGAGGTTATCAGCGGGGTTGAGCGCTATCGGCGTAAGCGTAAGGCACGCCCCGTGTTTTCTGGCGGCCTGAAAAGTTCGAAAATGCCGTGTTTTGAGACGCGGAGTATGAACTTCTATGGCTACGCCTATGCGTACGACTAGAAATAGTCAGTTTGTCGAGCTTGTGACAGGGGGCGGGATCGGGCGGGTGCGCCGGGACTGGCCTGAGGACTTCAAAGCGGAGATGGCGGCGCGTTCGATGGTGCCGGGGGTGAACGCGTCGGCGCTGGCCCGGGAGATCGGCATCTCACCGTCGCAGTTGTTTGGCTGGCGGCGATACTGCCGTGACCATGGGCTGGTTGAGACGGTTGGCGATGTGTCGGCGCGGCGAGCTGAAGAGAAGGGGTCGATCGAGATTGAGGTCAGCGGCGTGGTCGTGCGATGCACAGGGCCGGTTGAGGAACAGGCGCTGGTTCGGGTGATACGCGCGGTTCGTGCGGCATGATCCCGGCCGGCGTTAAGGTGTTGCTGTCAGCCCAGCCTATCGACTTCCGAAAAGGCATGGATGGTCTTCTGGGTCTGGTCCGTGATGCGGGTCACGATCCGTTCAACGGGACGGTCTATGTGTTCCGGTCTAAGCGGGCCGACCGGCTTCGGATGGTGTGGTTTGATGGCACCGGGGTTTGTCTGGTATCGAAGCGTCTTGAGACGGGAGGCTTCTGCTGGCCGAAGGTTGGGCAGGCGCGCATCCGCTTAAACCAGGCGCAGACACTGGCCTTAATCGACGGGCTCGACTGGAAGCGGGTTCGACCCGAAAAAGTGGCGCGTCCCCGTCTTGCGGGATAAGGAAATTTAGTCCGAAAATCTGAAAAAACCCATGCAGATAAGGGGTTTGCATGGTATAAAACGTTCATGTCGGACCCCTCGATTATCCTCCCGAAAGATCCAGCCGCGCTGATGGCGTTTGCTCTGGAAATGGCCCAAAAGGCCGCTCGGGTGGAAGCGCTTGAAGCCGAGGTCAGCGCCCTGAAAAGCCGGGAAGTCGCGTTGAATGAGCGCCTGGATCGGCTCAATGATATCCTCAAGATCTTCAATCGTGGTCGCTTCTCGCGCAAATCTGAGACCTTACAGGCGCCGCCTGCTGAGGATGACGAACAACTCGTGCTTCTGTTTGAAGAGGTCGCGACGGGCGTAGGCGCCCTTGAGGCTGAGATCCGCAAAGGACGACCGAAGTCCTCGTCGTCGCCGTCCCGACCCCGCAAGAGCCTGCCGGCGCACCTTGAGCGCATCGAGGTCGTCATTGAACCCGATGAGCCCGAAGAGCACGCGGGTAAGCAAAAGGTACGTATCGGTGAAGACCGGAGCGAGCGCCTCGACGTGGTACCTGTGACGTACCGGGTCATCGTGACCGTGCGCCCCCGTTACGCCTACAAGGACAAGTCCATCGATGGCGTCCTTCAGGCTAAGGCACCTAACCATATCGTTGAGGCGGGCCTGCCAACCGAGGCGCTGCTCGCCCATATCGCGGTCTCCAAATATGCCGATGGCCTGCCCCTCTATCGTCAGGAAGCGATCTTCGCCCGGCAAAACATCGAGGTAAGCCGGCAGGTGATGGCCAGCTGGATGGGCGCGGTGGGCTTCGAGTTGACCACCTTGCATGCCTATATGATGGCGCAACTCCTCAAGGGGGAGCGTTTGTTCGCCGATGAGACGGTTCTGCCGACCTTGTCTCCCGGAAACGGGAAGGTGTTACACAACTATCTCTGGGCCTATGTGAAAGACGACCGCCCCTTCGGCGGCGGGGATCCGCCGATTGTCGTCTACCAGTTCGAGGATGGGCGCTCAGGCGACCGCCCAAAGCGCCATCTCGCCGGCTTCAACGGCGTGCTCCAGGTGGATGGGTACGCGGCCTACAATCAGCTTGAAAAGGCCCCGGATGCCAATGCGGGCATCCAGCTCGCCGGGTGCTGGGCGCATGTCCGCAGAAAGTTTTACGACCTGCATGCCAACAACAGCTCGCCCGTAGCCACCCAGACGGTTGAGATCATGTCGACACTCTGGCACCACGAAGACAAGGTGCGTGGGCAGTCGCCTGAAGCGCGGGCTGCCTACCGCCTGAAGCATGGCAAGGCCATAGTCGAGGCGCTCTTCCAGCTCTGGGAAAAGACCTCGTCACAGATCTCTCAGAAATCATCCCTGGCAAAGGCGATCGACTATGCGCTGCGTCGTCGCAAGGTGCTGGAGCGGTTCCTTTATGACGGGCGTATCGAGCTGGATTCCAACATCGTCGAACGCGCCATCAGGCCTCAGACTATTACGAGGAAGAACAGCCTGTTTGCGGGCTCCGACGGCGGTGGCCGGACATGGGCTATCATCGCGTCGCTTATCCAGACAGCCAGGATGAACGGGGTCAATCCGCAGGCCTGGCTGACACAGACCCTTCAGCGCATCGCAGACGGCTGGACCGTCTCTCGTCTCGACGAGTTGATGCCATGGAATTTTAAGCCAGATCAAGCTGACGCCTGATCCACAAAACCCTCAGATCCGCAACATGGGAGCGTGTTTACGCTTACGCTCGATGGCGGTTGATGTGAATTTTTCGACGTCTTGCGCGGCTTCCCGCCACGTTGTTCAAGGTCTTTCAGGCGCCTGACCAAATCCTCGATCATCGCCCCTTGCTGGCGCAGAAGTTCGGCCTGTTCCGCGATAAGCGCGTCTTTTTCTTTATCTGAAAGAGGGCGGAGCGGAGGTCGAATCATGCCCCCATGGATTCAGAACTCGACACACCGCGCAAGCCCAATTCTGCCAACCACGTGTGCAGTTACCAAACCCCCTATGCCGCCATCCGTAAACTCGTCGACGGAAACTTCACCCTCGCATAGCCATTCTGCCAGGTGCGTGGGTAATTACCGTAGGCTTACCGTGCATTACCTCTTTCGACACTCAAGAGAGAGGAACGCTAGCATCAATGCAAAATTTAAGGAGATCGCACCGGCGTAGTTTAATCCGAAAAGACTACTTAGAACATTGTAAACAATAAAGAAAAGTGCGTAAGAGTATTTTCCGTTTGACCGGAGCCGGCTCCACGCGCCCTTTATCTGCAAAACTATCAAGATACAAACGAGGGAAAGCCCGATGATACCTGTCTCAAACAGGGCCTGCAAGAATGAATTGTGAGCGTGAGCCGGACGGTAGTTCCCCCTGAAAAGATAATCGAAATAGGGGGTATCGAAAGTCCCATACCCATAACCGAGCAGCCTACTCTCATCTACTATAGCAGAGGAGGTCCGGTTCCACACAAGATCGCGGCCGGATAGTGATGTATCGAATCCCGATTGGTCGATGTAGGTAAGAAATGTTCCGAAAAATGGGACGACTAATAAAAGGATGCCCACGATTATATACAATCGTACAAATCGGCCCTCACCCCAACCATACAACAAAAAAGTGATTAGTAGGGAGAGTGCGGCGCAAACTGTGTAAAGGCGGGCGTTTGCCATGATTAAGCAAATAGCTATCACTATTACTGCAAATGTTAAGAAAAATTTGTTTCTAAAAACATTAATCGAGTGCTTATTAAGCAAAGCAATTACAAATACGCAAATGCCGCTCGCCATAAATGCGCCCAATCTAAGCTGATGCTTAAATATTCCACGCAACTCATTCCCTCCTGTGCTGGAGCGGGGTTGGAAGGCGAACGAGCGGTCTACCAAAATGGAGGCAAGAGACAATATTGCCACAATAAAACAGAGAAGTAACGTAGCATTTACAAATTTTTCAGTTGATATTCCCCTGATTTCGTACGTGCAAAGCCATAGCAAAATAGGAGATAACGACGCTATAATGGTTATGAACGGGGATACGCTCCAGTAAAAAGTTATTAACGTGTAAGTACAATAAGTCAAATAGGCAAAATCAAATATCATTAATTTGTCATTTTTCGAAGAGGACTTTGATCGGCCTATGTAAAATTTGTATGCGATTAACAGAATCGCGAAGGCCCCGACGAAAACATTCCCTAGGCTAGAAGGGGCACCGCCAAGTTGGAGCTCTAAAGACATCGCAGAAAGCACGAAAGTCGCAGCGACATAGATTTGTGTCTTCTTGCTGAACGTCGATTCAAATGCCGCCTCAGGCACCGAATATGTTTTATTTTTTGCGAGTCTTGTCATAGCTGTCCCTAATGCACGAGGCGCTGATTAAATTTGCAACGATCCTTGGTGGTCTTGTTATCATCTACTTAAGATGCGCAGCTTTGCCCCCTTTACTACGATTGTTAAAGAAACTCAAAAAAGGTCTCTCAACGGCATAGTGACACAGCACGCCAACAAGCGATGCAGTCAAAAATATAATAATGAACATTAACTGATCAGAAAAAATATTCGTCAACTTAAACTTTTTGATTAAAATCAGTATTAGTGAAATTGCGGCCGAATGCACAAGATAAATTGAGTAAGATGCGTCCCCAAAAATAGACAATAATTTGAGCCGGTTGAAATTAATAAACGTCTCCATCTTTGAAATTGATGACACAAAGAGCGAAAAAGCAATTATCAATAAAACATGCAGGTGTGCATTTTTCTCATCTGATAGGTATCGTATTCTACTTATATCTTCAGATAAAAAAGTGTAAAATATCAACATAATAATAGAAACGACAAACAAGGTAATAGAAGTTTTGCTTTCAATTTTTGAAAACAAAAAATACGAAAAAATTCCTCCAATAAAATATAAATTCCAGACCGAAAAAAACGTGCTTTCGGGAATTATATTGAATAAAAAATTAAATATTATGCACAAAACCCATATAGATGCGAGCCAAATTACCTTTCTTCCAAAGTAGATTGCTGTGGCAAACGCTGCATAGAACATAACTTCGTGCAAGAGTGTCCATGCCACCTTGAGTGGCAGGGTTAAGTCTGGAGCGAGCGGAAGGAGTAAATACGACGAGGTGATATTTATCGGGTTCCACGAGAAATCAGGATATCCGAAGCCAAGTGAAGCCGCGACTATAAATGCTGTTAGATAAAACCAGTAGATGGGATATACTCTTATAAATCGCTTTTTGACATATGGGATTAATTTTTCCTTTATTCCAATATCTTTCAGATGAGCAGAGCAGATGATAAATCCGCTTAATACAAAGAAAAAACAAACTCCAAGAAAACCGTGTTTTGCAATGTCCTGATACAATGTTTTGCTTCCGTACTCAGGCTGCATGTATATGATGTAAACATGGTAAAAAACCACATAAAGAGCAGACAGGCCCCTCAGTATTTGTAAAGATATAAATTTATTATTCATTTTCCACTCAATTTGATTCAAATTCATTGTATATTTTGATTGTTTCTGAGAAAACTCTGGAAATTTGAAAATGCTGAACAAGCCGGAGAGATGTTTCCTTTGATTCGATTAGTTTCTCCTGTTCTGATAACAATAGGATAATTTTATCTCTAATCGCTTCATCGTCCCGCGGGGGCACTAGATTTCCTGCTGCGCCAATGGAGAGCATTTCCGGTATACCGTCAACGTTAGTAGCGACGATTGCGCAGCCCATTTCGCGTGCCTCAGGGATTACTAGCGGACAAGGATCTTGGAGAGAGGCGAGGACAAAGATATCTGTCTGTTTAAGATAGGGGCGGGGGTCGCGCACCTGGCCAAGGAAATGAATGTTCGCGCCGGAAGGGGATGCAGTGGCTATTGATTTGTATTCGTTTTCCTGTGGGCCTTCCCCTAGCACGTAAAGATGAGCTTCTGGGTACTGTGCGTGCACGGCTTCAAATGCCGTGAGGAGATATCGCACACCCTTCCGATCATGAAGGCCACAGACGGTCGTGATAGATGGATGATAGAGAGGGGATACCTCCATAATGGGCCCGCTAGTGCGCGGAGAGCCCAGTGTGCCGTTCAAAACCGTCCGTAACTTCTTCTCAGAGACCCCGCGACGTTTCATCGTCTCTGCAACTGCGGCACTTACGGCGATCACCCTGTCCCCTAAGCCCATGAGCACGGCGTGTTGGTCAAAGGCGTTATGCACGGTCGTGATTAGCGGAATCCCCAAAAACCTGGTTGCGGCCCAACCCAAGACTGCGCCCGTCATCATGTGTGCGTGTACAATCTGAATATTCTTACGTCGGCAGAGTCGAAAGATTGCGATAGCGGCCGGCAGGGCAAGCCAAGGCGCGTGCTTATTGGGGTGGACTATTTTTACGTGACGGACGCCATTCTCCTCCAGGAGGTCCTCGAAGTCTCCGCCTGAGCTCGCAAAAAAAACCTCGTGTCCTTGTTTGGCTTGCTCACAGGCTAGGTCTACGGCCGCGTGAACATTGCCATTTCCAAAGATGCAGTGATTAGAAAGATGGAGAATACGCATCCTACAAACGCTCAACTTTCCTTCTGATTTTTACAGGTTCAGTCTCTTGAATTTCGGGGGTCGCTTTGCTCTCAAAATTGAACTGGCTTGCGACAGTCCGAGTGGCAAGGCCGATGCAAATGCCTATGGCCGTTGCGATGTTGAAGCCATAATCGGGGGTTGTGCCTGCGAAAAAGAGGCTCACGAAGGTACCGACGATCGTCAGTTTCATGCCATGCGACAGCTCAAATGCCGCCCGGTAGCGTGATGGAATTCTCGCCGCAAATGTACGACCAATCGTTCCGGCGAAGATTATCGCGCCCACAATGCCTGTACTTGCGAGGATGTTGACAAAAAAGTTCGAGGTTCGGACGCTGCCGACGCCCACGCCAATTCCATAAGTGGCCTTGAATGCTTCGAGGCCTTGGGCCGTCCAGGAGTTCCGCTCGCGAGCCGAGCCGGACAGTTGTTTGTTCAAAATGATTTCATCCAAGAATGCCTTGGCTTGGTCACGGCCAGCTTCCCAGCCAAGGACGACGGCCAAAACTAAAACGGCAAAGATCACTGCCCCGATAATCTCTAGTATCACTTCCCCGCGTTGATCGGGTGATGTGAAAATGGCTCGCCACGCGAGGTCGACAATGTGCATAAGGCCGAGCACCCCGAGTGCACCGTAGGCTGATGACGAGGTCGATATCACAACAAACAGCAGACACATGGTAGCGAGTGGATAAACGACTAAGAAGCGTTTGGTTCGACTATATGCGTATCTTGAAAATAGCAGCGCCCCGCCGATGGTCACTGCCAACGCGCCGAATGAGGAGGCCTCTGACATCATGCCAATGACGCGCCGGACCCCGTTGATCTCAGCGTCGTCCATCATCTTGTAAGACGCAGTCCGGAAGATTTCCAAAACTGGCGTCAATCCGATGTTCGAGCCAATCAGGTCCGCAAAGCCAGTAAGCACGACACCGACGCCTCCCCAAATCAGGGCGTCCTTGATTTTCGATGTGAAACCACTGATGCGGGACATGCCAAAAATGGCTCCTGCCACCATCAGGTTCGCGATCAAATTTATGCTTTGATTGAAGTTTGAAGAAGAGGGGGCGAGTGGCACCGCAAATGAGCCTTCCTCGGCCCCGCGCATTGGGAAGACCATGACATTTTCGCCGAACGCCCGCGGCAGAGTGAAGGCACCTACGACAGCAATAATTGTGAAAATTGTCAGAGGGGCCAGTGCTCGGTAGTCAATTAGACCGGCGATGATCGTTTGCGGTTGATCCTTCACCATAAATTGCCGAGCCGCGACGAGCATAAAAGCTGCAGATGAGGCGAGAACCGTCGTGCCACCGATGAACTCTGGTGGTACGGCTGCGAGCGTGCCGAAGCTCATCAGGAAGAAGGCGAAATTCAAAAGTCCTCGGCCAGATAGGAAGAAAAGGACGCCTAAAATCACCAGGACTATCAAAGGTACAAACATCTGGCCTATCTTCGATCTGATTAAAGCGCTTCAACGAGGCTTATACGGTCGGTTCGGATTTCGTTTTCTTGCGACGGACGAGCTCAACAATGCCGCTGGCATCCGTGAGGAAGCGTGAGCGGTCGAACATGATCTGGGCCAGTACGTATATCCCGCCAAAGCATGCGGCAGCATATATGCCACCTTCAATATCGTGCCTATAAAGCAGGATTGTGAAGGCTCCCCAGAAGCCCAGCAGAGCTGCTGTGACCGGCCAGAACGAAGTTACCAAGACCTCGCTAATCCTAATACCTATGACCTCGCGGGAGGCAAGGAAAGAACCAATCGCCTGCAATATGCTGATTGCGCCGACGCCGATGCATGCTGACATCAGTCCATAAGGCAAAAAAAGAAAAATGGCGCCAAATCGTGCACAGGCCGTGAGCACAGCGACACTCATCGGGATTATGGCGTGTCCTCTTGCATAGAGAACCGCCCCCACAAGGTTGGACATAATCGTGAAAGGATAGGTAAGGCAAAAGATCGCTAAGGGCCAGCCGGCGTCTACCCATTTGTCGCCCAGTACGAAAGGCAGAAACGTCGGGGAGAGGGCGGCGCCCAAAAATGAAGCCGGGATCAGGATGTGGCAGAGAAGGCGGTTCATGCGTATCAGCTGCGGACCTAAGCGGTCGTGCTCACAATGTAGGCTCTGATAGTACAGATTGGCCCACAACGAGTTTCCCACAGCCTCAGACAGGAAGCGGGCGACCTGATTGGCAAAGCCATAGGCGCCTAGTGCTGACGCGCCCAAGATTCTGGAAACCTGGGAGTTCTCGGCAACGCGGCCAGCGGATTCAGCAATTTTTGAGAGTGTAATCGATCCACCGAGGCCGAGGTGGCTCTTCAGGCCACTGAAATCCAGAACCATACGAGGCCAGTAGAGTTCGCATGCGTTTAGAAGGAAGGCGCGGATCGCGAAAACAGACACGTACTGAGCGACCATAGACCACACACCATAGCCTGAAAGGGCGCCTGCGATACCGATACCAGCGCCTAGGAGATTGCTGGCCATGTCTATGATCGCCGGGGCCACAAGACGACCTTTCTGAATCATGCGGGCCATTGGCAAAACGCCGAGACCCATCAGCGGAAATATCGCGCATAGCGCCAGAACGATCTGAGGCAAGCGTGGCTGGTTGGAGGTGTGGGCCACACCGAAAGAGCCTCCGTAGACGCTTACGGCAAGCAGCAAGCTGATAAACATCAGCATCCAGAATGAGGTGGACCATACGCGGTGATTATCGGGCTTTTCCCGTGCCAGGCTATTGGCAAGACCCGCATCGGCTAAGGGCATAACAAGGGCGAGGATTGGCAGTGCCAGAGCATAGAGCCCCATTTCCGCGGGGCCGAGTACCCGCGCCATAACGGGCAGCATGACGAGCTGGACCATCACCTTGACCAGGTTTGCGCCCCAGCTGGCGATGATATTCGTCGCCATGCGTCTGCTATCACTCATTCAGAGCCTCTAAATCGGTGGTCAAAAAAAATGGCGGGCCATGTGGCCCGCCTGGAACTTAAATGGGCTTTTTTAACATCCCGGTAAAATCAGACATGTCCGATCCCGAAATTTCCGCCTAGTTCTGAAGATAATAGCTCTTGTATTCCTTGTAGTAATAGCCGGCATCCCCGTAGCCATATTTCGCTTGAGCGTTGATATTGACCTGAGTAAGCGTCGCACCATGGATGGTTACACGAGCCGAGTCCAGAATATCGACGGCCGCTTCCACGGCACGAGCCGGTGTTTTACGCCAGCGAACGAGGAGCATCACAAAGTCGGCCTTACGGGCGAGGATGCGGGTGTCGGCGACCGGCAGAACAGGGGCCGTATCGAGGATCACATAGTCATAACGCTTACGAAGGAGTTCGAGCAGATTGTCGAATTCCGGCGTCCCGTAGATATCCTCATTCGGAACCTTGTTCACGGACAGCGGAAGGTAGGTGATCTTGGTATGGTCATCTGTCTTGGTAACTTCATCGAGCGTAGCCTCGCCATTGAGAAGTTCCACAAGACCCTTTTCAGGCGACTGGTTGAAAATCCCATTGATCGAGCGCTTGCGAAGGTCGCAGTCAACGACAATCACGGAATTGCCTGCGGTCGCGAAGGCGGCGCCTAAACAAACCGAAGTCGTCGTCTTACCTTCCCCGGGAAGAGCTGAGGTGACGGCGATAATCTTCGGGGAAACATTCGGCGCATAAAGAATAGCCGCCCGCAGGTTCCGGAAGCCCTCGGCAAACACCGAAAGCGGCTTGTCGATAATGTAGCGGTGCGGAAGGGGTTTGCCGCTCTTATCCTTCAAGGTCGTCTGGAGATCGGCGATGCTCGCGAGGAACTTAACGCCGAGCTTGCCTTCGACGTCCTTAGACGTCGTGAGGCCTTGCTCCATACCACGGCGGACAAGTGCGGTACCACCCGCGCCAAATACGCCGGCAACAAACCCCAGGGCTAGGGACAGAGCTAGCTTCGGCGAAGACGGATCGGTTGGGATGGCGGCAGGAGCAACGAGCTGAGCATTGACAGCCTTGAGACCCGACTGCGTCGCCGTTTGCTTGAAGCGATCAAGGTAGGATTCGTAAAGCTGACGAACGGACTGGGCCTGCAGTTCAAGTTCGTTGAGCTTGACCATCGCCTGAGAGTTGCTCGCCAGCTGACCTTGAGCGCGTCGCACGGAGCCGGCGATGGAGCCAGCGCGCTGAGCCTGGATCTGGTCCTGAGCCTCGAGGTTTGAGATCACGCGACGGATTTCTGCCTGGATCTGCCCATTCACGTCTGCAAGCTGGTTCTTCGCCTTAATGACTTCCGGGTGCTGGGGGCCGTAGTGCGCATCAAGCTCAGCCAGTCGTGATGACAGCTGGGCGGCTTGGGTACGCAGGCTCGACACCACCGGTGACTTAAGCGCTTCACCAACATCGTCCCCGGTTGATCCGCTTTGCATTTGACGGCGCGCGGTATTGAGGCGTGCAGAAGCTTCAGCCCGGTCAACCTGGACGGACGCCAGTTGACGGTTAAGGTCGGATATTTCCTGCTCGGTCAGGGTTGAGCCCGTCGCGCTCAGGAGGTTGTTGCGGATCTTATACTCCTGAACGGCGCGATCGGTCTGTTCGACCTGAGCGCGAAGGCTTTCGATCCGCTCACTCAGCCAGCCATTAGCCTGTTGGTTCGCCGCTTCACGCGTTGCAATCTTCTCTTCGATGTAGGCCTTGGCCCAAGCGTTCGCGAGCTTCGCGGCTTTCGTCTTCGACGTGCTGGTATAGTTGATCTTGATAACGCGTGTCAGACCCTGGCGCTTGACATCCAGGCCGCCCATGACGCGGTCGGCAATAGCCTCGATCTTAAGCTCATCCCCAACCTTGGGCTGGCCGCCGGCGGCGTCGATCTTGCCTTGAATAACCTCGTTAATGCCGGCAGAAAACTCAGCATCATTCTGAAGCTGGAGGCTCGTCACAACACGGTTAGCCACGGCGTTCGACTTCAGAAGTTCCACTTCGGAGTCGATCGTCGGTGAGTCCGCCGGACCCGCGTTCTCCTGCGTGCCCGTCAGTTTGGACTGACCGTCATCCGCTATAAGAACGGACGTCGACGCCGTATATTTAGGTGTGCGGAAATAGGTCGCGGCAAAGACTGCAGCGAAGATCACCACAAACGCCCCAATCATCCAGGGGAGATGCTTACGCAGTTCACTGAGGATGGCTTCGAGTTGAATGTTTTCTGATGTATCGTTTTCTGCCGTCTGCCGCGCCATGTTATACTTTCCGGAAAAATTTAAATGAATTTAGTATGCAAAGATTAGCGACGTCATAATGACGTTCGCGTTGTAGTCGCGGAATGCCTGGGTACCTTCTGACTCATAGGTCACGTATGAGTATTTGGTTTCAATGCTGATGCGACGGTTCATGAGATAGCGAGCACCCAGCATCACGGTTTTGCCCGTGTCGTTGCGGTCAATTCCGTCGAATTCATATTTTTGTCCACGCACGCCAGCCGAAACGATCAGGTTGCGAAGAAGCTCATGGTCTACGCTCAAGCCCACCGTCGTGTTGAGGGCCGTGCGGGTCGTGCCCCCGCTGCCGGGGTAGTCGACGAAATCGCGGTTCAGCGTGCCGGTGAGCGTCGTAAGTGGCGTCGGGAAATACTGAACACGGGCGTTCACGTAGCCTGAGTCCTGCTTACCAATCGTCGGATCTTTGTACTCTTGCGTAACCGTACCGAGCTGCAGTTCGCCGCGAGCGAGCGAGCTGATATCAAAGCTGGTGCCAAGGGCGATCACAGTTCCGTCTGAGTCGTTAATCGTCGCCGTGTCATAGCGGCGATTGTTTGCCACGGCGGTCAGGAACACAGAGATCGCGGGGCTGACGGCGTAATCAAAGCGGGCAGTCGCGCCACTGGTCGTCAAGTCACGGTAGCGCTGCGAGATGATCGGGCTCCCGGGCAGGCCCGCACGACGCGCGACGTCTTTGAAGTCGTCATTGCGGGTGGAGACTGTACCGATGAAACGCAGTCGGTTCCCGATAAGGGTAAGCTGAAGTTCGGCCGCGTCACTGTCGATGCGCACAGGCTCGGCAGCTTCGACATCCGATTGATAGGCGGAACGCGGTTCGTAGGTCGTCAGATGGCGAATATTGCCCGACAGCATCGCGCGTGAAGTGATATCTAGGCGACCGTTTGCCCCAACATTATAGCCGGTGTTGTTCTCGTCTGACTGAGACAGGTAGACGTTTGAATCGACACCTGCGTTAAAGCCCAGTTCGTGACGCGACCAGGTGGTGCGCCCGACGATGTTGGGAGAAACTGTGATGATGGCCGAACCCTCTTTGTTGGAGGGCACATAATAGATGTTGTCGTTCCCACCCAGTGATACGGTAACGGTGGGATTAAGCTTCCAGACCCCCGCCTTAACACCAAGCGGTTCGTAGCCCGGTTGATAGCGATCGGTGACCGCGGTGTTGCGATCACGCTGGAAGTTGTTGGTCGCTTGCTGTGCCTGGGCGCTGCCTGCAGCAAGCGCGGCCAAAGCCGCGCTCATATAGAGTATCGTTTTCATCATGTGTCCGGTCTGGCTCTTGCCAGTAGTTAGGTTTAGACGAGGCCAGAGGCCGATTAAAAATAGCGTTCTGCAATGCGGATGGTGTCACCCGGCTGGATGACTACGCCCTGGTTAAGCTGCACTTCTTCTTCTCGATCAGAGTTAGCGCGCTTGATGTAAGCCTTCTTGTGATTAGCCCGGTAGGTGTAGCCAGAGGCCGTCGCCACCGCCCGGTCAATCGTCATCCCATTCACGTAGGGGTATTCGCCGGGTTTCGTTACCTCGCCCAGAATGTAGAACGGACGAAAGCTCAGGATTTCCACGCTGACGCGCGGCTTTTTAAGATAGCCGTTGGAAAGCGCCTCGGTGATCTTGTCCTGAAGCTGTGTGGCCGTGTCCCCCATGGCGGGGATTTCGCCGATCAGCGGCAACGCGACCTTGCCTTCGCCCGACACAGAGAACTCGCCGCTCAGATCCTCTTCGCCAAATACGATGACCCGAACCTTGTCGCCGGATCCGAGTTTGTACTCGTAAACCTGAGATGGGTTGGAACTTTGTGCAAGTGAACTCAGCGGCAGAAGGGTGAAGGCCATCGAGGCCAAAAGAGCCATAAAGGTTGAAAACTTCATCTTTCCAGACATGAATTAGCTCTCTCAGATTGAAATTCCGGTTTAACGTCGTCTCTCGGATAACGCTAAGGGTACATGGTTTGCATTTGCGGCGCAACATGGCGTGACGCCAGCATGGGAGCAGAGACTCAAGCAAATCTAATGCCACATAACGGTGATTCATTAAACTGCTGCGTTATAAGTTGGGCGTAGATTCACCTGTCTGGCGAAAAGCTCTCACCCCGAATAGGCCCTATACCTGTAGATAATTCGTCCGGCTATACCCATATGTGGTAAACGCGCCTCACGTTTTGTTGCGTTGCACAAACATATGGAAATTACCCTCAAATTATGAAATTCATAATGGATTGCTGATTTATAAAGGAACGATGCTCGGTTGAGCGGGAGTTCGCCTGGCATCTCTGTTTGTTTGTCGCCCGAAGGAGGGCAATCTCGTCAATGTGGTCTGCGGTTAAGCGCGTTTTCGGTAAACCCGCCCGGACAAAAGCGGCTGTGTCTCGCATCGATCGGCTAACCTATGCGATCGGCGATGTTCACGGACGCAATGACCTCTTAAAGCGCTTGATTGAAATCATCCGTCTTGATGCGGAGCTGGAAGACGAAAAACCCAGGATCGTCTTGCTTGGGGATTATGTCGATCGCGGCGATGATTCTGCAGGGGTGTTGGATACGATCCTGGAGCTTGAAGGTTGCGGATGGTGTGATACGCAAGTTCTTCTGGGCAACCACGAAGAAATGCTTAAGCGCTTCCTGTTGGACAGCGACTATGGTTCAGACTGGGTGACGTTCGGTGGAGATGCGACACTTGCCTCTTATGGGGTGACACCTCCATCCCCTCGTTCTGAGCCCGAGCTTTGGATTGAGGCTAGAAAGCAGCTGTCCCACGCTATGCCTTCCGCGCATCTGGCCCTGTTGCGCCGGGCCGCGCTTCACTACACGGCCGGCGATTACATGTTTGTCCATGGCGGTGTGAAGCCGGGCGTTCCCGTTGATCAGCAGGGGGCAGAGACCTTCCTTTGGATCCGTGACGAGTTCCTGCGCTCGCCGAAGGCCTGCGATAAGGTCGTGGTGCATGGCCACTCGGCCCGTCAACAGGTGTCGAACCAGAGCTGGAGAATAGGCGTCGATACAGGGGCCTATGCAACCGGGATTCTCACCGCGGTGAAGCTCAAAGAGACCAGCCGCGCCTTTGTAAAATCAAAGCGCGACTAGCCTCAGGCTATTTTATCAAACGCTCGCTCGGAGTGACGCCTCTGAAGTCTGCCAGCTTCCGCCTGTGCTGAATGGCCTTGCGCCAAAGCCACTCAAGCGGTCCGTAATCGAACCGTTTAAGCCAAAGGTTCGCAAAGATGAGCTGGGCAACGAAGAAAACGAGCCCAATGACCACGACCTGCAGGTTCGTTAGGTAGGCGAAACCACCCAGTCCAAACCCATAAAACACCGGGACGAAGACGACGGACTGCATGATGTAAAGCGTTAGCGTCATCTGCCCCGCCTTTTCCAGTGGATGGAACCATTTGCCGGGGAGGCGCTGATACGCCCAGGTGATCACCACAAGCGCGGCGCCAAGCGCGAAGAGGCTGAAGTAGCTGGATGACAGCTGCTTGATCATTATAACGTAGGCCGGAAGCTCGTCTGACGTCATTCCACTGAAGACGGACTTGGTCACAGTGGTAATGGGCAGGAGAGCCAACATGAAAATGACCGCTTTCTTCCGATCCTTCAGATACTGAACAGGGCTCTGAAGGAAGCCGGTGCGGCCGAGATAAACACCAAGTATGAACAGACCGAGTGATTTGAACACACGGCCACTCGTTATCTGGTAGCTCCACTTAAGGACATTGCCGGTGCCCAGATTCGTCGCGATAACGTCCCAAAATGAGCCGTGTCTGTAAACTTCCTGAGTGGCGAGCTTCAGAGGCTGAAGCACGCTGGCATCATTTATAAGATACGCTCGCGTAAAATCGGGCGCAAAGATGCCGATGATGCCACCGAGGATGATGAGAGGTTGGGCCAGACAAAGCAGGCCGACCCAGAGTAATGTTGTGTCATCCTTTATCCGGTTCAAAAGGATGAGTATGCCTGCCAGAACGGCAATGACCTGTAAGACATCGCCTCCAAACAGAAGGGTATTCGCCACACCAAAAGCGAAGAGAAGACTATAGCGCCAGATTTGATCTTCCAGTGGCGACACGCCTTTGCGTTTTGCGCTTGCAACCAGAAGCGAAAAATTGATGCCAAAACAAAGGGCGAGCGTAGCGTAGGCTTTGCCTGCGAAAGCCAGATGGACCAACTGACCCAGTTGCCCGCTATCGGGTAGGGTGGACCACACACCGAAGCGCTCGACCATGTGAACCATCAACAGCCCGAATATGGCGAGCCCTCGGTAAAGATCGATAAGCGTATATCTTGCGCGATTTGGGGTCGAAGAACCCAACATTTCGTACGCTCTCTAAATGCGAATTTCTATGTTGTGGAGCGTTTGCAGTTTGCGTGCCAAAAAAATAAAAACGCTGTACGGGATTTCCGTTTCGGCGAACTGAAAATGTCTTGAATAACAGGGATATCGAAGGTCGCGCGCTCGATCTTCAACGGACTTCGCCCGATATATTCGGGTTAACTAAAATGAGCCTGCGTAGCATAGCTGCGCAGGCTCATATGTTTACGAAGCGGAAATCGTGCTGAGCTTAAATGAGCTTCACAGAGCTAAATAGACGACCAGCGCCCAGAAGGCTGAGCAGAAGGCAAAGACGCCCGCAGCGCTCCAGACCAGAGGATAACGCTCAACCGGTTGCTCGTCCTCGCCTAATGCCGCGCGCAGCTGGTCTTGCAGTCTGAGGGCAGGGGACATCACAGGCGAATCCGTCATCATGTCGGCAGCGCGCAGATGTACAGCTATGGCCTCGGGTTGGGCCTCGAATTCAGTCGTCTTTTTCGCTTTAAGGCTGGCCACGGGATTCTCCACGTCTAGATATGGCCTGATAATAGAGCAATGTGCTTAACCAAACGTGTATCCATATGAATAATGAAAAATAAAAATTTGATGTTAACGTACGGTTTATTGTAAATAATTGTGAATATTGCGTTCATAATTAATAATTTCGGTTAATATAAGTATTTTTACTTTGTGTTAACAATGAAATTGAACCCTTCGTTAGCCTTGATTTGCTAATTGATCTCAAAAGGAGATCGCAATGACCCGTGCGCAGAAGGCTTTATTTTTCTCCAGGCTCTGTTTGGGTCTGCTCTCCCTCTCTATAGGGGTGCTGGTGCTGGGGCCGTTTCAGGGGGCAGAAGAAGCCTTCGGTCTGAATGACAAAGAAGCGCACGCAATCGCGTTTTTCGCATTGACTCTGATGCTGCAAGTCGCACTTCCGAAGGTGCGTCGCCTCGACATCGCCCTTGGCGTACTCGCCGTAGGGGCGCTCATCGAGGTCGCCCAGCTGTTCACGGGGAGAAGTGCCAGCGTGTCGGACTGGCTGGCGGATCTTGTCGGGGTCGCCTTCGCTACAGCGCCCTCATTTATTGAGACGGCGCGTGGTTTCATGCGTGGCGACGTCAAGCCGCAACGCCGCCTGGGCGACACGAAAATCCCCGCTAAGCTTCGGCGCTCAGCTTAGGTCGATTCATCACTGATGGATGATAAGTGGGGCTACCGCGTATAGGAAAGCCCCTATGGCGAGCCAAGAGAATAAGGCGAGCCCGATTATGACGAAAAGGCGATCTGCCGCAGGCGGACGGTCATCGCGCTGACCTTCAAATACAAAGTGTGATTTCCCGCGCTCGCTCGCGCCATGATCTTGAACTGACATGCCCATACTGTCCCCACAGTTTATGAGTTAACGAAACGCGCACGCTTTCGCGTCTGTATCAATTCAAGACAATGTGTTGATGCGGTGCAAAATCCGATTGAGTGGATCGTAGTGAGACAGTCGGCGGTATCGGGTTCCCTGTGATTCTTCACGCTACAGGTGTGCCTCTCTGAGATCTCTGACCTCCAAAACTGATCCCGGAATCTGTGGGCGCAAGTGAGGGGTCATTGCCTCGTCGTGCTGCAGACGTTTATCAAGCAACTGTTTTTATTTCAAAATAAGCTGAACTGTTCTCCCTATCGTCGGTTGTTCACCGCTGAGAGCTGTTCGTGGTCACACCGAGTTGACCGGACGTGCTGTCAGAAACTAACCTCTCGGGCGAATTTCATTGTTACCCGGGCCGAATGGGGGTATCGCCTCGGTAAGGTATGGTGTATGAGTTGCATACCAATTTATTACTTGTGATATTGCTGCGATGCGGTAGCTTGACTCTGCATTGGCTTTTCATTTCTCTTCAGCTCGTTCCCCATTATAGGGATGAATTATGCAAACCGTTGAAGCGCTGAGCGGACAGAGGGCAGCACCCATGTCCCGACAAAGACCGAGAATAGCTTCCCGTGTCGCGGTCAGCCCAACTAAGCGGCTATTCGACATTGCTGTCGCGGGGTTTGCGATTCTCTTTCTTCTCCCGGCCCTCGTCCTTATTGCCTTCGCCGTTAAGCTCGATAGCAAAGGACCGGTGATCTTTAAGCAGCGGCGCAGTGGCCTGAACGGCCGTCAATTCCATATCTATAAGTTTCGCTCCATGAGCGTCATGGAGGATGGCGACGTAGTGAGCCAGGCCAAAGCGACGGATCTGCGTGTAACGCGAGTAGGCGGCATTCTGCGCCGGACCAGTCTTGATGAACTGCCGCAGTTTTTTAACATCCTTAAGGGCGACATGTCATTTGTCGGCCCTAGGCCTCACGCGCTCAGCCACGACAAGATTTTTTCCGAACAGGTCGACAATTATGAGCTTCGCTTTCTTGCGAAGCCCGGGCTCACCGGACTTGCCCAGGTGCGAGGCTTCCGGGGCGAAATCCGCGATGCCTGTGATATCGAAAACCGGGTCCAGTCTGACATTGAATATATTGAAAACTGGTCGTTCGTTAAGGACGTAAAAATCATGCTGGGCACGGTTCGCGTCGTTTTAGGGGACGACAACGCTTACTGATGTGGGGGCCATGATCGTGTGCAGGCTATGAACGTCTCGAGTTGAAGCGGCATCCTAAAAATTGCCCTATTTTGAGTGTTAACTATGCACATGAAATTGGCCCGGACATCCTTATCCATGCGAACAAAGGTTTTGATCACAGTGGCATTGTCCATTGGGAGCTGGCTCGTTTTGTGCCTTATGCTTGGCGGTGTGATAGAGCTTAAACAACTCGTGCATTCTCCGGGTCCGCAGCAGCAGGTGCTCGCCCATAACACGCTTTCTGGATTAAGCGGGCATTCCTAAAGCTTTCGTTGGCTCAGTTGAGGCGCGTCGTGGCGCTCAATTTCTGTTCTGACGCGCCTTTTTGTCCGAAAACTCCGGCACGCATTTCCGCAGCGCTCTAGTCCGCAGGGGTTATCGTGCCGATTGAGGCATTCGCATTTGTTCTCTCGCCAAGTGTCTGCGAGCACAATCCCAAATCCTGCTCCAGGATGTAAATAGCGCTTAGCCTGCGCAGACCAGGAACGCCTTGGTCCTGATCCTGATCGCTGAACCTCTCGTGTTCAAAAGAGTTCAGACTTGTCCTATCGGAATGTGGTAGCGCCCAAACTGCGGGTAATCTGAAACATTCAAATGTGGAAAACGTCTGACTTCATTGAATCTTCAATCTTGTGGCGCACATATTGCTGAAGTGTACTTAAACGATATGCCCTGACTCCAGGCTCTCTTACCGTTTCCCCCGCAAGGCGTTGCAGGAGCCCTTTTTGCAGTTCATAAACAATCTTCGTGGGCTCGCCATCCTTCTGATTGTCGCCACCCATGCGGTTTCAACACTGCCATCTCTTGGCCTGATCGGCGAGTTTATCGACTATTTCGTCGGCGGTGCGACGCTCCTTTTTATGGCCATATCGGGTTACGTTTTTCAGACGGCACTCCCGGGCTTTCGATACCTTCCCTACCTTAAGAGCAAGGCCATCTATGTCGGTGTGCCCTACCTCGTACTTTCCCTACCGGCCAACCTTCTCTACGTCCTCGGTCTGAAAGGCGACCACCCCTGGATTGATATGGCGGCTTTCGCCCAGATGGGCGTGTTAGAGAAGTGCGTTCTGCTCGTCTTTACCGGTGCGGGGCTAGGCCCCCTTTGGTTCATCCCTATGATCGGGATATTCTATCTCGCCGCCCCCCTCTTTTCGGGGCTTTCCCGCTTAAAGCTCGTTCTGCCGGCCTTTATCCTCGCTTGCGGTCTTGCGGTGTGGGTAGGTCGGCCGCCCCTGAACGACCAGCCCTTCCAGGCGTTCATCTTCTTTATTCCGGCCTACCTTCTGGGCATGCTCCTTTCGGCTAACAAATTCACTCTTGAGCGTTCGGGCTCTACGTTGCTGCCGATTTTTTGCGCCTATCTGATCGCTTATGGCCTCGCCTTCATTGGACTTAAACTGAGCGGGATAACGCCAGACCGGACAGGGACGATGCTGTTTTATCTGCCCATCATTGTCCTCCTATTCGGCGTCTTCCAGCAGTTTTTCCGGCGTAAAGACATCTGGCTTGATCTGTTTGCCCGACTGAGCTTCTTCATCTTTTTCATACATGGCTACTTCGCCGCACTCATCCGCTCAGTGTTTGCCAAACTCGTTGATGGAAATGGCAGCCTCTATCCTGTCCTGGAAGTTCCGCTCATTGTCGCAGCCTTTGTCTCTATGCTGGCCTTGTCTATCCTTACCTACCTCGTCTTAAAGTTATGCCTGCGCGAACGCAGCCGACTGATTATTGGAGGGTAGATCCTGGTGATTACAGCCCCTGCACAGAAGCGTCTGCCGCTCTTTTTCGAAGATCTGTCCAGGTTTGGGCACGCACCGGCGCTGGTTGAGGCGCGCGGCGGCACGGTGACCGACTATGCCGAACTCGCACGCGCCGTTGAGCAAAGATCAACGGATCTTCAAACAAGCCTCAAAGGGCTGAGGCCACTTGTTTTCCTCGAAGCCTCCAATGAGTTGGCCTTCTTCGTCGACTATCTGGCCTGTCTGCAGTCAGGATGCGTCGTGCATCTTGTAGAGTGTCTGAGCGATCCTAAAACACGCGACCTGATTAGCCTTTACGAGCCAAACCTCCTTCTTGGCCCAAACCAGACACGTGCGCTTACCCATGACCGACAACTAGAGCTTCACCCTGACCTGTTGCTTCTCCTGTCTACCTCGGGATCGACGGGTTCCCCAAAGTTTGTGAAGCACTCAAGCTCAAGCCTTGAGGCCAATGCACGCGCCATTGCGCAATACCTGAACCTCGATCAGACTGAACGTGCCTTCCAACACCTTCGGCCGTTCTATTCTTACGGCCTGTCGATTATTCACTCACACCTCGCTGTGGGCGCAGCACTTGTCCTCAGTGACGCTTCAGCGAACGAAGAGACGTTCTGGGCGCAGTTTAAGGCCACTGAGGCGACAAGCTTTGCCGGTGTGCCCTACACCTTTGAGACCCTTAAACGTATGGGTTTTGATCCGGCTCAGTATCCGTCGCTCAGATATGCCACCCAGGCCGGCGGCCGACTTGAAGCCTCGCTTGTAAAGGAATTCGCGGGTCTGTTTGCTCGGTCAGGTCGGGCATTCTATGTGATGTACGGACAGACAGAAGCCGCCCCTCGGATGAGCTACCTGCCGCCGGAGCTTGCCGAAGCCAACCCAGGCTCCATAGGCATCGCCGTTCCCGGCGGCCGTTTTAGCCTCATTGACGCCAACGGCCGCGACATCGACGAAGCGGGTCATCCGGGCGAGCTTGTCTATGAAGGCCCCAATATCATGATGGGGTATGCGCAAACGCCATTTGAACTTGCGACAGATGAAACGCCGAGGCGTCTCCTGACGGGGGATGTCGCCGTGAAGGATGAACATGGGCTCATTTCCATTGTCGGTCGATCTTCGCGGTTTGTGAAACCGTTCGGGAGCCGGCTCAATCTCGATGAGGTCCAGAGCTGGCTGAAGTCCCAGTACCCCGATGTCTTAGCCGTCGCGGGCGATGATGAACTTGTGGTCATCGCCTTTCATGCAGTAGGCGAAGAGGAGAGGGAGGGAGTGGATCTTGAGGCGGTGGCTAAGCGCTTTTCATTGCCCGCCACGCTCTTCTGTGCCCGTCATTTTGAGACTGTGCCTACCCTTCCTAATGGCAAGGTCGACTACGGGACGGTCCTGAGGCTTGGGCGCCAGCCCTCAAATCCGTCTCGCAGCGGTTTTCTTGAACGGCTTGTGCGTACGGTTGAAGAGCTCTTGGGATTATCAGCTGTCAGCTATGAAAATGTAGGTGACCTGTTCCGCTCAAAGCTACCACACCATCCGTTCACACCGTCCTCGACTTTCGGTGACCTTGGCGTTGACTCTCTTGCCTATGTGGGGATCGCTATTGAGCTCGAAAATCTCTTTGAGGGCGAAGTGCCGCCGAACTGGCAGACGCTCACCCTTTCCGAACTTGAGGCGGCGTACCTTGCCCTGAAGTTCCGCGCGCAATTGTGAATTAGTGCTCTCGGTACACCCGTCGGCCGTTTTTTGCCGGCAGATAGATTTGTAGGGGTTGGAGGTGGCGCGAAGAGCCTCAGAGCGTTGGTTAGTCCGGTGCGCGAAGAGACCGAATCCCGCGTCATCTGAAAGGTTAGCCCCGACGGGGTGGGCGCCGGGGCTATTGACCCCCTCAAGCCGGTGTGCGTGGCGTTGATGGCCCCGGCGTAGTTTGAGGTACCATTGTTATGGTGCGGTGCCGCATAAACGAGCGATCAGGTAAGCGACCTAAAAACATAAGTTTTTGATAAGTGGGCTTCGTCGGGGTGCCGATTGCGGTCTGTTGTCTTTTGACTCTTAAACAAAGCCCAGATTTGGCTCGTTAAAGTTCTTCAGGTTGGGAAAGATTGTATTCAGATCGGAAGATGAGACGCCGAACCATCCTCCAAGCGTTGCGGCATACTGGTCCACCGAGGTCGTGGGGATAAAGGCCGCTCCCGTCATGTAGGGGTTCGAAAATCCATTTATGTCCATGCCGACGGTGGGGTAAAGACCGTACATGTCCCCGCCTTTTACGGCGCCGCCCATTATGAGTTGCGGTCCCGCCCAGGCGTGATCCGTGCCATCGCCATTCGTGCTGTACGTGCGTGAAAAGTCCGATGCGGTAAATGCGGTTACATTGGAGCGCATATCCACGCCGCCGATGTTGGCAAGCGCGCTGTCGAAATAAGAGAGGGCTTGAGACACTTTCGAGAGGTTGTTCGCCTGGTCGCGATTTTGGTTATCGTGGCTGTCCCATCCGCCCAGCGACACCATAAACACCTGGCGCTTCAATCCAAAGGCAGGCGCTGCGGCGATCATCCGTGCCACGGTGCGAAGTTGCAAGGCGAGGCTATTGGTCTCGGTCTGGCCTGTCGACGGATTGGTGTAGGCGGGGGGTGAGGGCACGGCTGTGACGACCGCGCGCCCGAAGACCTCATTGAGCACACTTGAGGCACCAACACTGCGGTTTACAACCGCGCCGTAATCATTTGCCAGAGTGGATGACGTGACTGAGTCCCGGATGATATCCTTGAGTGCGGCGGGCGCCTGAGATGAGCCAAAGAGTGAGGAGCCCAGCGTACCTGATACCGTAACCGCGGGTGAGGCGTTGGTTGAGAGGGGGTACTGAAGCACATTCTGGCCCGACAAAAACACAGCGGTGCCGCCGGCCGTTATAGCGGTGAAGATTGTGTTCTGTCCGTTCACGCTCATAAGCAGGTCGCCCATTCGCCCACCCCAACCGGTGCGGGCGCCCTCGGTGGCGCCAGCCTGCCAGGTTGACTGCTGGTCGTTGTGCGAAAAAAGGCTGACAGGCAGGGGAACGCTTTTGGCGTTGAATTGCACCTTTGTTGTCGGCTGGATCAATGTTCCGACGTTGGCCAGAACCGCCAGACGTCCCTGGTCAAAAAGCGATTTCGTTTCGCTCATTAACGGATGAAGGCCAAAGGTGCGTGTCGTAGCACTCGTATTCTGCGGAATGGCTTGTGCGGTTTTGGGCGCAATTGCGAGGACGCCTCCCCAGTGTTCCGGCTTTCCAAGGGCGGAGGTGCGTCCTGTTACGCTGTTTACCTGGCCCACAGGTGTTGGGGCCGTGCCCACCGGCATAAGGGCGATAGGACCGGCGCCTTGATTGCGAGCCGAAAAATAGCGGCCCCACGAGTCAGCGTCCGTGGGCAAAACCATGTTGTTGGCGTCATTCCCACCGAAGAGGAATATGCAGACGAGGGCTTTATAGTCCGTCGCGCTTTGGCCTGCCGCGGACCCGGCGGCCGCCAGTTGCAAGCCAAAGGAGGTGGCGGTCGCGAGCCCGCCAAGGCCCATGCCCAGTCGTAGAAACGCGCGGCGGTCAATGTGTGAAGTCATAGGAAAATCCTTCGAGCCGCTGTTAGCGTTGGGCTACGTATTCTGGCGAGGCCATGCTCAATAGGACGGCCAGTTTAACGCGATTGAGTTTGGCGGCATCTACCTGCGCCGTCGTCCCGGAAGCGGGTATGGTGACGGTGTTGACCGCTGTGACAATTTTGGTCTTGAGCGTATCGGACATGAGGCCTGCAAACAGCAGGAGATTCATGCGCTCAGTCAAAGCGGTGGCATCGCTCGCAACAGCCAGTTCTTTGGTATAGGCTGACTTTACGTCCCCGCTGCTAAACCCGGTATTGATGGCGCTCATCATGAGGTTGACGTAGGCCGCGGTCGAGACTTCATCCGAAATCTGCATTTCAGGCGCCACCTTGTTCCGGCCGCCTATGCTTGTGTTTGGCGGGATGTAGCCGGGACGAAAGAAATTGAATACCGAAGGTGAGGTCAACGGCGACTGGTTGAGGGAGGTCTGAGCAGAGGTCGATCCAATCGACCAGTTGCCGCTCGTAGACGTTACCTCAAAAGATCTCAGGAAATGGGTGAGACGGATCACAGGCTCGCGAAGCTTTCCGTAGTCCGGATCACTCGAGGCTGTGCGCGCTTCGGTGTCGAGCAAAATCGCACGGATCACCGCACCCATATCCCCGCGAACACCAGATCCATTGTTGTTGAACACCGCGGCGACGCGTCGAATGTAGTCGGGCGATGGGTTAGAGGTGACCAGTCGCTGGATGAGCTGTTTCGATATAAAGGGGCCGACGTTTGGGTGGTTGAACAGGGTGTCGATGGCGATCGTCAGGTCGCCATCGACATTCGGCGTCGCTGACGCCGGGATTGTCGTGCCGAGGAAGGTCTTCTCAGACACAGAGTGATAATTGGGGTAACCAATCATCGCCCGGGTATAGGAAGAGGCGTCCCGGCTGCCTCCGAAAAATGTCGAGTTGGTAGGTGTCGGATGATACCAGGAAAGCCCCGTAAACACCTTAGCCAGGCCTTGTATATCGGCCGTTGAGTAGGTGGGCGTGGTCTTTCCGAAAAGGTCGGTTTTGAGGGTGCCATCCGCATTGAGCTCATAAATGTCAATGGTAAAAAGCTGCATCACCTCACGCGCATAGTTCTCATCCGGATTGCGTCCAGTCGAGGCATTCTCTTTTTGGTTGGCAAGATAGGTGAGATACTGGCCCATCGCCGGATGGTAGGTCACATCCTGTAAAAGGGTGCGGAAGTTACCAAAGGCGTTTTTTCCCAGCATGTCGTAGAAGGACGCATTGGTGCGGACATTGATATTGCTGGCCGACAGTGACGTCACAAAAATCTCAGACAGGGCGAACTTTACCCGTTGTCTCAGCTGATCAGGCGCGGTCACTGCCTGATTATAAAAGGTCTCGTAAAAGTGGTTCGCGTTTAAACTGGCGTTCGGGTTTGTCGCCTGAAGGGCGGTAAGCCGCGTATCCATCTGAGAGAGGTGCGTAGGCCCTAGAGGCAACGCCATTTGCGCATTGATCCAGTCGCTATAGCCGCTTGAGGTGACTGCAGAAATGTCCGCATCATTTGCGCCGAAAGTGGCCTGTGCAAGAAACCGGCTGGCTTCGGCTTGTGTCGGTCTGGCAGGTGGCGCCGGCGTTGTTGTCCCCGATCCACCGGTGCTGCCTCCACCTCCGCCGCCGCCGCAGGCGGCGAGCAGCGAAAAGGCGCATACTAAAGCAATGCGCGACAACCAATGGGCTGAAGGCAAGGTAGTTCGAACCATTACACCGAACTCTTCTAGAGGTGTCTTCGCAAGCGGGTGTGACCCGTTCAGTGCGCCTCTGACGAGGCTTCTGCGCCCGACGGCAATGGTCACAACCTTGCACGCAGGTCGATTTGTAACAGAGGCCTGTTAATAAATTGCCGCCGGTTTTAACTCTCGAACGACAGGTTATTGCGGGCAGCCCAGCTTAGGGTGCTAACCACTGTCGATTTTCGGAGGCGTGGGCGGTCGCAAAGCTCGCCATTTTCGTTGCAAACTATAATTAATTGACTACACTTTGAACAGTAAATTTGGAGAATGATATGGCTTCTCTCGTCATCGACGGCAGCATTGACCACAACCACCTTATCCAGCTCGTCGAAAACGGCGCAGTAAAAGAGGCACGGGTTGTGGGCTGTGAAGGCGGCTGGGAGGTGGTCGTGCGCGTCAAGGCTGGAAAATTCTATATACTCTCAGTTCAACGCAAATCCGAACCCAGGGTGTTCAAGAAGATTGATACCCTGATTGACTATCTTAGAAAGTTAGGCATCGAGGCATTTGGGGTGGAAACTGCGGGCTACAAGAAGGGGGGCAACACGCGCCCCGACCGCTCCGTCGCACTTAAAGAAGCCCACGAAGCCGCCTCGCATGACAGATGGTTCCGGCAGGAAGTCGCTAAAGGGCTCAAAGCTGCCGATTCCTCGAATGCGGTCTGGGTAAGCCACGAAGACGTGGAAGCAATGAGGGCCGCCAGACGAATAGAGCTCTTGGCACGTGCGGGGGCTAAGGCTTGATCGTAGTCTGGTTACAGGATGCTCTCGATGACCTCGACCGGAACATCGACTACATCGCGGAGCGGAACCCTTCCGCTGCAGTCGATCAAGACGAGCTGATTACCGACCAGGTAAGTGCCCATGCGAACTTTCCAGAAATGGGCCGCACCGGTCGTATGAAGACCACTCGCGAGCTTGTCATCCAGGGCACAGCGTTTATCGCAGTGTATCGTGTGAAAAAGCGGTATAAGATCGTAGAGGTCATACGCCTGCTGCACGGCAATCAGCAATGGCCGTAGGGCGCCTATTCCCTCGGGCGCCGTCCGCGAACGCGCCTACCAAAGCGTCGCGCATGTTGCCGGGTTGGCCGGATGTGTGAAACGGACCGGACTCAAGAGGAAAATCAGGCTGTATAGCGAAGGCGTGTGGTTTATCATTCCATTCGGCGTCATAGGCGAAGGTCGAGAATTGGCGGGGCGCGATATGGGGGAAACGCAACTGGCCCACCGATGTCCGGCCTTCGCCAAGCGCAACCTGAGCGACAAAATTTGACATCAGAAGGAGATCCCGTCAGGGTGTGCGATATCCCGCCGATCCTGGTTTTCCTCAGTCTGAGCCTCCTGATTTTCAGCCTTGTGGCGAAGGAGCGGCCCCGGCGCGGTCCTTGCACGACTGTCAGTGCCAGTCCCAGATCGTCCTTGCGGATATCGATCAGGTCAGAGAGCCGCCCCAGAAGGCCAAGTACAACCAGAACATCAGCATGCGTTCCGATGGCAACGCTCGGATCGCCCTGTTCAAGACGCGCGATGGAACTTGGCGAGGTCCCCGAACGCAAAGCGAGATCTGCAACGGTGATGCGACGCCGCAGGCGCGCGTTGCGGATATCCTGTCCTAGCCGTTCAAGAGCTAACTTTGCCTTCGGCGATCCCATATTAATCGTCCAAATATGATCGGATATAGATTTTTATAGGCCATGTATGACTACTTGAAACTTTAGCCAAGATTTTCTGCCAGTGCGCCCTGACTGCCCGAGCGTTCCGGTGTAACATCTGCAGCCAGAATGCGGGGAAGGCCTTCCCCGTATTTGAACCCTGGCTCTCGGCCGACATACTTGCGCAGAGGTGTATTTAGCCGAGAGTGAGGGAGTGGGCCTCGCGCGGCCATACTGGACCTGCGCACCGGCCCTGCGTCACGTTGTTGAATAGCCTTATGTCAGTTTCGGAGGGGCTACCGGCAAGCTGTTGCCGTATCGTCCTCGGGAGCGTCTCGACAGGATTGGCGTCAGTTTCTCGAGTGGGTCGTAAAGCTCCGCCTCTGTTGCGACTGCATTTGCGGGTTCTGCAATACCCCCCATTCCTCTAAGATGCCTGGGCTAACCCCCGCGGAGATTCTAAATGTCCCTGAAGATGGTCGCGTCTAACCTGATGGCCCGTTCTGTCGGTCAGGAGACCTATAAACGCGGCCTGACCTATCGACTTGAGGGGCGCGTGCTATCGACGCAATTGATGGGGGACTGGCTGGAGGCACGCGTGCGGGGCTCTGGCAAAACCGACTATCGTGTCGAGGTCAGTATGCGGGGGTTTCGGGTCTCACCCCCGCAGTTCACCGCCGAATGCACATGTCCGGTTCAGTATAACTGCAAGCACGCCGTCGCGGCTGTGATCGCGTACTTTGCATCTAGCGAGGGGGAGGGATCTGAGGGTGTCCCTTCCGATGAGACAAACGGAGCTGAGGCACCGGAGCTTCCGCTTTCTGCGAGGCAGTGGATTGAAGACCTGGCCCGGCTTGAAGCCCCCGATACCTATCCTGACACCATCAATCAGCGCGTCGTTTACATTCTCTCGTCCAGTGGCGGCGGCGTACGGACACCGGAATTGCGTGTGTCTATAAAGTCAGCGCGCCTGAATAAGTCTGGCGTCTTTTCTGCCCGGCTTGAGCGGGCTAATTTTGATCGCGCCGCAAACTGGCGCCGGCCCGCCTACATCCTCGATTCTGATGTGAAACTCTATGAGGCGCTTAATCAGGCCACACATAGCCATACCTATGCGTACTCGCCTTTGAATTTGAAAGTTGCGGACTTCTCAATGTTGCAGCGTCTGGTGGAGACCGGACGTCTCTACTGGGAAGAATTAGGTCCGGTGTTTGCTATGGGTGCTCCTCGCAATGGGCGGATCGACTGGGAGCTCAGTGCCTCTGATAAACATCTGCATCCCAGACTCCTGGTGGACCAGGCAACCGCTTTCGACACCGAACCACCCGTCTATGTGGATGTTGAAAACGCACTTGTTGGTCGCATTGAGCTACCCCTAAACCCCGCCCAGGCAAGGGCGTTTCTGAGAGCGCCAGCCTTAAGACCCGAACACGCGCCGTTAGTTTCCCAAGCTTTGCAGAAGGCCTTTCCTCAAGCCTTAGCGCTGGCACCTAAAGCTTTGTTGCCGCCCCTGGAGAGCCATGCCCCACCAAACGCCCGCTTCAGTTTCACCACAGCAAAGGTAAAACCGAGAGGGTGGAGTCCTTTGCCAGGGGCCGACAGGATCCCCGTGCTTGAAGTCTCGTTTCGCTACGGTGAGATTTCTCGATTATGGCGCAGCCTTAAGTTTGATCCGGCCGGCACGCTTGAGGTCGTCAAAGATGCCCGCTTCATTCGAGCGACACGATTTAAAGAAGTCGAGAAAGACGTCATAGATGCGCTTGAGGCGACGGGTGCAGAACTCGCTCCCATCCTTTATCCTGAGCTAAGTAGCACCTTCGATGGACACTACAGCTTCGAGACACCTGACGCGTGGCTTTGGTTCCTTGAAAACGATCTGCCGCGCCTAAAGGCCCTGGGGATCGAAATCCATTTTGATGAGGATTTCCCCTATCAGCTCGCGACGTCGCGCGGGGAACTCTCATTTGACCTGAATGAAAGCTCAGGCATTGACTGGCTTGAGCTTCACGCGGGCATCGATGTGGATGGCGAAAGGGTGGATCTCGCCCCGCTTCTGGCTGATCTTATCAAAAACCCGACGTTTCAGATCGAAGACTTAAAAGCCCTGTCTGAAGGCGACGAGCCGATCTATTTCAAAAACGCCGCCGGCCGCTATTTCAGTGTGGCAGTCGGCAGACTTTTGCCTTTGATATTGTCGCTGCATGAACTGCGACTGGGCGCGTTTGAGCTGGCAAAGAACGGCAGGCTCAGAATTGCGAAAGCCGCACGGATATTTCTCGATTTCGGATCAGACAGTGCGCTTTCACAGCGCGACAAAGATGCGCTTCGGGCCTCCTATCGCGCCCTGGTCGAGCCGTCCACTCTCAGGCCAGTGACCTTGCCAGATACGTTCAATGCGACGCTCAGACCCTACCAAGAAACG